>NZ_JAMPQI010000035.1:0-26130 GCF_028482365.1 Providencia sp. PROV122 | reverse complement strand
GCGATATCCTTTATCCAAAATGACAAGTTGAGTTAGGTAAATGTAATTACCTATTAATTTCCGTCATCTCAGCCAGTGCGCACGGTAAGATTTACATTAAGGATAATAAAATCTTATGAATGGACTGTAAACCTGTCGACCTTTTTGTATCTCTCTAGGATAAGTGACTTAGCGTAAACTGGTTGAAATTTCGCTATATAATGCTAATAAAGATGTCAAATTAAAGCAGTATTAGAATAAACCTCGAACAAAAAACACACTAATTCACGACAAGCCCAGTAAGTTCTAATGTACATAGAAATAAACTATGTTACTAAATATTTCATACAGAAAAAATGAGATAACTAATTGATTAATAAAAATAAAAATACACTATTAGATTAACATTTAATTCCACAGGGATTAACCATCTTAACAACATAGTGTAATGCTCTTAAAATCCACGCTTAAAATGTATTTTATTCCAACACTTAGTGATTTATCGAATTAACATATAAAAAAACATTTTTTTATGTCCATTTTCCATTTTTTCAGAATATTTGTCACGATATTACATCGTACACTCTCTATCCTTTCCTATTGAGAAAAAGACGTCAGCTTCAATTAATCTAACTTATTGAATATAGATATTCATCGTAAGCCAATCGTTTACAAATCATCACCCTTGTAATTTGTTATAATTTATTTCTGGATTAAATAACTTTTGTTGATATCATTCGTCTACCCATTTGAAATTTGGGTATTCATAGAACAAATAATCAATATTCCAAGTATTTGTCTCGGCTTACAGAGGCGCTTTTTTACTTTACTAAAGCCCTGTCATTCATCAACTCATTTTATGTTTATTCACCTTATATGCACAATTGGTTGTCGTTAAAGCTCGGTGAGTGTTCTTTGAAAACCGTGCCACCATTCGTATCATTACAAATAATCTCAGATATATATTATCTCTTTGAATAATTGTTATTTTCTTTTATTTCAAGGAGCAATATGTCCCAAAGGAATCCATTTAAAACAGCACTATCCACCTTACCGCATTCATTTCAAACGCTCTTTTCCACCCAACTCAACCACTTAATCAACTACTCACCCACCATTGGAATCATGGGTAAGACAGGTGCAGGAAAATCCAGCCTTATCAACGCGCTATTTCAGTCCTCTCTATCCCATGTCAGTAATGTCTCTGGCTGCACACGACAGGTTCAGCGCTTCAGTATGACGATGAACAACCACACACTCACCTTTGTGGATTTACCCGGCGTAGGAGAAAGCCTTGAGCGAGATAAAGAGTACCACTCGCTATACCGTAACTTATTGCCAGAACTGGATTTTATCATCTGGGTACTCAAAGCCGATGACAGAGCATGGTCATCGGATGAACAGTGCTACCACTTTCTGACTGAACAATGTGGTTATCATCCAAACCGCTTTCTATTCGTACTGAACCAAGCCGACAAAATCGAGCCCTGTCGCCAGTGGGATGAACAGAGCCACCAGCCATCCCCTGAACAAGCGGCTAACTTAGAATTAAAGCAGCAAGCCGTGATAGCTGCCTTTAAGCCGCATCACCCGGTGATGATTGTATCTGCAATCGAAAACTATCAACTGACTGAATAAGCAGAGCAATTAATACAGACGTTACCAGCACAAGCCAGCAGCGGGGTAGCTAGGCAACTGCACCGCCCTTATCGGACACAATCTGTGGAAAATTCTGCACGTAACGATTTTGGGTAATGTGTCAGTGATGTCGTCGATACGCTGATAGACATCCTTCCTCTACCTGTCTTGATAAAAAGCACGATTAGTACAGCCAAAAACAGCATCGTCTCCGTCGCTAAATCCCTGTGGAGCCTGTTCTTTTAGCTTCTTAACTTAACTCATTACTTATCACTCTCAGCGCCAGTCCTTAACGGGATTGGCGCTTTTTTATTTCTTTTTCCTGGAGTATCAACTGATGAATAATAAAATTGAATCTGCTATTGCAATGACACTCGTTCCCGATGAACAACGCCTTGATTTTTGGTTCAACCATTTTGGTGCAGTAAAAGGTTGGGCCACATTTGAAGTGGTGATCTTCACCACAATGGGACAATTCTGCGATGAATACCGTGGCGGTTATTGGGAGTACGGCACGCTCAGTAATGGTGGTGTTTTTCTACCCCGATATCAACGCGGACACCTTAACCCTATTCAACATGCACAACGGCAATGAAGCCACCGTGCGCCAAGAGGCGGCAGGCATTGCGGTATGCCTTATCCTGTATAGCATCTGGTCATTCCAAACAGAAAGCGAAGTGATGTGCGACCGCTTTTATCAGTTGCGTGACTACGCTTCACAACATTCCGAATCAGCTGCCATTTTCCACTTAATTGATTAATCAGGAGTCTATCATGAGTTTATTAGCTTCGCGTTTTGGCTCTGCTAACAGTATTCGTCGCGACCGTCCACTCACCATTGAAGAATTATTCCGTACTGTACCGAGCGTTTTCTCCGAAGATAAGCATGGGTCACGTAGTGAACGCTATACTTACATTCCCACCATCACCTTGTTAGACAGTCTACAAAAAGAAGGTTTTTACCCGTTCTTTGCCTGTCAAACTCGTGTGCGTGATGTCAGCCGCCGAGAATACACCAAGCATATGCTCCGATTACGTCGCCATGACCAAATTACGGGGAGCCAAGTCCCTGAAATTATCTTGCTCAATAGCCATGATGGCACCAGCAGCTACCAAATGTTGCCGGGATTATTTCGTCAAGTCTGTGCGAATGGGCTGATTTACGGCGATGTATTGGGGGAAGTGCGCGTACCCCATAAAGGGGATGTGGTGGGCAAAGTGATTGAAGGGCCGTATGAGGTACTCGATACGTTTGAGCTAGTGGCTGAAAAACGCGAAAGTATGCAGTCATTATTGTTACCTTCACCCGCCCAGCAAGCCTTTGCTGAAGCGGCTTTGACCTACCGCTTTGGTGAAGAGTTCCAACCCGTCACGCGAGAGCAAGTTCTACAGCCTCGCCGTTTTGAAGATAAAAAAGAAGACTTATGGACAGTGTACCAACGTTTACAAGAGAACTTGATTAAAGGGGGATTATCAGGCCGCACTGCAAAAGGGAAACGCGCTCGCACTCGTTCAGTGAATGGGATTGATGGCGATATCAAACTCAATAAAGCCCTGTGGGTGATGGCGGATACCTTATTTAACCAACTCGCTTCTCGCCAACCCAACTAATTTTCCCTCCCTGACAGGTTGTGTCGTCATCCCTCATTTTTCTCATTGTCTAAATAAACAACATAACCTTATTTATCAATTCATTAGAATTCACTTTTTATCACTAAATAGCTCAATGAGAATTTTTCCCAACAGACATAACCTGTCCTCTCCCTCCGTTACACTTTTCCTTTTTATAACAACATGATGTTTGTACACAAGAGCACGCGTTTATGCTTCCAACAAATCGAAAATATGACCGTATGGCTATGCGTTTATCGGCACTGATTACCCGATTAATGGCAGGAGAAAGCCTTGTGCTCTCATGTTTAGCCCAAGAGTTCAATGTTTCTGAACGCACGTTACAACGGGATTTACGTGAACGCTTGGCTTATCTGGGGGTAGAAGGTCGGCAAGGTTGTTATCGCTTACCCATCAATACGCTAAAAGCTTATCGAGACAAAGATGTTCTTACCTTTGTGAAACAGATTGGAATGACTCGATTGTTTCCGGGGCTAGACAGTCGCTTACTGGGATTACTGTTAACTCAGCAGCCCCATGCACCTTATTTGATTTGGCATCACGCCACCAAACTTCAGCGGAGCATGCCGAGCATTTTTATCAATTAGTCTATGCCATCATAGGCTATCAGCACATTACCTTACTGACCGCGGAACGCCGTTTTCACCCGTTATGCCTTATCAATTAATTTACCGAGAAGGGCAATGGTATTTATTGGCGGAATACCACCAGAAAGTCCATGTGTTTCTTTTGGAAGATATTCAGTCCGTTAAACCACTATCCAGTACATTTATTCCCCAAAAAAATATCAACCAACTTTCGCAACAAAACAGTTTTATCGCTGCGTTACCGCATTTTCGATTGATATCGCAATTGCTGATGCCCCTCATTTCAACAACAGAAGGATAATCCCATGCTACATCATTCAATTTTGTCTACTCCTCCGTCACTCCCGACCGATTGCCCACATTGCCATTCAGACAAAGACATCATTCCATGGGGAACTGGCTGGATGTGCCGTGATTGCGGTCATGAGTGGCACATTCCGTCACAAGAGCAAACTCAAGCATTTCAGCAAGCTTAAATTAATAGGAGATATCTAATGAATACCCTTGCACACATTCGCCTAGGTCTTGAACGCATCGCATTCATTATCACCCTCATTCTGTGTTTCATACTCACCATAATACTCGTCACACATTTCAGCCTCGAGGGGCTAGTCCTAAGCCCCTTTGCCATTCCGCTGTTCTACCTCATACTTTATGTACTTGCACTGATTATCCCTCAATGTCTCGCCCAATTGCTGCTGTGGGTGATATGTGCATTTCGCAGTATCCACTACACCTTTCGCCTTAGCCCTAACCTAGTCAGCACAACACTCTCAGTTATTATCGGCCTAATTATCGTCTGTGCGCTATTAATTGCGATTGGCTGTGGATTTTTTAGCCACAAAAAATTCACCATTACTTTTTAACGACTCAAGGTGAGCAGCCATGAGAAACGTTGCCATTCGTCAAAAAATATTGGCTAAACATATTGAGATCATTGTCTAATGTTTCCACGCAATATCGATAAAATGCTGCCGATTGGGCTCTCACTGTTAGGGATCATCAGCATTGACCTTAAGATTTCTTCTGTATTCAGTGATCGTGAATGTGTTTCTTTTCTCAACTAGCCTAAAAACCCGATCACCGTTTATGAGTACCCAAATAGCCCTTCCTTTACTTCTTTACTTCCTACCCAAAGCCTGTATCACTGAAGTATTTTTGGGTCGCTAAACGTACTGCCGATAACACATGGGTGCAGCTTTATCAGGCTGCCACTCCGTATGGCAATTTAGTAGAGTCGGATAAAATAGGCTGGATAAAAGCAGAACAGATTGAATGGCAAGAACAATTTCACTGTTTTCCTAAAGGTATAGGCTAGGTATGTCATTTTGAATAAAATGAAAATAACATTATAGACTATGTTTTCTCTGTGCAGTCAATTGTGTAGTCGTTTTAAGGGGTAGGCGCAATAGTTGTTCACTATTGCGCCTTTAAAAACAAAGCATTAACCGACTAGGATTAGTTCATGCCGTATTTTTTCAGCTTCTTACGCAGAGTACCGCGGTTGATACCCATCATCAGGGCTGCACGGGTCTGGTTTCCACGGGTATATTGCATAACCATGTCCAACAAAGGCTGCTCTACCTCAGCCAATACCAGCTCATATAAATCATTAACATCTTGATTGTTTAATTGAGCAAAATAGTTCTTCAGTGCTTGCTTAACTGAATCACGCAATGGTTTTTGAGTTACTTGATCTTGTGAATTTACAGTAGCAACGGTTAGTACGTCAGAATTTACGCGTTGTTCGAACATAGTTCTGTCAGCTCTTATCTTTATTTACGCAAAATATTCAAAAAATGCTTCCAACACCTCCAGCTGTTCGCTGGCGTCCTCAATGGCGTTGAATGAGCGCCGGAACTGGTCATCAGGTGCATGCTCTTTTAAATACCAAGAGACATGTTTGCGCGCTATACGGGCTCCTTTGCCTTGACCATAAAAGTCGTGCAACTCCTGTACGTGCGCAATCATAATGCGCTTCACCTCTGCCATAGGCATGGGGGGTAACATTTCACCTGTGTCCAGATAATGCTGGATTTCCCGAAAGATCCAGGGTCTTCCCTGAGCTGCTCGTCCTACCATTAGGGCATCAGCCCCCGTGTAATCTAAGACAGCTCTGGCTTTAAGCGGGTCAGTAATGTCACCATTGGCGATAACCGGTATGGCAACAGTCTGCTTAACTGCCCGTATGTTGTCGTACTCAGCTTCACCATTAAACAAACAGGCACGGGTCCTGCCGTGAATGGTCAGCGCTTGAATACCACAATCTTCGGCCAATTTGGCAATTTCTATGCAGTTTCGTTCTTCAGGTGACCAACCTGTGCGGATCTTCAGTGTAACAGGCACATCTACTGCTTTTACGACTGCCGACAGGATAGACTTCACCAAATCGGGATAGCGCAAGAGTGCAGAGCCTGCCAACTTACGATTCACTTTCTTAGCTGGACAGCCCATATTGATATCAATGATCTGGGCACCACTCTCAACATTAATCTGAGCCGCGGCAGCCATTTCATCGGGATCATTGCCAGCTATTTGAACGGAACGCACCCCCGGTTCATCGCGATGGATCATTCTTAGTCTCGATTTGTCAGTCTTCCAAACCTGTGGGTTAGAAGAAAGCATTTCTGATACCGTCATCCCCGCACCCATGTCATAACAGAGGGACCTAAATGGTCTATCCGTAATGCCTGCCATGGGGGCAGCAATAAGACAGTTTCTCAACTGATATTGTCCGATTCGCATAACTAAAGGGGGCCATACTGTGACTGCAAGGGCGCGTATATTACGCATTTTTTTCGAGATATGAAAGGACAAACTTTGAGCAAACCGTTATTTATCACTAACTTTTTTATCTTGATTTTTTCAAAATACAACTATTAGTCTTTTATAACAATGGGTTAGGTGTGTTTGTAAAAAAGCACACGAAAACCGCTGTTAGTCCGTTCAAATCTCAAGCAGGATAGAATATCACCAGCAGTTGAACAATATTTGAGCTATAAGATAATCTATTCCTGCCCTAATTTCAAAGAAATTATTCACTGATTTTTATTATAAATTTGTCAAAAACGCTTGACACCAGTGATACGACACCATTCATCTTTTTCAGCGATAGGGTCTATCTCAAACAGTTGACGATAAGCATCGGCCACCCCTTCTGCTTGGGTAGCAAGGACACCTGAAAGCCCTAATAAACCTCCTGTACGAGGCAATACGCTTATCATAGGCGCTAACTCACGTAATGGGCCAGCTAAGATATTGGCGACCACGACATCGGCTTGTAGCTCTTTTGGCTGGTCTTTAGGCAAGTAGAGCGATAGGCGTTCTGAGACACCGTTGCGCTCCGCATTATCACGACTTGCGATAATCGCCTGTGGATCAATGTCGATCCCGATAGCTTGTGCTGCACCTAATTTTAATGCGGCGATCGCAAGAATACCGGATCCACAACCAAAATCGATGACGGTTTTACCTTCAAGATCAAGTCCATCCAGCCACTCTAGACATAACGACGTTGTTGGGTGAGTACCTGTACCAAAGGCAAGGCCAGGGTCTAACATGACATTGACTGCGTTAGGATCTGGAACATCACGCCAGCTTGGGCAGATCCACAGGCGTTGCCCAAAGCGCATAGGATGAAAATTGTCCATCCACTCTCTTTCCCAGTCTTTATCTTCCAGTTGCTCGATTTTGTGAACAAAACCTTTTTCGAGCAGAGGGCTGTTTTCAAGTTGTGCCACAACCATGTTCATGTCAGTTTCAGCATCATAAAGGCCGATAACATCCGTATCGCCCCATAGTCGTGTTTCTCCCGGTAACGGTTCGAAAACAGGGGTATCATGACTATCTTGAAAGGTGACTGACACTGCGCCACTTTCAATAAGTTCATCGCCGAGAGCTTCGGCTTGTTGGCCTGTTGAGTTGAGTCTGAGTTGTATCCAAGGCATAGTTATTCTCTTTTAACTTAATTTTTTGCAGGCGTAGCCTGCTCATTGGGCGCCGATTGTACTGGATTTTTACCGAAAAGATTACCAATTATAAAAGCAATCAAGCTAAATAGTAGTGAAGGCACGATGGCGTGGAACCCCATGATTTCGATTTTAAATGATGCCAGTAGAGCATAAGAGACGCCGCCTACAATCATACCGCTAATCGCTCCCTTGCTGTTGGCTTTTTGCCAATATAGGCCTAAAACCAGTGGCCATAAAAACACTGCCTCCAGTCCACCAAAGGCCAGCAAGTTGAGCCAAATGATCATTTTGGGGGGATCCCATGCCGCGAACAGCAGCAAGATACCGAGTATTAAGGTTGAAAAACTCGAAATGCGGGAGAGCTTTTTCTCATTCTTAATTTGTTCGGGGGCGGCGCTTAAATAGATATCTTTTACAATCGTAGCTGATGACTGCAATAGCTGTGCGTTGATGGTTGACATGATTGCTGCCATTGGTGCGGCTAAGAAAATACCCGCCGCAAAAGGTGGTAGCACTTGCACCATCAATGTTGGAATAACCTGATCTGGAATAGTGAGATCAGGTAAGACGGCGCGGCCTAAGGCTCCGGCAAAGTGCATACCAAACATGAGTATTGCCATCACGATTGTGCCTATTACGATACCACGGTGAACGGCTTTACTGTCTTTGTAGGAAATACAGCGTACAGCCGTGTGTGGCAAACCAATCACCCCAAAACAGACTAAAATCCAAAAAGAGGCAAGGAAAGGGCCACTAAGAATATCATCGGCACCTTCTACGGAAACCAGTTTAGGGTCAATGGCCTGAATTTTTTCGACTGCCGCGCCAAGCCCACCTGCATGGTAAATGATCGCAACAAGCAAAATAACCGTACCTAACAACATAACGAGGCCTTGTAAGGCATCATTGAGCACACTAGCTCGAAAGCCACCGATAGCGGTATAGAGTGCGATAGAGATACCAAAAATCATTAAGCCATAGGTATAAGGGATACCCGCAGCGGTTTCGAGTAGTCGTGCACCGCCAATAAATTGCACGGTCATTGCGCCGAAAAAGGCGACGAGCAAACTGATACTTGCAAACCCAACTAAAAAGCGGCTTTGGTAACGTGCATAAAGCATATCATTGAGTGTTACTGCATTGTATCGGCGAGCTAAGATGGCAAATTTTTTCCCTAGTACACCCAGTGATAGCCAGATAGCAGGAAGCTGGATCATGGCAAGTAGTACCCAACCTAGCCCATATTTATAGGCTGCTCCTGGTCCACCGATAAATGAACTGGCGCTGACATAGGTTGCTGTGATCGTCATGGCGAGCACAAAACCCCCCATAGAGCGATTCCCTAAAAAATACTCATTGAGGAATTCTCCCTTTGTGCGTTTGCGATAAGCGTACACAGATAGCAAGAATACGAGTGCAAGATAACCAATTAGAGGTAGTAGAACTTCAGTCTGCATCCCTATCCTCCAGCGGAATATCTTTAAAAATAATTTTGACCATCATAATACACAGTAAAATGAAAATGACCGGTAGGATGAGACATGACCATTCAAACCATAAAGGTAAACCTGTCAAGCCAATCGCATTACTCGGAAGATAGGCACAAATAACCCAACCAACTAAATAGGCGAGCGTCAGATAGAGTGACCAGCGAGCTTCCCTGTTTGATTGAAGAAAACGTTTATCCATACGTATTTCCCCCTCATAGAAATAAAAATAATCAGGGATTGTACGATAAACCTAGGAATGTGTGTAAAAAAACAGACCAAGGAAAGCCAAGGTGCTTAGTTTGTAACCAAAGATAATTTTGAGTATGTAGGATAGTAAGTATTATTTATCTACCAGCAGGTGCACAATCAATAGGATGGACATAGTAAAAATAGCAAAAGCCGTAATATAAAGAAAAAGTGAGCTATCTATCTTAAGTCCACTATTTTGATACGCTGTTGAAATACTCCTTTTGAAGCTAATTAAGCACAGTAGGGCGATCGCAATGACAGCTCCTAATAACGCTAGCCATGACGACTGTATTAGCCCTAGTCGTAAGAACAATAACCCATTGATTGCTAACAGGAGCAAAGTACGGCTCCAGGCTTGTTGTGTTCTTTCCGGCTGTAAACCAGGATCACGCATGATAGTGCCTATAGCAGAACATAGAAGAGTGAAATGACGGCAATGACGGTAATGAATAGCGTCATCATAGTAAGAAAGGAGGTGTATTGTAACGGCTCCTCTTTGCGCATAGCGATTTCGTTTTGTCGCCAGCGATAAAGAGCCATAATGGCGGTAATCCCCCCCGCAGATGCAAGAAAAACCGCTAATAAGGTTCTTAGCCAAGGGGCGGCAGCCTCATGTAGGAGCTGTTCAATGGCAATAGCACCCGCTAATAGTGCTAACGCGGTTCTGATCCATGCTAGAAATGTTCTTTCATTCGCCAATGAGAATCGATAGTCTGGCGTTTTTCCAATGTTTTTCCACTTATTACGTTTAAAAGACATGGTTTTTTCACTATGTTGATTGTCGTGGTGGTGTTTGGGGTATGTGACTCATGATAGCTTGATTATGAGATAAAAAAATACCGGAAAGGTGACTTTCCGGTATTTGATGAATGAGAGGTGAATCTCAGTGTTTCAGTCATTACTCCTGAATACCGAGTTTTTTCTCCAGATAGTGGATGTTAGTGCCACCTTTTTGGAAGTTTTCATCATTCATGATCATTTGGTGCAGTTCAATATTGGTTTTGATGCCATCGATGATCAGCTCATTAAGCGCATTCTTCATACGCATAATGGCGATTTCACGTGTTTCACCGTAGGTGATCAATTTACCAATCATTGAGTCATAGTATGGCGGTACGCTATAGCCTGCATAAATGTGAGATTCCCAACGAACACCAAAGCCACCTGGCGAATGGAAACGGGTGATCTTACCTGGGCTAGGCATAAAGGTATTCGGATCTTCAGCATTGATACGACATTCAATCGCATGACCACGAACGATAACATCTTCCTGTTTTACTGATAATGGTAAACCAGATGCGATGCGTAACTGTTCTTTGATCAAGTCAACGCCAGTGACCATCTCTGTTACTGGATGCTCAACCTGAATACGGGTGTTCATCTCAATAAAGTAGAATTCACCATTCTCATAGAGGAATTCGAAAGTACCTGCACCACGATAGCCAATTTCGATACAAGCATTAGCACAACGCTCACCGATATTGCGGCGAACTTCAGGAGTAATACCTGGTGCTGGGGCTTCTTCAACGACTTTTTGGTGGCGACGTTGCATTGAGCAGTCACGCTCTGCCAAGTAAATGGCATTGCCTTGACCATCAGCCATAACTTGAATTTCAACATGACGAGGGTTTTCAAGGTATTTTTCCATGTAAACCATATCATTATTGAAGGCCGCTTTAGCTTCTGCACGCGTCAGATTGATGGAAGATTCCAAATCTTTTTCGTTACGCACAACACGCATACCACGACCACCGCCGCCGCCAGAGGCTTTGATGATAACAGGATAGCCGATACGTTGTGCGATAGCTTTGTTTTTATCAGTATCGCTGCCTAGTGGACCATCAGAACCTGGTACACAAGGAACACCGGCAATTTTCATCGCTTCGATAGCGGAAACTTTATCGCCCATTAGGCGGATGGTTTCAGCTTTTGGTCCGATAAAAATAAAGCCTGAACGTTCAACTTGTTCAGCAAAATCAGCATTTTCAGACAGGAAACCATATCCTGGGTGAATAGCTTGAGCCCCTGAAATCTCTGCCGCTGAAATGATAGCGGGAATGTTCAAGTAGCTTTTTGCGGAGGCTGCTGGGCCGATACAAATAGTCTCGTCTGCCAACAGCACATGTTTTAAATCACTATCTGCCGCGGAGTGCACAGCTACGGTCTTAATGCCTAACTCTTTACAGGCACGAAGAATACGCAGTGCGATTTCGCCACGGTTAGCAATGACAATTTTTTCCAGCATGGAAACGCCTCGTTATTCGATAACCACCAACGGCTGGTCATATTCAATTGGCTCGCCGTTCTCTGCCAGGATTGCTTTCACAACACCTGCTTTTTCTGCTTCGATTTGGTTCATCATTTTCATTGCTTCGATGATGAAAAGTGGATCACCGACGTTGACAGTTTGGCCAACTTCAATAAATGGTTTTGCTTCAGGGCTTGGTGAACGGTAGAAAGTTCCCACCATAGGTGAGCGAACTTGGTGGCCCGCAACAGCAGCCGCTGCTGGAGCTGGGGCTGCCGCCGCCGCTTCTTGAGCAGGTGCAACAGCGGTAGCTAATGCTGGCTGAGCTGCTGGCGCTGAATAAAATTGTTGAGGAGCCGTCATGACCTGAGAAGTAGCTGAAACGCGACTGATGCGTACTGATTCTTCACCTTCAGAAATTTCCAGTTCAGAAATACCAGACTCTTCGACCAGTTCGATCAGCTTTTTAATTTTACGAATATCCATGGATATGATTCCGTACTCTTATATTTGGATTTAATTGATTTATGACAGACGGTTAACCGCTGCCTGTAACGCGAAACTGTAACCGTCAGCACCAAGACCACAAATCACACCGACAGCTTTATCGGAAAGATAGGAGTGATGGCGAAACGGTTCTCTGGCATGCACATTAGACAGATGGATCTCGATAAACGGGAGTGCAACTGCTAATAATGCATCACGTAGGGCAACACTTGTATGTGTGAATGCCGCCGGGTTAATCAGAATAAAATCTACGTTATCTTTTGCAGCATGAATCTTTTCAATCAACTCATGTTCTGCATTAGACTGAAAATGACTCAATTTTACACCTAGCTGTTCCGCTTCTGCGGTTAACTTGGAGACAATATCTACCAGAGTTTGATTACCATATTTCTCTGGCTCCCTTGTGCCAAGTAGGTTTAGATTCGGTCCATTGAGGAGTAAAATGTGAATATCTTCTGTCATTGTGGTGCTAACTCCGACGATATGTCAATAACCTGACAACATAACCTGATGTTGGCGGTTTGTCATCTTTTATCATAAAAATAAATGAAATCTTTATCGATAAAAAACGCTATTATAATTATTTCGTGGCATATGACAGCAAAATACTGGTCTTATCAGAGAAATTACCCGAATTTATTTTTTGAATTGTGCGGTAATCCAAATTTCTGAATATCTCCGCACAAATTCAAATTATGAACGCGAAATGTTCACCAGTGTACGCCCTGTTATCTGATTTTTTAAGATCTTTTGTGCGTACTCAATGGACTGCGTTAAGGTAATTTCTGAGGTAACCTGTGTATAAAATGACTCAGGAAGTAATTGCGTGAGGCGTTGCCAAACGGCGGAGCGCTTCGCGGCAGGGTAGTAAACAGAATCGACGCCTTGCAGGCGAATATTGCGCAAAATAAATGGCATGACAGTCGTCGGTAATGAAAATCCTCCGGCTAGGCCACAAGCCGCGACAGCGCCATTATATTGTGTTTGGGCTAATATATTCGCGAGTACCTCTGCGCCTACCGTATCAATTGCACCAGCCCAATATTGCTTATCAAGTGGTTTGGCCGGGGAGGTAAATTGGCTTCGTGGTAGCACTCTTTTCGCCCCTATTTGCTGCAAATAGTCACTGTTTTCGGCGCGTCCTGAGATGGCAACGACATCATAGCCTAACGATGATAAAAGCTGTATTGCGGTAGAGCCGACACCGCCGCTAGCGCCACTGACAATAATTTCCCCTCTCTCTGGCGTGATCCCAGCATCTTCTAATGCGTTGACACAGAGCATAGCGGTGAAGCCTGCCGTACCGATAATCATCGCTTGGCGTAATGATAAATCTTCAGGAAGCGGGGTGAGGTAATCTGCGGGAACACGAGCTTGTGTCGCCAGTCCACCCCAGTGCGTTTCGCCTACACCCCAGCCTGTGAGTAAAACATGTTGGCCGACACTAAAGCGAGGATCTTCGCTGTGGTGTACGACACCCGAGAAATCAATGCCAGGCACCATGGGGTATTGACGTACAATCCCTGCCTTACCACTGATAGCGAGGGCATCTTTATAATTTAATGTGGACCAATAAATATCCACGATAACATCGCCAGCAGGAAGTTGTTCAGTGGGAATGGATTGGATATCGGATGTGAGTTGGTCATCGTGTTTCTGTAGGACGAGGGCTTTCATACTTCTCTCCTAATTTTGAGGGGATTTTTTAGTCAATTTAAGAATAATGAATGATATCTATCATGGCAACTTTATCGCAACCGAGTGAGTTGTGACGCTCGTATCATTACTATTGTAATTAATTTGTAAAAATGTAATTTTTTCTGGCATAAACACTGTTTTATCGTGCAAAATATCACGTTACGAAGATTTCTGTTTGTGAATAAGTACCATTACCTAGTTTCTTTAGTGAGTAATGGAACTAACATACAGAAAATGCACGTGTTTAGCTGTGAAGTTAGTCGATGTGCAACAATAAAAAAATAACAAAATATTATTTGAACTTGTAGCTATAAAAACTTGTCAACACAGGGTGGAAGAGAAGACGGCGTATATAACAACCAAAGTGCTATTGTCTGTTGATAAATTTATGCATAAATAAGTTAAATTTACTCACCAATAAATGGCCCTTTTTAAAGGTTGTTATCTGCTTCGTTTTCTAAAGAGGCATGTACAGTCATTTGTGCTGTAACAACAGATGGATTAACCATATTTTTCGAAGCGGCTCATTAACGCCTTGAGACAGCTTCAAGTGGTTGGTAGAGTAGACGGGTTTTTATTCGTCCCCAGCTTGCAGGATAACCCTTTCGTTATGTTTAAAAAATTTCGTGGCATGTTTTCTAATGACTTGTCAATTGACTTGGGTACGGCCAATACCCTTATTTATGTCAAAGGACAAGGCGTAAAATTAAATGAACCTTCTGTTGTCGCTATTCGCCAAGACCGCTCAGGTACGCCAAAAAGCGTCGCGGCTGTTGGTGGTGAAGCTAAGCAAATGCTGGGGCGTACACCAGGTAACATTTCAGCGATAAGACCAATGAAAGATGGTGTTATTGCAGACTTTTTCTTAACTGAAAAAATGCTTCAGCATTTTATCAAACAGGTTCATAGCAATAGTTTCCTTCGCCCAAGCCCTCGCGTGCTGGTCTGCGTTCCTGTTGGCGCAACTCAAGTTGAACGTAAAGCAATTCGTGAATCTGCGTTAAGTGCGGGTGCACGTGAAGTCTTTTTAATTGAAGAACCTATGGCTGCGGCAATTGGTGCTGGGTTGCCGGTTTCTGAAGCGACAGGTTCAATGGTTGTTGATATCGGTGGTGGTACTACCGAAGTAGCGGTTATTTCGTTGAATGGTGTTGTCTATTCTTCTTCTGTTCGCATTGGGGGTGACCGTTTTGATGAGGCGATCATTAACTATGTTCGTCGCAACTATGGCTCTTTAATTGGTGAAGCAACCGCTGAGCGTATTAAGCATGGTATCGGTTCTGCTTACCCAACTGATGAAGTTTATGAAATAGAAGTTCGTGGTCGTAACCTCGCTGAAGGTGTGCCGCGCGGCTTCAAAATGAATTCAAATGAAATTTTAGAGGCATTGCAAGAGCCACTAACCGGTATTGTTAGTGCTGTCATGTTAGCATTAGAACAGTGCCCTCCTGAATTAGCTTCTGATATTTCAGAACGCGGTATGGTATTAACTGGCGGCGGTGCTCTGCTACGTAACCTCGATCGCTTACTAATGGAAGAGACAGGTATACCTGTTATCGTTGCTGAAGATCCTTTGACCTGTGTTGCTCGTGGTGGCGGTAAAGCACTAGAGATGATTGATATGCACGGTGGCGATCTGTTTAGCGATGACTAAATAACGCTATAGGCAAGCTGGGGTTTTGGCCCCGGCTGCTGATTTGCCTATTTTTGTTCCTCCGAACTTAGTGAAACACAGCCATACATGAAGCCGATTTTTAGGCGAGGTCCATCGCTCCAGCTGCGTATTTTTATTGCTGTTATTGCCGCAATCGCACTGGTCGTGATCGATCACCGCTTTGAGCCTTTCAATAAAATCCGTAACTATCTAGACACGGCGGTTAGCCCATTTTACTTTTTGGCTAATGGCCCACGTCAATTTCTTGATAATATTTCGGAAAATTTCTCCTCGCGTGAACAACTCCAGTTTGAAAATAAGGCATTGCGTCAGGAATTGTTGTTGAAAAAAGCAGATAGTCTTTTGCTCGAACAATTAAAGCAAGAGAACGCTCGCCTGAGAGAATTACTTGGCTCACCGCTCCGTCAAGATGAACACATGATGGTCACACAAGTGATCTCGGGAGCGAACACGCCTTATCGAGACCAAGTCGTTATCGATAAAGGTGAAAATGATAATGTGTACGAAGGGCAGCCCGTCATTAGTGATAAAGGGGTTGTAGGGCAAGTCGTTGGTGTTAGCCAATTTAATAGTCGCGTCTTGCTGATTTGTGACACGACCCATGCGCTACCGGTACAGGTATTACGTAATGATATCCGAGTGATCGCCGCGGGGTCGGGGTGTGCCGATGACTTACAGTTAGAGCCACTGCCTGAAAATACGGATATTCGCGTTGGGGATGTTTTGGTCACATCCGGTTTAGGTGGTCGTTTCCCTGAAGGCTACCCTGTGGCCGTTGTCTCTAATGTTAAGCACGATACTCAGCGGGCTTATACGATTATTAGCGCAAGGCCAAGTGCTGAGTTGCAGCGCTTACGCTATTTGTTACTATTATGGGGTAATGATAACGATGCCGTTACACCATTACAGCCTTCAGAGGTCTATCGCGCTGCCAATGAGCGTCTGATGAAGGTGCTCCCACAAGTATTACCAAACCCGAGTGAAATTCAGGGTCCACCGTTACCTCCATCAATGTCTCAAGAAGCCCAACCATAAAGGAAGGTATAATGGCTATGGGTAAAGAGGGTTAGTTAAATGGATGAATATCGCGGTAATGGTCGCAGTATTATTTGGATTTCTTTTTTCATTGCATTGATTTTGCAATTGGTCCCATGGCCGGAACAATTTACGTTTTATCGGCCATCATGGTTACTTTTGATCCTTATCTACTGGGTTATGGCGTTACCGCACCGTGTAAGTGTGGGAACGAGCTTTATTCTTGGCATTATTGTTGACTCTATTCAAGGTTCGGCATTGGGGGTTCACGCCCTTTCATACAGTATTATTTGTTATCTTGTCTCCTATAAATACCAATTACTGAGAAATATGGCGCTGTGGCAGCAAGCCTTAATCATTGTGTTGCTGACAATCATACTGGATATGACTGTTTTTTGGGCTGAATTTGTCTCTTCTCAGGTATTATTCCACCCTCAAGTATTCTGGAATAGTCTCGTAAATGGTATTCTGTGGCCATGGCTGTTTTTGCTATTACGGAAAATTCGTCGTCAGTTTTCAGTGTGTTAAGATTTTTACCGGCTGGCAATTATCTCTGGAATATCGTTTTATGAGTTATATTTATTTGGCTTCTGGTTCGCCGAGAAGAAGAGAGCTTGTGCAACTATTAGGATATCATTTTGATATCTTGCTTCCCAACGTTGAGGAACAATGGCAACCGGGTGAAACTCCTGAAGCGTATGTTCAACGTTTGGCGCGGGAGAAATCACAGGCGGGGGTTAAAATAGCGCCTAAAAAATGCCCGGTAATTGGGGCAGACACCATTGTTGTTCTTAATAATCAAATCCTAGAGAAACCTCGCCATGAACAGCATGCTCAAGAAATGCTGTCAGCCCTTTCGGGAAATACGCACCAAGTGATGACGGCTGTCGCAATCTCGGATATGGATCGCACACTCAGCGCATTGATTGTGACAGATGTGACGTTCCGCGAGTTATCTTTAACTGAAATACAGGATTATATAAAGTCAGGGGAGCCTATGGATAAAGCTGGAGCCTATGGGATCCAAGGTAAGGGTGGCTGTTATGTAAGGCGTATAAATGGCAGCTATCATGCAGTTGTTGGTTTACCGTTAGTAGAAACAGATGAATTAATACAACGATTTTTAGCGTTAAGTGATGGTAAGGGGATGTCATGACGGCTGAGTTACTAGTAAATGTTACACCATCTGAAACGCGCGTTGCTTATATTGATGGTGGGATTTTGCAAGAAATCCACGTAGAGCGAGAAGCAAAAAGAGGAATTGTAGGGAATATCTACAAAGGTCGTGTGAGCCGTGTGTTGCCCGGTATGCAGGCGGCCTTTGTTGATATTGGTCTGGATAAAGCTGCCTTCTTACATGCCTCCGATATTATGCCTCATACCGAGTGCATTGCTGGGGATGAGCAAAAGAATTTCCATGTTAGAGATATCGCTGAACTTGTTAAACAAGGACAAGACTTGATTGTTCAAGTCGTGAAGGATCCCTTAGGCACGAAAGGTGCAAGGCTCACGACAGATATTACATTGCCTTCTCGCTATCTGGTATTTATGCCGGGAGCTTCACATGTTGGTGTGTCACAGCGCATTGAAAGTGAAAGTGAACGCGAGCGTTTAAAAGAGTGCGTGTCTCAATATTGCGATGAAAATGGTGGCTTTATCATACGCACCGCTGCTGAAGGGGTGGGTGAAGATGAAGTGAAGCAAGATGCGGCATTTCTCAAACGTTTGTGGGCTAAAGTCATTGAACGGAAGAAACGTAATGTCACTCGCACCAAAATTTATGGCGAATTATCACTCGCTTACCGGATAATTCGTGATTTTGCGGGGGCTTCATTAGATAGAATTCGTGTGGATTCTCGTCTAACCTATAAGGAGTTACAGGAGTTTATTGAAGAATATGTTCCTGAAATGACAGCTAAGCTTGAATTGTATCAAGGTAACCAGCCGATTTTTGATTTGTTTGACGTAGAGAACGAGATCCAACGCGCGATGGATCGGAAAGTCGAATTGAAATCAGGTGGTTATTTGATTATCGATCAAACTGAAGCGATGACGACAATCGATATCAATACAGGGGCGTTTGTAGGGCATCGCAATCTTGAGGAGACCATCTTTAACACCAATATAGAGGCGACCCAAGCGATTGCTCGTCAGTTACGGCTGAGAAATTTGGGCGGTATTATTATTATCGATTTTATTGATATGAGTGATATCGAGCACCGTCGCCGTGTTTTAGCCTCTTTGGAGCAGGCGCTTAGTAAAGATAAAGTAAAAACCACGATCAATGGCTTTTCTCAGCTAGGGCTAGTGGAAATGACGCGTAAGCGTACCCGAGAGAGCCTTGAACATGTTTTGTGTGATGTGTGCCCAACTTGCCAAGGGCGTGGCACAGTAAAATCGGTTGAAACCGTGTGTTATGAAATTTTACGAGAAATTGTTCGTGTTCATCGCACAATCGATGCAGATAGGTTCTTAGTTTATGCTTCCCAATCAGTGGTTGATGCACTGACTGGTGACGAGTCTCATGCCCTTGCGGAAGTGGAAATTTTTGTCGGTAAGCAGGTTAAAGTTCAGACTGAATCGTTATACAGTCAGGAACAGTTTGATGTCATCATGATGTAGTTTTTACGTGAAGGAGAAACGGGTGAAACGACTGCCACGGGTAGTATGGATGACGACGGCTATCGTGCTGCTGCTTGGTGCATTGCTGCTCACTGGGCTACGTTTCTTCTTACCGAATATCAACTATTACCGGCAAGATATCATTGGCTATATTGAAAAAAACACGGATATCACCTTACAAATAGGTGAAATTGAGGGGGCATGGCAATCGTTTGGGCCGGTTCTGACCTTAACCGATGTGGTTGTTCGCAATGAAGAAGTCGATGTAAAAGCCAGCAAAATCGCCGTTGAACTCGATATTTGGAGCTCGTTACTTTCCTTAACATGGCGTTTTCGTGACATCACTTTCTACCAGCTCAATGTCGATTATAAAGTGCCTTTTAGTTTTGAAGGCCGCGCACAACCCATTGATAGTGATAGTATTGAAGGGCTATTTCTAAAGCAATTTAACCATTTTACTCTCAAAAATAGCCAACTGACCTTTCTGACGCCATCAGAGCAAAAAACAACCCTGATTTTACCTGAATTAACTTGGTTGAATGAGCAACGCCGCCACCGTGCCCAAGGGTTTGTTAGCTTAGAAACGATCAACAAACAGCATGGTTTTTTGCAAGTCAAAATTGATATTAAAGATAAAAACGGCATCTTGAGCGACGGCACCATTTATCTACAAGCTGACAATATAGATATGCAGCCATGGTTAAGTCGCTGGTTACGTGAAAATACTGGGCTGCGCGATGCCAATTTTAGCTTATCCTCTTGGGTTACCATCAAAAATAATCGTATTGATAGCGGCCTCTTGCAGTTACGACAAGGCGAAGCGAATTGGGGGGAAGCCCCTTTAGCGCAAAACCTACAAGTTAATGACTTACTCATCCGCATGAGAAGGCAAGGGGAAGGCTGGTTATTTAATATTCCTGAGTTAGATACATTAAAAACCAATGAATATATTTGGCCGAATGGGAGTGTTTCGGTACTTTATCTGCCTTCATCGATGAAATACCACCAAAAAGATCACTGGCGGATCCGAGCTAAAAATATTGAGTTAGAGCGCCTTAGTGAAATCTTACCTACTTTTTCATTTGTGACGCCAGAAACGGTGCAAGAATGGCAGCATCGCCAACCTAAAGGTTTATTATCCGTTTTCGCTCTAGATATTACTCCCGATCAACTTGAGCACACGCAAATTGATATGGACTGGCAGGATGTCAGTTGGAAAAAATGGAAACAACTCCCTTCGGTTGATCACTTCACGGGTGTCTTGGCCGGGAATGCGCAGCGAGGGGTTCTCTCTGCGACATTAGATAAGAGTTATGTTGACTATGAGCCTCAATTTAAAGCCCCTTTTCAAATTGATAAAGCACGCGGACAACTGTATTGGCAAAATGATGACAATCAATTCAAGTTGTGGAGCGACCAACTGGATATACAGGCCTCTTCATTATGGGCGAATGGGCAGTTTAGTTTTTATCAGTCGAAAAAAAGTGATGATACTGACCTGAGCATCTTAGCGGGCGTCAATATTGATAATGCGGGAGAAGCGAGGCGCTATTTCCCGCAACAGTTGATGGGGGAAAGCCTCGCGGACTACCTATCAAACGCTATCATCGCAGGGCAAGCGAAAGATGCGACAGTCGTCTTCAAGGGTGACCCTAAACATTTCCCATTTAATCAGAACGATGGCCAGTTCCAAGTCTTTGTGCCATTACGCAAAGCGACCTTTGAGTATGATAAAGGTTGGCCTGCTTTATCTAATTTAGACATTAACCTTGATTTTAAACGTTCAGGTCTGGCAATGCGTGCAGACAGTGTCAAATTAGGTGAAGCAACAGCCACACAGCTAACCGCTGATATTCCGAATTATCAAAATGAAATGCTATTTATTAAGGCTGATTTAGCGGGTACAGGCTCACAAATACAGCAGTATTTTAGTATGACACCACTGAAAAGCTCGATTGGCAATACGTTAGATGAGTTGCAAATTGGAGGCATGGTAACAGGTGATCTCGCTTTATCTATTCCGTTAGCACACGGCAAGGAAGTTAACGCGAAAGGGAATATCAATCTGAATAAAAATGATTTATTGATTAAGCCTATCGACAGTAAGCTCACGGAGTTGACGGGGCAGTTTAAATTTAACAACGGCGATTTGGTCGGTGATAAATTAAAAGCACAATGGCTGGGGCAACCTGTCGACGTCAATTTTTCAACGGTTGATAACCCTAAAGATTACCAAGTGAAGGTGGATCTAGGGGGAAATTGGGATATAGCAAAAATTGCTCAATTGCCTGATTCATTAAAGCAAAAAGTGGCGGGAACCAGCGATTGGAACAGTCATATTGAAATTACACTTCCACATTCGCCGTCCGATGATATGGCTCTTGCCGTGGAATTCTCCGCTGGTTTAAAAAAACTGAAAAGCCGCCTCCCTGCATTGGACGATCGCTTACTTAAAGAGTTAGGGACGGTCAATGCAACAGCTAAAGGCTCATCGACGCATTTAAATATAGGCGGTGATATTGGTCGGCGTATTGGTTTCAACACGCGTTGGGATCTGAAAGCACCACAATTACGTTTAGAAAAAGGCACTCTGGCAAAATGGAATGGCAAGCCACCAGAGCTACCGCAGTCATCAATGCTACTTGCTGATTTGCCAGTGATTACTAACCCACAATGGGTAAAAACAGTCGATACATTTTTTTCAGCAGATCAAGGTGGTAAATCGATAAATATTGGCTTACCTGAAACAGTGAGAGTGAAGACACCATCCCTGTCTTTAGGTGGACAAGCATGGCAAAATTTAGACCTCTCATTTAATTTGTTGGCTAAAGAGCAGCAAATTAAGGTATCAAGCGAAAATCTTAAAGGGGAATTACAGATTTTTGCTCAACAGCCTTGGGTGCTGAATATCGATTACCTGTATTACAACCCAATGGCATTCCCTGGAGAACAAACAACCAGTAGCAATGACTCTTCCTCATTCAATTTTAGCCATTGGCCTGAAATGACGGTTAATTGCCAAGATTGCTGGGCAGGTGGACAAAAATTAGGGAAATTGAGTGCCCACTTGAAGCCGCAAGGAAATACATTGCAACTAAGTGGTGGAACATTAAGTAATAGCGCCACTCAATTAAAATTAGATGCTTTATGGCAAAGCGGTAAACAAAACCGTACACAAATTGCAGGCTCCTTAAGTGGGGAGCAATTTGATGAAACAGCCGCTTACTATGGTATTTTAGTTCCTATTATCGGTTCACCTTATACGCTTGATTTCGAACTCAATTGGCAAGATGTACCTTGGTCGCCAGATATTGCAACCCTTAATGGCGCGTTATCAAGTAAGCTTGGTAAAGGCGCGATCGCTAAAATGGGCGGAGGGCGAGCGGGCCAACTGTTACGGCTAGTGAGTTTTGATGCACTATTACGCAAACTTCAATTTGATTTTCGCGATACCTTTAGTAATGACTTTGACTTTGACTCAATTAAAGGTAATGCCAAGATCCGTAATGGTATTCTATCAGCAAAAGATGTGTACATTGATGGGTTAGTTGCCGATATTACGTTAAGTGGGGAAATTGATTTGGTGAAACGCCAAATTAACGGTGAAGCGGTCGTGACGCCCGAAATATCTGCTACAGTAGGAGTAGCAACGGCATTTGCAGTTAACCCGATTGCGGGTGCAGCGGTTTTTGCTGCATCAAAAGTATTAGGTCCGCTATGGAGCAAAATTTCTGTGATACGTTACCGTGTGACAGGAAGCTTGGATGAACCCAAAATTGATGAAGTATTGCGTCAGCTAAAGGAGACTCAAGAGTAATGAAAAATGGCAATGTTGCACTTTTGCAGTTATGCAGCGGTAAAAATACGAAACATAATTTGGCACAGATTGAGCAGCAAATTAAGCAGTTGCCAGAGACTGTTGAGCTAGTATTGACACCTGAAAATGCCTTGTTGTTCGCAGATGCGGCGACTTACCGTAAACAGGCCGAAAAAGAAGGGCAAGGCCCTTTACAAGAAGCTATTGCCAATATGGCGAAGCGCTACAATGTCTGGATTTTAATTGGCTCAATGCCATTGATCAGCCGTGAGGATCCTGAACGCATTACGAGCAGCAGTATTTTAATTGATTCCCAAGGGCAGATTCAGGCACGCTATGACAAGATCCACATGTTTGATGTGAATATTGAAGATGAGCAGGGAACCTATAATGAATCGGTTATTTATCAGCGTGGTGAACATATCACGGTGGTTGATACGCCTGTAGGTCGATTAGGTATGACAATCTGTTATGATCTCCGCTTCCCTGGTTTATTCCAAGCCTTGCGTGAGCAGGGGGCTGAGATTATCTCTGTACCTGCCGCTTTCACGCGTTATACCGGTAAAGCACATTGGGAGCCACTGCTGCGTGCAAGGGCGATAGAGAACCAATGTTTTATATTAGCGCCCGCTCAAGTTGGTGTACATGGTACGCGCAGAACGTGGGGCCACACCTTAGCCGTCGATGGTTGGGGTAAAGTTATGAAAAAGAACGTTGATGCTGTAGCATCGACGGTTTTAAATATTCAAACTGAAAATTTAAGTGGGATGCGGGAACAAATCCGAGTGGTGAAACATAACCGCTTTAGGCCGCAACTGACTTCATTGATTAAAAAAGACACAATAAAAGAGTAACCAATATGAGTTTAGCTTCTGTCAGCGAACATTTGCTGGCCGCCAATGGTCTTGACCATCAAAAACTGTACGACACACTAGGCTTGTTATCTGAGCGTAAAATTGATTATGCGGATCTCTATTTTCAATCAAGCTACCACGAAGCGTGGGTATTAGAAGATCGCATCATCAAGGACGGCTCTTATAACATTGACCAAGGCGTCGGTGTTAGAGCGATAAGTGGCGAAAAAACGGGATTTGCCTATGCCGATCAGGTTTCGTTGATGGCGTTACAGCAAAGCGCGACTGCGGCACGTAGCATCGTCAGCGAGCAAGGTAACGGTAAATCACAAATTTTGACTGAAGTGGGCTACAAGAAGCTATACTCAGAAACGGATCCACTGCAAAGCTTGTCACGAGAGGACAAAATTGCGTTATTGCACCGTATTGATCAGGTTGCAAGAGCAGAAGATCCGCGAGTGGTCGAAGTCAATGCAAGCCTAACGGGTGTTTATGAGCAAGTATTAGTAGCAGCAACGGACGGTACGTTAGCGGCTGATATTCGCCCATTAGTTCGTTTATCTGTCAGTGTGCTGGTGGAGCATGAAGGTAAGCGTGAGCGCGGTGCTAGCGGCGGCGGCGGGCGCTATGGCTACGAATATTTTCTTGAAATTCATCAAGGACAAGTGCTTGCAGAGCAGTATGCGAAAGAAGCGGTACGTATGGCACTGGTTAATCTGTCAGCGATTGCAGCGCCAGCTGGTATGATGCCTGTTGTATTGGGGGCAGGCTGGCCGGGCGTATTGCTTCACGAAGCGGTAGGACATGGCTTAGAAGGTGATTTTAACCGTCGCGGCACGTCTGTTTTCTCAGGGCAAATTGGTGAGCTGGTCGCATCTCCTCTTTGTACTGTCGTTGATGATGGCACAATTGCAGGCCGTCGAGGCTCTTTAGCCATCGATGATGAAGGTGTACCGGGTCAGTATAATGTCTTGATTGAAAATGGTATTTTGAAAAATTACATGCAGGATAAATTGAATGCACGTTTAATGGGGGTCGCACCAACCGGAAATGCGCGTCGTGAATCTTATGCGCACCTACCAATGCCTCGTATGACCAATACCTACATGTTGTCAGGTACGTCAACGCCTGAAGAGATTATCTCTAGCGTGGATAAAGGCATCTACGCACCTAATTTTGGTGGTGGTCAGGTTGATATTACTTCCGGTAAGTTTGTTTTTTCAACTTCTGAAGCTTATCTAATTGAAAATGGCAAAATTACCTCTCCGGTTAAAGGCGCAACGCTCATTGGTTCTGGCGTTGAAGCAATGCAGCAAATCTCCATGGTAGGTAACGATCTTGCGCTCGACAAGGGAGTGGGTGTGTGCGGAAAAGAAGGGCAAAGTGTGCCTGTTGGTGTTGGGCAACCGACACTGAAATTGGATAAAATGACTGTTGGCGGCACCGCATAAATTGGAATTAAGCAATGAATAAACGGATTATTTCAATGCTGTTGATGGCGGTCTTGATCGCGCTTAGCTTATATTTTAATGCGGGTGAACAACAAGACAAAAAACAGGCCGAAAGGCCTGTTTCAGTGCCAGCGCAAACAACAGAACAACAGCCGCATCCCCAGAAAATTGATGAACTAACCAAACAGGCAAATGTGGTGAGCTATATGCAAAAACATCAGCAATTGCCGAGTTTTTACATCACGAAAAAAGCGGCTCGTCAGGCTGGTTGGGAGCCGAAACAGGGTAACCTGTGTGATGTACTACCTGGGAAAGCGATTGGGGGAGATAGGTTCTCTAATCGAGAGAAGCGGTTACCCATCGCTCCGAATCGTCAATGGTATGAGGCTGATATCAATTACAACTGTGGGCACCGCGGTGCAGACCGTTTGCTATACTCCTCCGATGGCATGATTTATGTCACCACAGATCACTATAAAAGCTTCCAGCAGGTAAACTAAGAGATAGCAGCGATGAACCAAAAAATAGTTTTTGACTTTCGGCAGATCAAAACAGTTGAAGACTTTTATTTGCAATTTTCACAACGGTTCTCGCTGCCAAATTGGTTTGGTCACAATCTTGATGCCCTTTGGGATATGGTCTCTGCGGGGCTAGAGCTGCCTATTACCATTGTTTTT
>NZ_JAMPQI010000034.1:0-32910 GCF_028482365.1 Providencia sp. PROV122 | reverse complement strand
AAGCAATATGAAGCAAGTCAGAAAGCCCAGCAGCAGCTACAAGCGAAATTAACGCAGCAAGAAGAAGGCTTCACTACCGCTCAGGCTCAACTGAAAAAAGCGAATACTGATATCGCTCAGTTACAAAAAGAGATTGAGAAGCAGAAGCAGCTAATGACGCAAGCGTCGGATCAGCAAGTGAAATCATTAACGGTTGAGCTTACTCAGCAAGTATCGCTATTAAAATTGCAAGAAGCGGTACTGAAGAAAGCGGAAGAAGATAGCCGAGCGACACGCGAAGCGCTGGCGAAGCAACAGGCCGTAGCGAAACAGTTAGCCGAGCAGAATAAGCAGCTACAAGCGCAGTTAAAAGATAACGAGCAGCAGGCCGCGAAACTGCAAACCGTGTTGACGGCACAAACCGCGCAGACTGAGCAACATAAAGCATTAGAAGCTGAATTGAAAGCTGCTCAAAAACAGTTACAAGCACAAAAAGCGGAAGTTGAAAAACAAGCTAAAGAGCGTGAGCAACAAATTAAACGCCTTGAAACTGATATTACGACTAAAGAGAAAAAAGCGGCTGAAATTGATAAACAGTTAGTCGAGGCGAACAAACAAATCAGTGCATTAAAACTGGATGCTGAGAAGCTAAAAGGAATTGATAATAAATATCAATCTCAGAATACTGAGTTAGAAAAACTGAAAAAACAGTTAGCTGACAGTGCTAATTTGCAAAAAGAGTTAGCAACAGCTAAAGATCAATTGAAGAAACTAGAAGCTGAATTGAAGCAGCAAATGTCATTAACTTCGAATGAAGCGCTTAAAGCTCAGATCATGGAGTTAAATAAAAAAGTCATGCAGCTTCAAGATGAAAATGACAAGTTAAAAGCGAAAATAGCGCCGAGTGGCTCTACATCGATTATGGGAGCACCTAAAAAGCAACTGTCTCAAAAAGAGCTAAAGGCAATTGCTCAAGCGAATGCAAAGCGTAATCAACGTATAATTGAGGAAATCACTAAGCAGAAATACAGTAAGCTTGATAGCTTTACGTATTATAAAATCCTGCAAAAAGGTAAGCCAATTACCAATGTGCAGAAGAAAAATATCACATTTATTATGCGAGAACAGCTTACTGATGGAACTCTGACGGTACTGTATAAGGATCAAGAGCCTGTCACATTGCCTTATAGTGAACTACCCGCACCGTTGAACTCCTTTGTTGAGAAAGCGGGAGAAGGGGGTATGGTTAAGGTTTATATTAAGCCAGAAGGTGGTTATGGTGTCGATGGAATACCTGGGGTCATTCCGCCAAACTCAATGTCGATTATTGATTTGAAAATTATCAGCGCTAAATAACCATAATCAAAAAGTTAAAAAAGGCCGTTTTACTAATTTAGTAAACGGCCTTTTTTGTTATCGTCCCTGCATAAGTACTGAAATTTTTTCCGTTATCCATTATTGAAAAACCACTGAAATAGAGATTAGAACCATCGAATTGAGAGCAATTCAGTTAGGGAAGGGCAGGCGTTTAGCTAATTATTATCTGCCTTTCTGTCAGTATATAGGGCAATGCACACATATCTATAACTGACAGGGCAAATGTATTTTTTAGAAATAATCTAAATCATCACATCAGTGAGTCGGTGATCTTGATTTACTTGGCGTATACCCAAAACGCTTACGATAGCTTTGTGTAAAATAAGATTGACTTGAAAAGCCTGCTTCCATTGATATTTCAACGATACTCATTTGAGTATTTACAAGCAATTGATGTGCATACATAATTCTTTTTTCGCTGATCCATGAACGTGGTGAGGTTGAATAAACCGCATTAAATAGTTCTTTAAAAGTTGTTAAGCCCATACCGAATGTTTTCGCAAAATCAGCCAGCTTCCACTCTTTTAAAAAGTTATTTTCCATGAAATTCTGTAATCGTTCTGCTTGTCGATTACTCAGTTGTCTTAAATTAGCCAGCAGCTTTGAGCCTTGTTCACTATAAGAAAGCAATAAAAGAAACTCAGATATACGTAATGTCACCAGTAATCTAGGGTATTGTTGGTCAACGATGGCTTTAAAGCTATTTTTTAATTCATCAATGAGTGTTGATGTAGTAAACCTAATCACATCATAGCTATTGGTTTCTGTACGTTCAATTTCACTCAATTGGCTGCCATAAAGATTAATGAACTCTCGTAAAAATTGATCTTCTAAGGATATCCAAAGAAATTCACAATCTGACTCATCATCCGTGCTTTTTAAAGCATATGAACCTTGTTTGTGATAAAGAATATCACCACAGTGTAGTGTTTCTATTGATGTAGGGCTTTCCCATATCAAGCTGCCCTTTTCAATAATAATTAATCCTTTTGTAGGTTGGTCGATAATAGAATAAGGGTTCTCTTTATTAACCAAGACTCTTTTTATACGACGGTTAGTTACATTGCTATCATTTTGCATAACGCATCCTGAGTGTTAATTTTTTAATTAAATGTTGAATTTGTTAATGTAAAGTTAAGGTTGAATTCCTTTATCTATTTATTAGATGAACAATAAATTCATCTTTATCTGATTGATTAAAATTATATAAATCAGCCTTTTTTGTGTCACAGATTAATTCTAAATATTAATAAATGTTTCCAAATGCTGATTTTCCGAATTAATATCTTTTTTTGCTCGAAAAAAGTATTGTTAAAGATGTTTTTTAGTTATTTATAACTAGTTAGTTGTTTTTGTATAGTGATTAATACTGATAAATGGTTTTTAGTAGCATAAAAAGTAATCTAATGGTTTTATTCAATTCTGGTGTTTTTTGATCTAGATGGGGTAAGCCACCTTTTTCTGTATATTAGGAGGAAAATATAGTGATAGCTTTTATTGTTATTAATATCGGAAAATATAGTACTGATAAATAAATTTTATGTTTTTATCTGTTAGCCATGTTATCAATTAATTTTGTTACATGTAACGATAATAAATATTTGTCGTAATAACATAAATCACACAATATTTGAGATAGAAATCTCATTTATTAAACATATTTTCTAAAAGTATGGTTTTTGATAGTTCTATAAACATAGATTTTGATTATTAGTTATCATGGGGTACTAATTTTTAGAGAAACGTCACTCAAATGAAATGGATATAAGCTCTGTCGAGGAAGCAACCTATTGACGAGTTAAAAAAGATTTACAAGTGTTTAGGGGGCTAAGCGATAAATGACAATTAGTATGCCATAAATTGATAGGGCAACAGTTGGCGTTAAGAAAGGGGGCTTTTAAGATTATTTAATGATTGTTTCTTTTATTATCATCACACTCATTATCAATATATTTTAGCAAACTAATAAACCCAGCGAACATCACAATGTAAATAAAAAGTTATCTAGAGGTTAATTATCTGTGGATGAATTTCTATTACGTTTTCTTTCAGGGAGTTCAGGAACTGGCTTTCGGTCATCAAGTAAATGTCTGATGGCTAAGATGGGGTGATGGAGTAACATTTTTGGCCCAGCCCAGCGCATTACTATTTTCATTTGTTCTCGCATTTTTGGCTGGTAACAATGTATTGGGCATTGTTTACAAGCAGGCTTTTGCTCTCCATAACGGCATTTTTCGAGCCGATTAATTGCATAGGCATAGAGCTTTTTATATTGTTCTGGCGAATCAGCCGGTGCAGGATGTGCCTTTTCGTAGAGTTGGATCATTTTTTCGATAGTTTTTATTTCCCGTTGGATACGTTTCCCAACCATCTGTGCACCTCAATCTATCTACAATAAATTGCATTTAATATACATGTTATTGGAGGGAATAGAAAGTCAGCATGATAAGAAGATAAACCGAAAATGGCATAAGTAACGACTTATGCCATAATAAACAATAAGATAAAATTAACTAGAAAATGAGTAATATAAATTGTTAATTAAGGTTTAACTAAACCAAAAACAAGATAAAAACTTACTTATTTAGCCTAGTAAATTGAATATTAACCTTTATTTGCCGATTGCATTATTTTTTGCATTTCGTCTTTTATATGCAATTTTTCTTTTTTAAGCTTAGCAACATGCTCATTATAACCAGCACCGGAAGGGCCTTCTAATTTGCTGATCTCTTTATCGAGCTGATGATGTTTTTCATAAAGATTTTGGAAGCGGGGATGAGTAGATATTAACTTTGAAACTAAATCTTGCTCTGTAGATAACATAGTACCTCCTCAGAATGTATTTAAGCCTCATCTCCAGTATAAGCACTGTCTATTATTTATGCATTAAAACAGAGAAGAATTTACATAGTTTTTATCAAATTTATGATCATTCTACTAAAATTAGCTATGATGGGATTGAATTAGATAGTTATATTTTCTTATTTTTGAAATTAAGAATTATCCATGGTGTAAATTGTAGTATTTTTCACTTACTCTAGGTAAAAAGATTTCTATTTTTTATTAATATGATTGCATTTGATAGGATTTTATCATGAAAAAAGCGATTTTATCTGTAATGGCAGTAGCCTTAGTATCGTCTTGCGCAATGGCGACAGGGGAGTTAGAAAAGATCGCACCTTATCCTAAAGCAGAAAATGGCATGACACGTCATGTGATCCAGTTGGCAGCAAAACCGAATGAAGATAATTATCAGGTTGAGCTTGTGATCGGTAAAACCATTAAAGCAGATTGTAACCGTCAATGGTTTATGGGCGATCTAGAAGAAAAAACACTGGAAGGTTGGGGCTATAGTTATTATCAGTTAGAAGATGTTAAAGGGCCCGCTTCAACGATGATGGCATGTTCAGAGCCTGCAAAAGAACGTTTTGTGACTACGCAACTTGGTGATGATGCTTTTGTTCGTTATAACAGCAAATTGCCTATTGTAGTTTACGCTCCGAAAGATATGGATGTGAAATATCGTATTTGGTCAACGGATGATCAACTGCTCGATTCGGTCAAGAAATAACATATCCTATAAGTGCCACGGTTAATGCTGTGGCACTTTCCTTTATGGCTATCTAATAACTAAGACAGATGTTTTTGCATGGCGTACGATAGTTGATGCCGTAGAGCCTAATAAATAGGTGGAGGCACTTGGACGATGAGAGCCGAGTACAATTAAGCTCGCACCGATATCATCGGCATAACTGAGTATTTCGTCTTTGGCGGAGCCAATGCCAATTTTGCAGGTAATTCTTTCACCGGCGATATTAATATCTTTGATCACGTCTTCTAATGCTTTCAGAGCAAGCACGGAGCGTTCTGCCGAGTTTTTATGACTTTCAGGTAAGATAGTCACTTCAATACCAAAAAATAGCTCAGCGCTTGGGATCACAGATAAAAAATGAATTTCTGGTGAGCCTAATTTTGCTAGTTCTTCGATATGTTTAATGATCTGTGGATTAAGTGAGTCTTCTAATAGGTCGATAGGAACTAAAATTTTATTATACATAACCACCTCATTCATATGTTTATTCAAGCCATTATAGCAGTTAAGATTTAATATAGTATAAAGGATTTAACTTTTGTTAAATCAATGTAATTTAAACAAAAAAACTATCATTTTCTGCTATTCAATTTAATACAAAAATAATAAAAATAACGATTATCATTCAATTCGATAGACTACAATTAAATAACAAGACTTTTCTTTAATTATATGTCAGTATTTACAGTGGATTTCATAACTAATTGATTTAAAAAGTTTAATTAAATGATAATTATTTTGCTTTTCATTAAGAATATATTATGGACAAAGAGAAAATATTAAATACGACAGGTGATGAGCTTACTCTTCAGCAGAAAAAGTTTCATGCAGCTAAAAAAAGCACCTTAGTCAGTGTCATTGTGAATATGGTGCTTTCTATATGGCAGATTATCATTGGTTTTATTTCTCATTCTCAAGGGTTAATTGCCGACGGTATTCATACATTATCAGATCTCGTTGCTGACTTTGTTGTATTAATTGCCAATAAAAAGAGTCATAAAAAGCCTGATGAAGACCATCCTTATGGCCATTTTCGATATGAAAATGGTGCTTCATTGATCTTAGGGATTATTTTATTGATTGTTGGCGTTGGCATGATTTGGTCGGCAGTACAAAAAATGCTTGACCCTGATTTAATCCAAGAAGTTCACACGATTGCTCTCGTCGCAGCATTGGTCTCGTTGGTGGCGAAAGAAGGGCTTTTCCGCTATATGTTAAAAGTTGCCAATCAGGTCAACTCCAGCATGTTGGTTGCGAATGCTTGGCACGCTCGTTCAGATGCGGCATCTTCACTGGTTGTCGCGATTGGGATTATTGGTAGCTTATGTGGTTTGAAAATTTTTGACCCTATCGCGGCATTAATTGTGGGTACTTTTGTTTTCCGCATGGGCTATAAATTTACTTATCAATCAATGCAAGATCTGATGGATAAAGGTGCTGATGAAGAAACATTGCAAGAAATTCGTACTGTGCTTGAAAACATTGAGGGGATCAAAGGGTTTCACGATTTGAAAACACGTAAATCGGGCGATTTCTATTTAGTTGATGTTCATTTAGAGGTCGATGGTGATATGTCGATTGTGGCAGGCCATGAAATTGCGGTAAATGTACGTGATAAATTAATGGAAAACCCGCAAATCCTCAATGTCATGACTCACTTAGATCCATACGATAAAGAATGTATTCATTAGTTGAAAATCGCCAATAGAAAAATAACCGAAAGGGCCTCGCTTTCGGTTTTTTCTTCAAACTATCTTCCTGATTAAGCCTCTTTATATCTCAATCGTGCTTTATTTCACAAACTGTTTCACTATGTGGCCGGTGTTGAACATATTGAAAATGCATTGCTCTTCGCCTCTGAAAAGCCCCTTATTGAGGTTATTTGTGTAAACGTTTACACTATCGCGAGATAGATCACAGAATAAGGTATTAGCCCGTTGCTATACTTTGCAAAGTGAATTTTCATATCCTTAATAGAATCAAGGGGTAAACGATGCAGCCAACAAAAGTGCTTGTCACAGGGGGGATGGGGTATATTGGTAGCCATACGTGTGTGCAGATGATCCAAGCTGGGTTTGCTCCAATCATTATTGATAATTTGTGCAATGCGAAAGAGGAAGTGCTCAATCGTATTGAAAAGCTAACCGCAGTGCGCCCGCTTTTTTATCAAGGTGATATTCGTGACGAATCTCTGTTAAACCGTCTTTTCTCTGAACATAAAATCAGCGCAGTGATCCATTTTGCGGGGTTAAAAGCCGTTGGAGAGTCGGTAGAAAAACCACTCGAATATTATGATGTGAATGTTAATGGCACCTTGGTGCTAGCCAAATGTATGCAGCGTGCTGGCGTACATCGTATCATCTTTAGCTCCTCCGCGACTGTTTACGGTGAACCGGATACGGTGCCTATTACAGAAAACTTTCCAACTGGCAATACACAAAGCCCGTATGGCACAAGTAAATACATGGTTGAACGCTGTTTATCCGATTTGGTGATCGCCGAACCAAATTGGTCTGTGACCTTATTACGCTATTTCAATCCAGTTGGTGCCCATCCTTCAGGTTTGATGGGGGAAGATCCGCAAGGTATACCGAATAATCTAACGCCTTATATTGCTCAAGTCGCCGTTGGCAGACGAGAAAAATTGTCTATTTATGGAAACGATTACCCTACTGTTGATGGAACAGGTGTGCGTGATTATATCCATGTTATGGATTTAGCGGATGGGCATGTGGCTGCACTGAAAGTGGTTAGTCAGCAGGCAGGATTACATATTTACAACCTCGGTACGGGGAGAGGAACGAGTGTATTGGAAGTCCTACACGCATTTGAAAAAGCTGTCGGCAGGGAAATCCCATACGTTGTTGTGCCAAGAAGGGCCGGTGATATCGCCGAGTATTGGTCGACATCAGAAAAAGCACAGCGCGAACTTGGTTGGAAGGCAACTCGTACCATTGATGACATGGCTATGGATTCATGGCGCTGGCAGTCTCAAAACCCTAATGGCTATGAATCGTAATAGATACAGGAGAAATAGAACATCATGGATAAAATAGCGTTCAACCCATCAGATTGCCCGCATCGGCGTTATAACCCATTAACAGGACAATGGGTTTTGGTCTCACCTCATCGTGCTAAACGACCTTGGAGTGGGCAAGATGAGAAGGTGGAAGTGAAACAATTGCCTAAATACGATGGAAACTGTTTTTTATGCCCAACCAACCATCGCGTTTCTGGTGATATCAATCCTGATTATCAAGATACATATGTGTTTCAAAACGATTATTCTGCACTATTACCTAGGTCTTGTGCGCAGCCAAAAGAACAATCGCCTTTATTTAAAACACAAGCGGTCAGTGGCTTGAGCCGAGTGATCTGCTTTTCACCTGATCACAGTAAGACTTTACCTGAACTATCGACAGCTCAAATCGGCCGTGTAATTGAAACTTGGCAGCAGCAAATTGATGAACTCAGCCAACGGTTTTTATGGGTACAAGTTTTTGAAAATAAAGGTGAGGTGATGGGGTGCTCTCAGCCACACCCTCATGGGCAGATTTGGGCGAGTGATTTCTTGCCTAATGAAATTGCTCGTAAAGATGAGCACTTAAAACAGTATTACCAGCAGCAAGGAAGCAATTTACTGTTGGATTATGCACAGGCAGAGCTGAAAGATGGCTCTAGAACGGTAGTGGAAACAGCACATTGGCTTGCTGTTGTGCCTTATTGGGCGGCTTGGCCGTTTGAAACCATGCTAATGCCTAAAATACATATTCGGCGTATGAATGAAATGAGTGTAGAGATACGCGATGACCTTAGTGTTGCACTGAAAAAGCTCACCTGTCGTTATGACAATCTCTTTCATTGTGCATTCCCTTACTCGATGGGATGGCATTTCGCTCCATTTTTTAGTGATAACCGAGAGATTGAACACTGGCAGCTTCATGCTCTTTTTTATCCGCCTCTGTTGCGCTCAGCGACAATCAAAAAATTTATGGTTGGCTATGAAATGTTAGCTGAAACTCAACGTGATTTAACCCCTGAACAAGCAGCGGAAAGGTTACGGGGTGTCAGTGATATTCACTACAAGCAGCAGTAAATATTTAGAGCATACAACCAGCATGGCCGAGCCATTCCATTATTACCCAGATATTATCGAGAGGTTGCTATGAATAGCATCGAAATACTCCAACAAAAAGTGACAGAAGCCTTTATTAAGGGCTTTGATGCTCAGCCCGAGGTCTATGCGCAAGCGCCAGGACGTGTGAATATTATTGGTGAACACACCGATTATAATGATGGGTTTGTTTTACCTTGTGCAATTGATTATCAAACAATGACGGCAGCCAGAAAGCGCCCTGACCGTTTAATTCGCGTGATTGCAGCCGATTATGGCTATGATATTGATGAGTTTAGCCTTGATGAAGAGATCCTATTTTTGCCTGAAAAAATGTGGGCAAACTATATTCGGGGCGTCGTTAAATATTTATTAGCCAGAGGGTATCAATTTGGCGGATGTGAAATCGCGGTAAGTGGCAATGTACCTCAAGGGGCAGGACTTAGCTCGTCGGCTTCACTGGAAGTGGTGATTGGACAGACATTAAAGATATTGTATCAATTGGAGATTAGCCAACAAGACATCGCTTTGAATGGTCAGCAAGCTGAAAACCAATTTGTCGGTTGTAATTGTGGCATTATGGATCAGTTAATTTCTGCTTGCGGTGATGAGGGGCATGCACTATTAATCGATTGCCGTAGCCTAGAGTTAGCACCAATTCCAATTCCTGATGATCTTGTCGTCATGATCATCAATTCAAATAAAAAACGCGGATTAGTGGATAGTGAGTATAATATTCGACGTCAGCAATGTGAAACTGCGGCGAAACAATTCGGCGTGAAAGCTTTGCGGGATGTTACATTGGCACAATTCGCCCAAAAGCAGGGGGAATTGACACCTCTAGTGGCTAAACGCGCTAAGCATGTTATTAGCGAAAACGACAGAACACTTGCCGCCGCAAAAGCCTTAACTGAAAATAATCTTCCCCTATTGAGTATGCTGATGGAGCAGTCACATATTTCTATGCGGGATGATTTTGAAATTACCGTAAAAGAGATTGATACCTTAGTAGAAATTGTGAAAGCGGTTCTGGGGGATCAAGGCGGCGTGAGAATGACAGGCGGCGGTTTTGGTGGCTGCGTGGTGGCATTGATGAAACAGCAACTCGTTACTCCTGTCATTGATGCGGTTGAGCAAAAGTATCAAGCGCTGACAGGGCTGAAGGCCGATATTTATGTTTGCCAGCCTAGTGATGGTGCTGGGATCATGGCGAATGCATGAAAATTGTAGGGAGAAAAGAATGCAGTTATCGAAAGACCAAGGGTATGTGGCACGTGCATCTAAAGTGATTGCATTGACCAACAGACATGGCATGAAAATTTTATTGTCAACCTTGGGAGCAAGTTGGATAAGCTGCATATTACCCATGTCGGCAGGTAAACGTGATGTTTTACTCGGTTCACCGAATATGGCGGCCCAAATGGATCAAGGCGTTTATCTAGGTGCAACCGTTGGGCGAGTTGCGAACCGGATTGCACATGGCCGTTTTAATTTAGCAGGTCGTGAGTATCAGGTGACAAGTAATCAAGGTGAACACTGTTTACATGGCGGTCGGGATAATTTTAGTTATCGTGTTTGGAAGGTGACTCAAATTAACCCATATGAGGCAATTTTTTCGTTGGTTTCAGAAGATGGCGATCAGGGATTTCCTGGGGAATTACAAGCTGAAGTCCGCTATGTATTAACGGATGAAAATAAAGTCATTATCGACTATCGTACACAAGTGAGTGAGTTGTGCCCTGTAAATTTAACCAATCATGCTTATTTTAATTTAGCAGGGGAAGATTCGGCGAGAACGGCCTTAGAGCACGATTTACAACTAGCGGCCACCCATTATCTGCCTACCGATAAGGGGGGGATCCCAACAGGCGAATGGCGTGATGTTTCTGAGACGTTTTTCGATTTTCGTCGTAAAAAGCGTATAGGCTATGATTTTTTGCAAGACGATGATCAAAAAGCAGTTGGTGGTTATGATCATGCGATGATCTTGGCTCCAGAGCTTACGGATGGTGAGCAAACGGTCGCTTCACTCTTTTCACCAGAAGGTGATGTTCGAATGGATATCGCAACAACTTTGCCAGCAATGCAAGTTTATACAGGGAATTATTTGATTTCGGTTCCGGGAAAATCACGTCATTATACCCCGTTTTCAGGTGTGGCCTTTGAAACTCAGTTTCCACCGGATGCCGTTAACCACCCTGAATGGGGGGAGCAATACAGCGGTATTTCACAGCCAAATCAAATATATCACCAGAAAACGAGCTATCACTTTATTTTCTGAGAGTAACGCCGCCTCATGCGGCGTTTTTCGTATTACTATATTAAAAGTAGGGTCATCGTATCTATAATATACCCCATTGTTTTTTATACTAATGCATTGTTTAATGGCATCGACTGAACTTAGAGGTAAAAAATGGCAACGATCAAAGATGTAGCGAGAGAAGCGGGAGTGTCGGTGGCGACAGTTTCTCGAGTGATTAATCAATCACCGAAGGCAAGCAAAATGTCGATTGCTGCGGTTAAAAGTGCCATGAATAAACTCGGTTATCGTCCAAATGCAGCCGCTCGCGCATTGGTAAATCAAAGTTCTAACACCATTGGGGTATTGGTGAATGATGTCTCAGACCCTTTTTTTGGTACGATGGTCAAAGCGGTTGATGCGGTTGCCCACAAAAATGGTAAACACATTTTAATTTGTAATGGTTATCACACGGCGCAGGAAGAGCGCCAATCTATCGAATTGCTGATCAATAATCGCTGTGATGCCCTCGTTATTCACTCTAAAGCGTTGTCAGACGAAGAGCTGATAGAATTTGCCGAAGAAGTTCCTAGCATGGTATTGATTAATCGACGTATTGAGGCGATTGCTGATCGCTGTATTTCGTTGAATAACTACAAGGGTGCCTATCTTGCCACTGAGCACTTGATCCGCCAAGGCCATACTAAAATTGCTTATATTTCATCGGATCATAAAATAGAAGACGCTGAACAGCGGTTACTTGGCTATCGTGATGCATTGAAAAAACATGCAATTTCATTACCTGAAAGCTATATCGAATATGGCAAGCCTTATGGTGAGGGTGGTGAGCAGGCGATGACTAATCTATTGACTAAGTCCTTAGAGATCACCGCGGTTGTCGGGTATAACGATTTTATGGCCGCGGGGGCAATTGCAGTACTTGATGAAAATGATATTCATTCCCCAGAACAGGTATCCGTGATTGGTTTTGATGATGTACTGATTGCCCGTTATATTCACCCACGTTTAACAACCATTCGTTATCCCATCCAAATGATGGCTGAACGTGCCACTGAATTAGCGCTTGCTTTAGCACGTAATGAAAATATAGAGGCTGGTGGTTTAATCTATTCCCCTACACTGGTACAGCGTAATTCTGTACGTCCATTGAAAACCTCATGACTTTAATAATGTAAACGTTATCATATCTTTTGATGACGTTGACCCACCAGAGACATTTTTTCTCAAAAAATCCAAAATCGGACATTTTATGTACGTGAAATCGCCTTTAATGTGTTAAATAACATACAATTATTTGACATTTCGTTGATAAAATTAATCTATTATAAAAATCTGTGATTAATCTAACAGTGATATGCAATGGTAACGTTTACACTAATGGTGAATCATTTGGTGAAGGTGAAGGAACTTGATCATGCATACAGAAGGCGTTGGATTGAGCACGTTAGACTACGGGATATTTATCCTGTATGTGCTTATTATCATATCAGTCGGTTTATGGGTTTCTCGTAATAAAAAAGGCGAGAAAAAAGGCACGAAAGACTATTTCTTAGCAGGAAAAACATTACCGTGGTGGGCAATTGGCTCTTCATTAATAGCTGCAAACATCTCTGCCGAGCAGTTTATCGGTATGTCAGGTTCAGGGTTTTCTATCGGATTAGCGATTGCCTCTTATGAGTGGATGGCTGCGTTAACACTAATTATCGTTGCTAAATATTTCATGCCTATTTTTATCGATAAGGGTATTTTTACTATCCCTGAATTCGTTGAAAAACGGTTTAATCGTACGTTAAAAACGATTTTAGCAGTATTTTGGCTAGCTTTATTTGTCTTTGTTAACTTAACATCTGTTCTTTATTTAGGTGCGTTGGCTCTACAGACTATCCTTGGCATTCCAATGTCTTATGCAATATTGGGTTTGGCGCTGTTTGCTATTGCCTACTCTCTTTATGGTGGTCTATCGGCAGTGGCGTGGACCGATGTTGTTCAAGTCTTCTTCCTTATTTTGGGTGGCTTACTGACGGCTATCATGGCGGTGAGTTACATCGGTGGTGATGCAGGGATCATGGCAGGTATGAGCCGTATGGTTAGTGAAGCTCCCCAGCATTTTGAAATGATTTTAAGCCAAGATAACCCTCAGTTTAGCAATTTACCGGGTATTGCGGTGTTGATTGGTGGTTTGTGGATCGCTAACTTGTATTATTGGGGTTTCAACCAATATATTATCCAACGCGCTTTAGCGGCTAAATCTATCAATGAAGCACAAAAAGGTCTGGTTTTTGCTGCCTTCTTGAAATTAATTGTTCCTATCCTTGTTGTTGTTCCAGGGATTGCAGCGTATGTGATTGTCACTGATCCACAATTACTTGCGGGACTTGGTACAATGGCCCAAGAGCATATTCCAACGCTCGCACAGGCCGATAAAGCCTATCCATGGTTAACGCAATTCTTACCTGTCGGAGCGAAAGGGGTTGTATTTGCGGCATTGGCTGCTGCAATTGTTTCATCATTAGCGTCAATGTTGAACTCGGTCGCAACCATTTTCACGATGGATATCTATAAAGAGTATATTGCGCCTTCGACCAGCGATCATAAATTAGTTAATGTAGGTCGAGTCAGTGCGGTCGTGGCATTAATTATTGCCTGCTTTATTGCTCCATTACTGGGGAATATTGGCCAAGCTTTCCAATATATTCAGGAATATACAGGTTTAGTTAGCCCAGGTATTTTAGCCGTCTTCTTGTTAGGGTTGTTCTGGAAAAAAACGAATGCAAAAGGGGCAATTATTGGTGTGCTTCTTTCTATTCCGTTTGCATTATTCTTGAAGTTAATGCCTTTAGGTATGCCATTCCTTGACCAGATGATGTATACCTTCTTCTTTACTGCGGTAGTGATTGGGCTGATCAGCTTAACAACATCAAAAGAAGATGATAGCCAAGGTGCAATTATCCTGACATCAGAAACTTTTAAAACATCAACAGGCTTCAACGTTGCTTCTTATGCAATCATGATTATCTTGTGTGTACTGTATGCGCTGTTTTGGTAAGACATGGGCTTGATCAATAACGGGGACAGATGTCCCCGTTTTAGATCGAATAAATAAAGTTTTAGGTGTTGATTTATTATTTTATTGGGAAAGCAAAAGAATAATACACTAATAATTTGTCAATTATTGGAGGGTATTTCTGAATATTTTGTTTTAATATGTCATGAGTAAACGCGTTATATTGGCCAGTTTAATGAACATGTTATTACTCAGGGTAACAAGGAATGTATATGCGCCATTTATTAAAAATTGCAGTTTTGCTGACTACAACTCTACATTCGATATCAGTCAGTGCAAATGAATATGCTCAAGATGATGAAAGTTACCTTCAATTTCTGAATGAAGAAGTGTCATATTATTGTTATTCCGAGCTAGAAAATCTTATTCTTAGTTCAAATTATCCACCCGCCGTAAAATATAAAAAGTCTTCCGATAGAATCTCTATGGATGCCAGTTATCAAGACGAAAATATATTAGAAATAGGCATAATCGACAGTTGTAGCGATTATCTTCCGGGAGAGCAATTACAAAGGCCAATAGGTACTTTAAGTTATTTACTGAGATCAAATACGTTATGGACGACAGATAGCGATGGTCGGAAATTAAAGCAATTGGCGTTTGATAAAAAGTTAGGGGAGCAATATCAAAACTGCATTAAAAGAGAGCAGTTTTGCTCTCAACGGCGCGAGCAGATCGGCTCTGAATTTTTTTCACCTAAATCAGATACATGGGTGGTCGTTGGCGAAAAAAAAGCATATTTCCACTCCGCTCCAACACCAGAATGCAAGAGTAATATTAATTTTGTAATACCTAATGATAAGGTGAAGGTTTTTAATCAACTAGCTAACTCTATGATTGATGATGAGGAAAATGAATATGTCTTTGTAAGTTATGGTAGAGCGAGAGGTTGGTTAAATGTGGAATCCGTATCCAAGCCTGAGGATATCTATTATAAGCTTGAGGAGCCATCAAAAGGGAATTATAGAGTTAAAGAAAAACGCCTCTACTTTTATGAAGACCCAGCCTTAGCTTGCGAAAAACCTGGACAGCCTTATGTCATTGAAGGGGATTCAGTATGGCTATTTAGTGCGCAAGAGTTTCCCGGTTTTGCTTACGCAAGTTACACTAACCCTAATACTGGAACGTTCACAACAGGGTGGCTACGGATTAATGGGCTAGAGAAAGAATAGAGTCAGCCTATAGAAATTGAAATAATAAATGAATAGAGCCGTGGTAAATAGCGTTATATCTATTTAGCCACGGGTTAATATCTTAATGGGCATTTACTTTTTATCAGTATAAATCTGGCAGGGATAGTATTGGTAGAAAGAGTATTCACAACTTTTGTGAGTTTGACTTGTGCTAAATAATAATTCGCTTTTTCTTTATCCATAACAACGTCATATCCGTGATCATACATATAGGCTATATTTTTAAAGGCGGTGTTTTCGAGAGTATTTTACCAATGAAATAACGTATGGCTCCTTTTTGACTGTTGGATGAGCTTTATGCCGATGTAGGGAGTCACTTGAAAACGGTATTCGAAAATTTGCAGTGCCAGAGATGACGAGTAGAAACCGCAAAGCAGATGCAAATAACGACCATGGAAAGACTTTTAAGAGTATTGTCTGTAAGAGGAAAAATTGACATTCTGCCATGGTCGTTTAATTTCAATCGGTTTAGCGTTGAATTAACTTAACTTCCTGTAAACCAAATAAAGCCACCCATTGTAATAACTGATAAAATGGTACTCCAAAATAGTGTTGATGCCATTTCTTGCTCCCCTGTTTTATATTCCACCGCAAAAATAACCGCTATTGATGCTGTAGGGATAGCCAGTGTTACAGACACTAAGCCTCGCTCGACATGAGGTATATGTAACGCCATCATAATTACCAGTATAATTAAAGGTAATAGAATATTTTTACTCAGAACGTTTATGATAACAGATAGAGAAAAACTCACTTTTTGTGCATAGAGAACAGCGCCTACAGCAAATAATGCCACTCCACCAGTTGCTTGACCTAATAAAATAAATGAACCTTTTAAAAACTTAGGCATATCCAATCCAATCAGTAATAAAATAAAAGCTAGGATAGGTGCCCATACGACAGGTTGCATTAACGCATTTTTTATACTGTTAGCAACAATTGAAAATACACTTTTCTTATTTGTTGATGTGTTGTCAGAATCGCCACCAACTAAAAAGACTAATGCTAATGGAACCTGAATTAAATTCATTAATAAGCTACCGACGGCAATTGCAATATCAGCATCTGTAGTAAACAGAACGCCTAATACAGGAGTTCCAACAAAAGGTACAGCAGGACCGGCAATAGCAATGGAACGTAATGCGGCTAAACGAGCGCTAGATTTGAAGATGAAGCGGGAAATAAGGAAAACAGCAAGAAACCCCACCACCATGCCCACGAATATCCACAAGAAAACATCAACGTTATTGATTACTTCTGTTAATGGAGTACTTAATATTCCTGCAAATAGCAATAATGGTAAGGCATACAACATAACCATTTTATTTAATATAGTGGCTTGATCCTTATTGAAGTCATGTCGATACCCTGCAAAATATCCGAGTAAAAGAGTAACCACAATAGGCAGTAACGCTGTAATAATAGTATCTAACATTAGATAACCTCTTTTATACGCAAAAAAGGCGCAATAACACGCATTGCGCCTCAAGTTTATTTAATTACAACAAAGGAGGTGTCGTAGGAATAATAGGAACTTCAATCACGGTAGGAACTGAACGTGAAAATGCCACCTTACATATTTGGCTTATCTCATCTATTGTTTCAGCACGTACGCCAACACAACCATAACCTTTAGCTAAAGAAGTGATATCTATATCAGGCAAGTCAAGGCCCGGAACGCCTGGGGAATCTTCTAATTCAGCAAAGGATTTCAAGATCGCATATTCATAGTTTCGTGGTACAACAAACAATATAGGTAGCTTAAGTTGAGCAGCTGTCCATAGGCCTTGAATTGAATATTGCAAAGAACCATCACCGATAATGGCTAGAACAGGACGATTTCTACCGCTATCTCTTTCTGCTAATGCGATACCAATACTTGCGGGTAAATTCCAGCCAAGGCTTCCGCTTGCAAAAGTGTAGAAAGAGTCTGGCTTATCAATAGGCCATGCGGTATGCAATTCACCAAGATTAGAGGGTGATTCTTCGATTAATACAGTATTTTCGGGAGTAAACTCACGTAACCCTTGAAATAATTCTAATGCAGAAAGCTGTTGACCTTTATGTGGTAATGGCGGTGCTGCTGGGTGAGGTGACATTCTGTGATGTTGTTGCGGAACTTTAGGCGGTGTTATTGAGCGTTTTGGCACTAGATTGAGTAATGCTTCTAATGCTAACACCGGGCTAGATAACAAACTATCACCAACAGGAGCTCTTCCAGATTCATTAGGGTCATCAGTAATATGCAGTAATTTTAACCCCTCGGGAATATATTCGCCTTCCACATAAGGATAATAGCGAAATATCGGTGCGCCAATAACAATAGCGACATCATAGCCTTTCAATTTTTCTGATAACGGTTGAATAGCAAAAGGCAATCCGCCAGCATAAAGAGGATGGTTTTCAGGGAATGAGGGCACCTCTGACGCGGGGGCACTGAATACATGGCAATTCAATTTTTCTGCTAATTGAATCCCAATATCCCAGCCTTTCCCTCGAGCAATACCAGAACCATATATAAGTGCTGGATTTTTAGCCGTTGATAGCTTATCGGCAAATTGAGAAATCCGGATAGGGTCTGGCGCAAATTGTGATGCAACAGTGCGTACTACAGCATCACCTAATGCAGGTTTATCCCAATCATCTAGCGGAATGGATAGAAAGACAGGACCAGCAGGTGGTTGTAATGCCATTGCATAAGCGCGCATAAATGCAGCGGGTACATCTTCTGCTCTGACAGGTTCATAGCTCCATTTTATCCAAGGTTTAGGCAGTTCTGTTGGTGAAACGTTGGTTAACCAAGGTTCCATTAACAACATTTCACGAGTTTGGTTACCCGCAGTAATAATTAATGGTGTTTTATTCTGTGCCGCAGTCATAATATTACTCATTGAGTTACTTAGGCCTGCGGAGGTATGGACGTTGACGATAGCTGGTTTTCGAGTCGCCTGAGCATAGCCGTCGGCAGCACCAACCGCTGATGATTCGTGTAATGTTTGAATGTAACGAAAATCTTTAGGGAAATTTTTTAAAAAAGTCTCCTCTGTTGAGCCTGGGTTACCAAATAAAGTCGTTAGTTCAAGCTGACGTAATAAATCAAAGGTGACGTCACGGATAGTTTTTGTCTTCATATCGTACTAATTCCTTAAATCAATAAAAGTTAATATTGGTCATGCAGGTTCTAGCTAAATGAAAAACAACAATGGCATTTTGAAGAGTGTTAACTATCTAATTTCGTTTAGTTGCTTGATTATTTATCATAACACCAGTTATTTAAGATGTAATGAAGTTATAATATTTTAATATTAACTCTATTGATATTTATAAACATTAACGCAATCATTAATAGATTTGTTTTAGATTTAATAACTATTTAATTTTGATTATTATTTATTGAGTGGTTTTGTTTGATAAGGTGTAAAGATTAATTCAAGCAAACATAATGTTGCGTTTATTTTGTCTATTTATGATTGATTTTCTTATAGGCTAAGTTTATTTTTTTATATCTTATAAGGTGTTTTATCAGTTGGTTTTTTATTTAAGTAAACATTATCCATAAAATCAATCATTTGAATTTTAAGGTTTATTTCTATTATCTGTTCTGATTTTTTATTTTGATGAGTTTGTTAATAAAATCAATTACATTCGTTTAACTGTGCTATTTATGAATTTTAACTGTTTTTATCGGTGCTGAATCACTGATTCCTGTATATTGGGAATAATTAATTCTTTTTCCATCTAATGCATTAAGATAACGTAAATTAACATTAACTTTTAACAGATGAACCGATAATTGCTTTTGATGGATTAAAATAAAAATGGAGGTCGGCTTCGCTGATTTTGAGAAGTAATATTGGACTCACTGTTAAATGTGTACATATTGAATCAAAGGTAATTCATATGATAAAACCAGTATCAACCACAAAATTATCACAAGTATCTGCATAGGCAGTTGCAGAAGCTACGAGTATTAAAGTAACCATAGGAAATCGGTGCATAATATCCTTTTAGGTTTATTCAATAGAATTAAAACTAAAATCTATCGCTATTAAAGGGATATTTCATTTAAGAAAATTGGGGATGAGTCGATTATGGGGACAGGGGTCCCCATATTTGATCATAATGATTAAATAACAAACAAGTCCATAAACGCATTGACCGGCATCGCTTCAAGCAATGGCTTATCAAGTGATGCAGCAAGAATTCGTCTTTGTTGCGTTTCAGGGAACTGACGCGCTAGATTGGTCCTGTATTTCTTTAATAGTAGAGGGATCCCTTCTTTACGGCGACGTTTGTGGCCAACTGGGTATTCGATTAATACTTCATCAAGGCATTGACCATCTTTAAGCTTAATCGTTAACCCATTGGCGATAGAGCGCTTCTCAGGATCATGGTAATCCTGTGTGAAGCTAGGCTCTTCACGGCAAACTATTTTGCTACGTAAGTTATCAATACGTGGGTCATTAGCAATATTATCTTCATAGTCAGCAGCGGTTAAACGCCCAAAAATCAATGGGATCGCAACCATATATTGAATACAGTGGTCTCGGTCAGCTGGGTTATTAAGTGGCCCTTGTTTATCAATAATCCGTACACAAGCTTCATGGGTGCGTATCGATACGCTCTCAATATCATCAGCACTTTTACCAAGTGATTTTAATTGCTCATGCAGTTGTAATGCAGCTTCCACCGCAGTTTGTGCATGGAATTCAGCAGGGAACGAAATTTTAAACAGCACATTCTCCATAACATAAGAGCCATAGGGGCGTTGGAAACGGAAAGCTTGCCCATTAAACAGCGCATCATAGAAGCCCCATGTTTTTGCGGTTAGTGCGCTGGGATAGCCCATTTCACCTTTTTGTGCCATAAGAGCTAGCCGAACTGCTCGAGAGGTTGCATCCCCCGCAGCCCATGATTTACGCGAACCTGTATTTGGTGCATGTCGATAAGTACGTAAACTGTGGCCGTCAATCCAAGCGAGGGATACCGCATTTAATATCTCTTCGCGATTGAGTCCTAACATCTGTGCTACGACGGCGGTAGAGGCTACTTTGACTAAAATAACATGGTCAAGCCCTACCTTATTAAAGGCATTTTCTAAGGCGATACATCCTTGAATTTCATGTGCTTTGATCATAGCGGTGAGCACATGCCGAATTGTTAAAGGTGGTTTACCTTTTGCGAGCGCTTCTCGCGATAACCAATCCGCGACCGCGAGAATACCGCCTAAGTTATCAGAGGGATGGCCCCACTCAGCTGCAAGCCAAGTATCATTAAAATCTAACCAGCGGATCATGGTGCCAATATTGAAAGCGGCCTGTACAGGGTCGAGTTGAAATTGCGTGCCAGGTACTTTTGCGCCATTAGGCACGACCGTACCTGGAACGATAGGACCGAGCAATTTTTTACATGCAGGATACTCGAGCGACTCCATACCGCAACCAAGCGTGTCTAGAAAGCAATAATAGGCGGTGTCATAAGCTAAGTCAGAGACGATGGGATATTCGGTGACATAATCGACGATATCACTGATCACTTTATCGAATTCTTGCTGATTTAAGGTAGCTGTTGTCATTGATATGATCCTTATTAACGCTGTTCCATGCGAGTAAATAGTTTGTTTTCTGGGCCAATATAGTTAGCAGAAGGGCGAATAATTTTATTATCTTGGCGCTGCTCGATGATGTGTGCGGACCAACCTGCGGTTCGTGCCATAACAAACAGTGGGGTAAACATGGCGGTCGGAATTCCCATCAAATGATAAGTGACTGCGGAGAACCAATCTAAATTCGGGAACATATTTTTTTCACGCTTCATCACCGACTCTAAATGGTGTGCGATATCATAAAGTTGACGGTTTAAATTTTGCTCAGACAGTTGCAGTGCTACCGATTTAATAATGGGGTGACGGGGATCTGCAAGGGTATAAACGGGATGACCGAAGCCGATGATCACCTCTGATTTAGCGAGACGCGCCATAATATCGCGTTCCGCTTCCTCAATAGAGGCATAGCGTTGTTGTATCTCTAAAGAAACCTCATTTGCTCCACCATGCTTAGGCCCACGTAATGCTGCGATTGCTCCTGTTATTGCAGAGTAAAAATCGGTGCCTGTTCCGGCAATGACACGAGCAGCAAAAGTGGAGGCATTAAATTCATGTTCAGCGTAGAGAATAGAGGCTATGTGCATGAAACGTTCCCACTGCGCTGGTGGCTTCTTACCGTGTAAAAGATGCAGAAAATGTGCGCCAATCGACTCATCATCGGTTTCTGTTTCAATTCGGCGTCCATGATGGCTAAAGTGATACCAATACAGCAGCATGGAGCCGAGAGAGGCAAGTAACCTGTCAGCAATCTCTTTGGCTCCGGCTAATGTGTGCGCCTCTTTTTCAGGTAAAACACAACCCATGACAGAAACGCCTGTACGCATCACATCCATGGGATGGGCATTTGCAGGGATTGATTCTAAGGTTTGTTTTACACTGGCGGGTAAGCCCCTTAATGCCTTTAATTTTTCTTTATAAGCCGTTAATTCAGAGCTTGTGGGGAGCTTTTCATGAATGAGGAGGTAAGCAACCTCTTCAAATTCACACTGAGTAGCGAGATCGTGTATATCATAGCCTCGGTAGTGCAAATCATTGCCATTTTTACCGACAGTACAAAGTGCGGTATTCCCCGCCGCGATACCTGAAAGTGCAACGGATTTTTTGGGTTTAAATTGCGATGTGTTAGAAGTGTTCAGTTGTTCAGTCATCGGATCATCCTTTGTAGGGTTTACACAACGTGTTTTATTGAATTAATTATTTCTGTTGTGAAAATAAGGCATCTAATTTTTGTTCATAATCGTAATAGTTAATACTTTGGTACAACTCGTCACGGGTCTGCATGATTGGCACAACACTTTTTTGCGTACCCTCTTGACGTAAAGTGGTATAAACCTGCTCTGCGGCTTTATTCATTGCACGGAAAGCAGAAAGGGGATACAGCGCAATCGCAATGCCAACACTGCGTAACTCATCAAGGGTAAAGAGTGGGGTTTTCCCAAACTCAGTCAGATTGGCAAGGACAGGTACTTGAGTATGATTGACGAATTGTTGATACATGCTTAATTCGGTTATTGCCTCAGGGAAGAGCATATCAGCCCCCGCTTCGATATAGGCATGCGCTCTTTCTAGAGCGGCCTCTAACCCTTCAACAGCGAGAGCATCAGTCCGAGCCATGATCACAAAATTATCATCAACACGCGCATCGACCGCAGCTTTAATGCGATCAACCATCTCTTGTGTAGAGACTATTTCTTTGTTTGGTCGGTGACCACAACGCTTTGCTCCGACCTGATCTTCTAAATGTAGACCGGCTGCACCTGCTTTATAGATAGATTTCACTGTCCTAGCGACATTAAATGCGGAGGGGCCAAAACCAATATCGGCATCTACCATTAAAGGGAGATCACACACATCGGTGATGCGCCGAATATCAATTAAAACATCGTCTAAAGTGGAAATTCCTAAATCGGGTAAGCCTAAAGAGCCAGCCGCTACGCCACCACCAGAAAGATAAATGGCTTTGTAACCTGCACGCTGGGCAAGTAAGGCATGATTGGCATTGATCGTGCCAACTAGCTGTAGAGGTGTTTCACTATCCAATGCATTACGAAACGCTTGTCCGGCTGAAATAGATGACATAGAAAGCCTCATGTTATCAAAGTGCTAATAAAGTGTAGCTGAGTTTGTTTTAATTATGCGTAGCAAGTGCCGTGCCATAATCGCCGAATAATGGGATAATTATTTTATTTATTGAAAATCAATTAGATGTGAATAGTGTTGTTTTTGTGAGCTAACTTGGAGTTTTGTATAAAGCCATTGTGTTGTTTCAATGAAACAGTGCTAATGTCTATTGAAACATTATATGAAACGTAATTGGGTTTCAGGATCAAACTTATGCAAAAACCAATTATTTGGACAGTTTCTGTCTCTCGATTATTTACACTATTTCGTGATATCAGCCCAGAATTTAGCGCTCAAGCGGAGATAACACCACTCAATATGGGGTTTGAGCAGGCGGCAGAAGAGGTGCGTGAACGGCTCAAAACCGGGCATTGTGATGCAATAATTAGTGCTGGTTCAAATGGCGCTTACTTAAAAAGTCACGTATCGGTTCCGGTGATCATCGTTAAAGTCAGTGGGTTCGATGTGATGCAAGCGCTCGCGAAAGCACGTGAGATCAGTCATAAAGTTGGCATTATTAATTATCAAAAAATTATCCCTTCATTAGATGAGTTTCAAAGAAACTTTGGTTTGCGCATTGAACAACGTAGCTATATCACCGCAGAGGATGCAAGGGCGCAATTAAAGTCATTAAAAGCCATGGGGATCAATGTGGTTGTTGGTGCAGGGCTGATTATGGATCTTGCCCAAGAGTTGGGAATGACGGGGATCTTTATTTATTCAACCGAAACAATACGCCAAGCTTTTTACGATGCTATTGAATTAAGTCGCATTTCTTACGATCAAAAAACCACACCAATCGGTTATCAGCCAGAAAACACAACCAAAGTACGACATACAATCAATGACTTAATTGGTGCTTCCCCTTTAATGGAACGAGTACGCCAAGAGATTATGCTTTACGCGCGCTCTGAGGCAACAGTGTTAATTCAAGGGGAAAGTGGCACAGGAAAGGAAATGGTGGCGCAAGCTATCCATCATGAATATCGATTATTTAATCAGCATAAAAGAAAGGCACCTATGCCATTTGTTGCTGTCAACTGTGGTGCTATCCCTGAAAATTTATTAGAAGCAGAGCTATTTGGCTATGAAGAAGGAGCATTTACTGGCTCTCGGCGCGGAGGGCGAGCAGGTTTATTTGAAATGGCAAATGGCGGCACCTTATTTTTAGATGAAATAGGGGAAATGCCATTAGCGTTGCAAACTCGGTTGTTAAGGGTATTGGAAGAAATGACGGTGGTACGTATTGGCGGATATCGCCCATTACAGGTGAACGTCCGTGTCATTTGTGCGACCCACTGTGACCTTGATAATTGGGTAAAAGAAGGGCGTTTTAGAGCCGATTTATTTTATCGACTGGGTGTTTTACGCATGAAAGTACCTTCATTACATGAACGCGGAGAGGATATCTATATGCTAGCAGAGCGGCTACTAAAACTGGCATTTGCTGGCTTACAACAATCACTGCCCGCATTTAGAGTTCAGCAACTATTTAGTTGCCGTGATTTTTTTAAGCACTATTTATGGCCGGGTAACGTGCGTGAATTACGCAACTTAATGGAACGAGTGGCGTTATATTGCAGCGCATATCCAGATAAAGCGATTACGCAAACGATGTTGGTAAGTTTATCGCCTGAACGTGAAACGGTGACGGCGGATTTTACACAAGCTAAGCAAGTCGGTGCCTCACTTTCTGAGGTGATGGATTATTTTAAAGGGGATAGACAAGCCGTTGCACGTTATTTAGGAATAAGCCGCACAACATTATGGCGGAGATTAAAACAGGAAAACGAACAAAATTAATTCAAACGACGTTAATTGCCGATAAATACGATTTTCAATTATAAAAATGAATAAAAAAGATAATTAATCCTAGTAAGTATCTTTAATGATCAAATGGCGCAGCACAATATTGTAATAAAATATTTTTTAATAGATAACCAATAAAATTTATCAATACGATTGTGGTTAAAATTCAATCAATCAGTGCTATTGCTTTTATTGAAGGGCTTTCTTTTAATTCGTTGTTTTAAAAGGTATTTTTATTTTTATTGCCTTTGCGGCCAACAACACTTTCCCAAGAAAAATTGTGATTTTTCTCACATAAATATTTTTACTAGTGAGCATTAGTTTTTCTCATTTTAATTTACCCCATTAAAGTTCTATATTGCCGCCAAATTAGTCTTACCATTTTTATTTAAACACCTGCACTAGTCGCCGGACTGGGTATCTTTTGGGTACTCAATATTGCCGCGTGGCCCCCCGATGAATGCAGCGCAGAGACTCAAAATAATTCAATCTGTAGTTAGTTGGCCAAGTCTGAATGGTTAAGTGCATTAAGTAACAATGTGACTAGTGCGAATAAACCCAGTCAACAATGCTGTTATTTGAATGATGGCGAGTCATTATTTATTTTGTCAGTGGGAGAGTAGGTCGTGAAACAGGCCTCTACATTAATGCGCAAACAAGACAGTACATTTGTACCTGTCGCGGGCTTGACCATTTTTGCAATTGCTTCGGGGTATCTAATGAGCCTTATCCCATTATCAATGGGGGGCTTTAATATCGATACAAGTTATGCGGGCTGGTTAGCTAGTGCCTACTATATTGGTTTATTAATTGGGTCAATGATGATCGAACCTATTATTGCTAAAATAGGTCATCGTCTCTCATTTATTGCTTTTTTATTAATGTTGGCGGCAACCGTGGTTATTTTGCCGTGGACACCGAACATTTCTGCTTGGTTACCAAACCGTTTGATTGCGGGGATTGCCGTCGCTGGGATTTTCGTGGTTGTTGAATCGTGGCTCCTGATTGGTGACAGCCCTAAAGAGCGAGCGAAACGCCTCAGTTTTTATATGACATCTCTTTATGGTGGAACCACATTGGGGCAGTTGGCTATTGGTGTTATTGGCACTCAAGGCGCTTATCCATTTATGGTTGTGCTTGGGCTATTACTGCTTGCCGTTTTACCACCACTGTTATTTCGTCAGGGGCAACCAGCATGTGATTCGCATCAAAAACTATCATTGAAAAAAATTGCTCGTCTCAGTAAGCCTGCAATGATTGGTTGTATGACATCCGGAATTTTGATGGGAACAATTTATGGGTTAATGCCTTTATCATTAAAAAATGGCCCATTTAACACTCAACAAGTGGGTGTGTTGATGGCATCAATTATTCTAGGCGGTATGCTGATCCAGCCAGTCGTCAGTAAACTGTCAATTATGATGAGTAAAACGTTGCTGTTAGCGATGGTGTCGTTACTGGGGGTATTTGCAATGGGGATTATTTATATCTCTAACGATTACCTTGTGATGATAGTCGCATTGGCGCTGCTGGGGATGTCTTCGTTTGCACTATACCCAATTGCGATTACGTTGGCCTGTGACAATTTAGATTCTTCTTATATTGTTGCGGCAACTCAAGTTATGTTGTTTAGCTATAGTGTGGGATCTGCTGTGGGTCCATTAGTCGCTGGAACCTTCTTAGAGCAACATAATGGTTTGGTTAACTTCTTCTTTATTGTATTAACGGTTACAACAATTTATATGCTTATTGCCAGTGTGCGTCGTAAAGCGGGTGTATTGGCAAATTAACTATAAAGTTTAAGCCAAAAGCCGTGTTGTTCATTGAGTTAACACGGCTTTTATCGATTAAATAGGGCTATTTCTTTTTATTAAAAGAGATAGCCGCTAATGTTTCACCAACCTCAATATTACCTGTCGCCCCAACAATGCGTTGTTGCCACATTTCCCCTAGTCGAAAATCCCATGATAAAGGTTGAATGACTGTGCGTCCCGCATTTGGTGCAAATGTCAATTCGCTAAAATATAATGTGTCTTCTGACATCAAAAAATCAGCACGGCAATAGTCAAAAGGGCTGACAAGCCGCTGAGCCAACCTTAGCATCTCTTGGAATAACGGAGGCTCTGCAACGGGCTCTAACATATTCGGATAGCCAAATGTCACAGGTTGCAGCTGCCATTGCGTATCATAGATATTAATAAACTCATTACCCAACTCATCGCTATAGTCGATCTCTGCGTACATTGGTTTACCCGCAAAACAGTGGATACGACAGGTCTCGGGAATGAGCTTTCTATTTTTGTTTGCAAACAGATCAATATATGATTCACAAATTATTTTGGCTTTAATATTTTTATAATGCCGTTCACGCGTGATGTAATACAAATTTTTCATTAAGTGAAATGAAAGCTTGTCTTTCGCTTTTTGTAGATTAAATTGTGCTTTATTGACACAAATAACACTACTACCACTATCATGATTACATTTCAATACGAAACGTTCTGGTAATTTATCAATATTGATTTCATTAACGTCATTATAGGTGGCTAAAATTGGTACTAAATATTGTTCCCCAATTTTTCGAGAAACATATTCCCTGACTGCCAGTTTATCGGCTAATTGTGTATATAACGGATTTCGGTCATATATCATCCGATAATTGACTTTCTCATTAAAGCTTTTGGGAGTATCAAAATTAGGGATATAACCGATTTTTTTCCTAAACTTATTAGTGAGATAGAGCTTATCGCTGATAACTACCGAACGTAGTTTTTTGAGTAAATATTCGACTTTTTTCATATGAGTCGCCAACCATTCTTTATGTTATTTTTAATATTTTTTTACAATTTGAAATTGTTTGAAGATTATATTTCTTTAAACATAAATAGATATTAAATATGAGGGCTATTGTTAATAAATCTGCTTTTATAATTAATTTTTTCTTAAGGTTGCTTTTAATATAAACAAAAAATCAATAACCTTAACTCGTCTAAGGTATTACACCTAAGATTTATCCTTTTTTATATTAAAATTCATCGTTTTATTTTTATACTCAATAAGTTGATCCTAGAGATAAGTTATCGTATCACCCGTAACCCCGCTAAACCTTAAGAAATAATTTAATTCGAAACTATTAGTTAGCTAATCAATGATTAACCATCTATATTTAAAACGTAAAATTAATCAAATGTATGATGAGGTAACAGTGATGAAAACTAACGAATTTTCTCAGCCTTATTTATTGCTACTCGATATAATCAACCCTGCAATAATACAGTTTAATAAAACAACGAGGGAGGCTTATAACCTCGTTGAAGGGCTGGGTGGTACGCCTGATGGTATAGATGTTGATCCTGTAAGACGTTTGATTTACTGGAGTAATATGGGAGATGACTTTGATGCTGATGACGGCTCTATCAATGTGATGAATTTTGATGGAACAGCCAGAAAGATGCTGATAGGCAATGGTCAAACCAGAACGCCAAAACAGCTTCAACTTGAGCAACAATCACAACGATTATATTGGTGCGACCGAGAAGGAGGGAAAATTAGTTCATGCAAAACCGATGGATCCGATTTACAAACTCACGTTGAACGACCACGCAATAATCAAGGTAAAGTCGATATATTAGACCAATGTGTGGGAATTGCCCTCGATGTTGCAAATAATTGGCTCTATTGGACACAAAAAGGTACTGCAAAAGGTGGGCTAGGTCGTTTATTTCGAGTGCCATTACAGCCAAAAGCCAATTATCATCCATCCGATAGGAAAGATATTGAATTATTACTCGACAAGCTTCCCGAGCCTATTGACCTATTAATTGATGAAGAAAAGCAAATTCTGTATTGGACAGATAGGGGCGGGGAGCCAAATGGTAATAGCCTAAATTGTGCGGAAATGACGGAGCATGGGTTGGCTAATTATCGAGTGATTTGCCGAGGTTTTAACGAAACTATCGGCTTAACGTACGATAAAAGTGCTCAATTGATGTATATTGCCGATTTACTTGGCGGGGTTTATCAGGTCACTTTAGCAACTGGCAAAGTCGATAAACTACATCAAGGTAAAGGTTATACAGGTATAGCACAGTATGCGGGTTAGGTATGACCACTTTTATGCGTTTTTATATGGTATATAAAAATAAATTAAAGTATTTCTATATTGACTGATCCTCTTGTCCACCATTATTCACAATCAAGTTTATTTAATGGTGGGCGGAAAGAGAGATAAGGCCTGTCGAGCGACTATTTTGTTTTATGGTTATCAGTCGTCACCCATTTGGATAGAATAATTAAGCCTTCATGCACTGTAAAACCATTACGGCGATAATAACTTTCCGATGGAAAACCTTTCTCAGTATTTAGAATAATAGCGTTAAGATTGCATGTAACGCATTGCTGTTCGATATATTGCATAAATGCACTGCCTAGCCCTTTACCCTGAAAATCAGGATGAATAAATAGCTCATCAATATAGTATTCAACCCCTTGATTCCATGGTTTTTTAAAACCAAGGCAAGCACCAACAATGCGCTTTTCTACCTGTATAACATAACCCATAAAATAATTATTACCTAAATGATGGGTAATAAATTCAATTATGGGGTGATGTGATGGCCATTGTTCAAACCAAGGAGCAGAGCTGTAGGTTTCACAGTAAAGTTTTGCGCACTCTTCAACCATTTCGCTGGTTAAAGTAATAAAATTAGCAGGAGGGAGCATGTATATCATCACCTTATTATTTTTTATTGTAATAGTTTATCAACAGAGTCGCACTATTAATACGTTTTAAATGCTCTGTGAGTGATAATAAGAATGGTGTATTTTATACTGATTAATAGATCTGGCTATGTTAGTAATAATGGCAGAATGCGGGTGTATTCGAGTCGTTACATGAAATTAATTTTAATATGTGTATGGATATATAGCTAAAAAATAATTATTACTTTTGCCCATCATAGCCTATTGAAAATGAATATTCATTATTTTTAAAGTGAGTCTACAAACACGTTTCGAAGATAAAGATAATCAGTGAAGTTGTTGAAGGTCTATTTGTTATATGTGAATTATAATAATTTCTTTTAAATAGGTTTTTATTGCCTTATAGTTATTATTGAATTAGAGTTTGAATTAAACCAAAGGGGATGGATATGAAAAGATGGTTAGTGATACCAATGCTATTATCATTGAGTAGTACTGTATTAGGCGCTACAGATAGATATGATGATTATTTATCTAGAATAAATAGTATTTGTAAAAAACATCCTGAGCCAGCAAATTGTGAAGATGAGGTCAATATTCTTTTACAAAATGTGCTTATGAATGGTGACATACTCTCACGGTGTGAAAAAGAGGAAGAAACGGGAACAATGTCTACAGAATGTAAAAATTTCGCTGACTTTTGGATGTATTTGACCAAGTAATGATGTTTTTTAATGAGGAAAAGGCTTTAGCATACATTACATTTTTCGTAGTCTTAAGCCTGAGAGGGATAACATATTCTGGAAAATATTTAGAACATCAATACAAACCTGATAATTTTACTATACAGTAGATAAATATTGTGGCTTGATTATGAATTAAGGTTCTGGGTATTAATTAAAATTATAATGCGGTCTGATAAACGTTATTTTTAAAACTATCTGCTGAAGGTTAATTTCTGGAAATAATCCGATGCAGTAACTTGTTGCTTGAATGGTATTAAGATAAAAAGTCATCTTTAATTAAGTGATGACTTTTTATTTAATGAATTTTTAAATGTTGTATTATTTAGCCACTTTTTGAGAAATTAGAAGCCCAACGCCTGCACTAGCTAATAGACCAGAACAGGTGCGATTAAAAACCTTTTTAGCATTTGGTTTTCTTAGTAACTTCTTCATATGTAAACCTAACCATGCATAGAGCATGATTGCAATGAATTCAAGTAACAAAAATAAAGAGCCAAGTGCTAGAAATTGGGATTCAGTTGGTAGTTGTGGATTAACGAATTGAGGAAGAAAGGCTGTGAATATGAGTATCGCCTTTGGATTTCCCGCTGCGACCAAAAATTCTTGCCTTGCTAATTTTATTATCGAACTATTTTTCTTGGTTTCTTCAAATTTGAACTCATCAGTTGGAGAGTTCCATAATTGGTATGCAAGCCATAGAAGATAAGCAACGCCAGCAAATTTGATTATGCTGAAAATGACTTCTGATGTCTGCAAGACAACAGCTAAACCAAATGAAGCTAAAATAAGCATAATCACAAATGCGAACAACCTACCAATTCCCCCCGCACAGGAGTATGCAAAGCCATAGTATACTGCATTGTTAACAGAAAGCAGGTTATTAGGCCCAGGCGCTAGGTTCAAAGCAAAACAAGCAGGAATAAAAAGAAGTAAAGTTGAAAGTTCCATATCTGTCCAATAGTGTTTTTAATGTATGTTTGCATACCAATCATACATATAAGCAGAATAACAATCATCTTGAAAGTCGCCCAGTGCGGCTTTTTTGTATCTGTCGACCCAGAATGACACACAACACTTCACGTTCATATAAGAGCCTTAAGTCGGATTTTTATTAACTCTAATCATAAAAGATGACATCGATAAAGCATTTTTTCTAGATAAAAAGTCAAATGATGTCATTATGGTTGTTACTGAATCAGAAAAAATATCTAACATTAAAGATATTGTTGAAGACTGTGAGCTTTATATTGTTGTTACAGATGACAATGAAAATTCAGTATAATATAAATGTACGGATGATAAAGGTAATGAACAAAAGTAATGAACAAAAGTATAGTACAAGTGGAGAGCCTATTCAGTGATTCCATATGCGATTTATTTTATCTTAACCATATTGGGAATTGTTTTTTATTTTAAGATTAGAAATCAGTATTCCTCAAAGTTTAGGCCAACTAGCACGTTAATATATGTACGACGATTTTTAATCGTTTATTGTTATATTGTTGGCGCATATGGTATTTATCTAACAACAAAACAGAGTGAAGAGACGATTGTTAATTGGATGATGTTTGGTTATTCAGTCATTATTTTGTTATGCTATTTAAAAATGATATGGAAGCTAGAGTCTTTCCGTAGTAAACGGTAATCATCATGTCCTATTAGCCACTATAAGTTATTAGTGGCTCTCTTAAATTAATATTGATATCGTCCCATTCTGTACCGACCCTAACCCCTTTCCCTACAAAGTATTGTGATGACTTAAAACAACTTAAGGGGAGCAACTCACAATATTTAAACAGACATATTGGACATGAATGGTGATTTTTATTGGGATATTTAAAAATTGGAAAAAACAATAATTAGTTTTATTATTGAATTTGGTGACCGACTAGATGGTCATGTCCACTTCCCATTAATTGAGATACTTCAATTTAGAGTTTTCTAACTGTTTACGATATACCTCTGGAGGGAGGTGATTTAAGCTTTCGTGCGTTCGATTTTGGTTATAATCTTATTGCCAAAACCACACCATTTCACGTACTTGGCTTAATGACTCAAATAAATATGCATTTAAAAATTCACGGCGGAATGAGCCATTAAAACGTTCGATAAAACCGTTTTGTTGAGGTTTACCGGGTTGAATATGACATAGCTCAATTCGATTATTTTTACAATAATTCAATAGATTAGCTGAAATAAGTTCAGGCCCATTATCCACTCGAATTTGTTTCGGCAATCCTCTATCGATTTTCAAGCGTTCTAGTACTCTAATGACTCGTTCAGCAGGCAATGACGTATCAACTTCAATTGCCAGGCACTCACGTGTCCCCTCATCAATAATATTCAATA
>NZ_JAMPQI010000033.1:0-33365 GCF_028482365.1 Providencia sp. PROV122 | reverse complement strand
GAGGTCAAGCTCTTAAATAATATCAAGAAATGATATTTTATCATGGCAGTAGGAGAGGCGAAGCGCTGAATACCTTTCACCATCCCCTAGCAGTCCGTTGGATCCACGTCAATATTCCACTTCACCTTGCGGCTTTCTGGCTGGCTCTGCAACTCTGGTAAAATTTGTGCGGCAAATTGCTGCAAATAACCTCGTGATGGATGCTGTAAAAGCAGTTGCCAGCGAAAACGCCCGCCACGCTTAGCTTGAATGGCAGGGGTGGGGCCTAAAATCCATAAGCGTGAATCACTGTGTGGATGTTCAGAAATATAGTGACGGACTTTCTGTAAGAACTGCCTTGAATCCTGATTATTGTGATCTTCTGAACGGATTAAAATATGGCTGGAAAAGGGTGGCAACATGGCGATGCGGCGTTCGTCCATCGCTTCACGGGTAAACGCATCATAACCATTTTCTAATAAGGTCTGTAATAGTGGGTGCTCAGGGTGGTGAGTCTGTAAAAATACTTCCCCTTGTTTACCTGCTCGGCCAGCACGACCTGATACTTGTATATAAAGCTGAGCAAAGCGCTCGGCAGCTCTAAAATCACTGGAAAACAGTGCCCCATCGACATCCAGTAAGGCAACTAAGGTGACGTCAGGGAAGTGATGCCCTTTTGCTAGCATTTGTGTGCCAATGAGAATACGCGCGCCACCCGCGTGTACCTCATTCAAATGCTGCTCTAATTCACCCTTGCGGCTAGTAGTATCTCGGTCAATACGCGTAACAGGGACATTGGGGAATAACGTATTGATCCCTTCTTCGAGTTGCTCGGTTCCCATCCCCACAGGAACAAGGTGGGTTGAGCCACATTGAGGGCATTGTCGGGGGATAGGTTTTTGGCTATCACAATGGTGGCAGCGTAACTGATGGAATTGTTGGTGCAAGGTATAATAGTGATCACACCGTTGACACTCAGCTATCCAGCCACACTCATGGCAGAGCAACGCAGGTGAATATCCTCGGCGGTTTAGGAAAAGGATCACCTGATTATTTTGTGCGAGGTGATCTTGGATATGTTTAATCAATAAATGGGATAAACCAAACTTTAGTGGCTGCCCTTTTAGGTCGATAAGATGCTGTGTCGCAGGACGTGCATTACCCGCCCGTAATGTTAAGTTTAACTGACGATATTTTTTCTGCTGAACATTATATAAGGTTTCTAAAGAGGGCGTTGCCGTGCCCATAATAATGGGAATATTTTCTTTTTTGGCCCGAAATACAGCAAGGTCACGTGCATGATAACGCCATCCATCTTGCTGTTTATAAGAGCTATCGTGCTCCTCATCAATAATGATGATCCCTAAACGGGAAAACGGGGTAAAAAGTGCGGAGCGTGTGCCAATCACAATTGCGTTGGTACCTTGTTTCGCACGTAACCACACAGCAAGGCGCTCACTATCATTCAAACCTGAATGTAGAACGTCTACGGGGGCATTAAAGCGCTCGCGGAATCGGCTAATGGTCTGTGGCGTTAATCCAATTTCGGGAACGAGTACTAACGCTTGTTTACCCTGAGCGAGAATATTTTCTAATACGCTGAGATACACTTCTGTTTTACCCGAACCTGTGATCCCTGCAAGTAACCAAGGTGAAAAGTGATCATCTTCTGCACGAATGGCCCCAACTGCGGTGGCTTGCTCGCTATTAAGGCGTAAACGCTCGCCACATACGGCAAATTGTGACTGCCATTTTTCGGTGACGGGTTGGACGGGGTAAAGTTCGATATAATCTTTCTTTTTTAGTGTCCGTAACGTATTTTCACTCAATTCAAGTTCACTGACTTGATGACGATACACAGGGCGGCGGCGTAGTAGGGCGAGTGCCTGTTGTTGCTTAGGTGCACCTTTTAAAGTATTTAGGTCACACTCTTGCCCGAGCGGTGTAGCTTGCCATTGCCAAATAGGTGAAAATTCAGCCGGTTTCCCCTGACGTAACAAAATGGGGAGTGCGTGGAACAACACTTCGCCAATAGGGTAATGGTAATATTGTGCAGACCACAGCAATAGCTGCCAGAGGTCATCGGGGAATAAGGTTTCATGATCGAGCACAAGGTCAACGGTTTTTAGCTGATCTTCAGGAAGTTCGCTGCTATGGCTATGATCCACAACAACACCGAGTGCTTGCCGTTTACCAAAAGGCACCAAAACACGGCTACCAATCGGTGGAATTGGCATGTTATCCGCTAAGCGGTAATCAAATGCGCGGTTTAAAGGAACAGGTAAAGCCACCTGAACGACGATCATAACTGGAATTCCGTCTGGTTTTTGTGCGAGAATAGTTTCATTATTTTGTTAGGGTACCATAAAAACTACGTGGTTTTCATTGCGTGATACAGAGATTTTCTGTATGATCCGCCGCCTTTGGTATCTAATTTTGCCAATAAAACATTTTTAATCAACACGACGTGTGGTGTCCGGCGTTAGGGCTGGAATGGCGACACGGCCTTAATAGAGGTTTTCCCATGAAAAAAGGTATTCATCCTAAATACGAAGAAGTTACTGCAACTTGTTCTTGCGGTAATGTTATGAAAATCAATTCAACTGCAGGTCACTCATTGAACCTGGACGTTTGTGGTAACTGCCACCCGTTCTATACTGGTAAACAGCGTGACGTTGCTACCGGTGGTCGTGTTGATCGCTTTAACAAACGTTTCAGCATCCCAGGCGCGAAGAAGTAATCAAGCCTGTGAAATGCAAAAAAAAGGGAAACTCAGTTTCCCTTTTTTAATGGGGGTAATATGGCTGAAAATCATTTAACGCCTTCCAGCCATTGGGTTCTTACCAGTGATAAGAATAGCCTAAACCTACATTTACACTGTCATGTTTGTAGTCAGTTTGTTGCCAACCGACACTGGTGCGTATTGTTGAGTTTTGGGTAACGTTAATATTGAGCCCTGCAACTGCGTAAGGGTTAACAGTACGCTCATCACCTTTATCGTAGGTATACGCACCGACATAAGGGATGTAACCCGTAAACGCATCACGATCACTATTGAGTTTAATATCTGTACCAATCTTACCATCTACTTGGAATACCTCATTGAGATTATGTTTGATATTCATTCCTAATTGCAGGTCGGTACGTTTGTTACCCATACGACCATATTCTGCTGCAAATTCAGCATTTTTGGTCTCGGTATAGCTGCTACGGTTAATTTTTTTATAGGATAAAGCAACTTCAGGCATTAACCGCGTCTGAGAGGTTAATGGAAGACCATAACCAATACTTAGGCGTGCTTGATAGCCTTTGATTGTTGCATTTCCTTCCCCTGCTTCTGTATTTTTCAATGTATCACGAGTGATACGGACATCTTGATTTAGATATGAAGCGGATAAGTCTGCATATAGACCGTTGTTATTCAGGTTTTGTTGATAGCGAGTGAATAAACCAACAGCAGGGCGGCTATTGTTTCGGGTGTCATAATTATCCGCTAAGGTCGTATTATGAGCAAAATTCACTGCTGCACCGACAGTCCAATTTTCAGCAGGTAAACGTAATGCGCTATACAGACCAGTTGCAACGCGATGATTATCACTTAGGCTATCATATTGAGAGAAAAGACCAACACAGTAGCTACTGTCGCCTAATTGGCAACGGCTATTACTTAAATGATTTAAACTACTTTGATAAAAATCGAGAACTTTAAACCCTCGGTTTGCCGTGCGTGACATTGCATAGCTTGAATGAGTGGCGTCAACGGTCACGATATTCGGTTCAGTTTCTGAACCCTTGATCTTCCAAAGGGTTGCATGGATATCATCTTCATCTGTTTGAGCGGCACCAACAATAATCAAGCCATCTTCGGAAACGGCATATGCCGTTGAGGAGCCTCTATTATCAGATGCTAGGGTGCCTAAACCAACCATCCCTGTACTTTCAGACCAGCGATACGCACTAAGTTCATTGTGATCATTATAGGCTTCGCCAACAATCACAGAACCACTCCCATTCATATCAAGAGCCTCGGAGAATCCAGAATTATCGGCTTTTAATGAACCAAGGCTAACCATGCCTGTTTTTTCTGTCCAACGGAAAGTTTGTTGTTCATGGGCAAACTCACTATCTGAACTCCCAACCACAACAGAGCCGTCTTTTGAGACAAAATCAGCACTGGACTGACCACTTTTATCCGCTCTAAGTGTACCGAGGCTAATCATGCCTGTGGTTTCTGTCCATCTGAAAGCATTATTTTGGTTGTTATCGGTGTCTGAGAAGCCAACGACAACGAGTCCATTTGCAGAAGTCGCATTGGCTGCAGAGTTACCGGAACCATCAGATTTTAAGGTGCCTAACCCCTGCATTCCTGTCTTTTCTGTCCATCTAAAAGCATTCATCGCATTACTGTCAGTGCTTGAATCACCGACAATAGTAGAACCATCCGCAGAGATGCCATTAGGATCGGAACGGCCTGAATTATCGCTTTTTAGTGTCCCTAAGCTACGCATGCCCTTATCTTCAGTCCAGATAAAGGCATTTCCTAAGTGACTGCCATCATTTGTAAATATCTGGCCCGTAATAACGCTTCCGTCATCAGAAACAGCTTGTGCATAGGAGTGTGCATTTGGGGTTAAGCTTTGTATCCCCGTTTTTTCAGTCCATCGAAATGCATTACCTTGCCCATCGTCAGTCTCTGAATAACCGATGATAACTGAACCATTTTTTGATATGCCATTGGTTGATATGCTGCCACTATTATCTGATTTCAGCGTTCCTAAGCTCACCAGACCACTTTTTTCAGTCCAACGGAAAAGATTGTCTCTTTGCGTATCGCTAGCAAGATTCATAACAATGATTTTGCCATCTGCAGAAATATGCAATGCCTCAGAATAAAATCCTTTTCGGTTATCCAAATTTATTTTCTTTTCTATTTCAAGTGGTTTTTCTGCCGCATAACTTTGTGCTGCTAGTAATGAAATACCAATAGCGACAAATGTGCTGATTTTATTTTTTCTCATAATTTATTACGTAATAATAGAAGGAAGTAGAATGAGATAATGAGTTATCAAATTACTTATTAAGTAAATGTTCTAATATTACCTCGACAATTATTAGTTCATTATAATAGAATGGAAAATAAACAAAATGTTTAATGTTGAGTTTGGGTTTAAATCAAAATAATAAGCTGAATCAGGGTGTTGAATATTGTGTTTTAGGATGTCTATGAAAGAATAGTGCTCAATATAAATATTTTTTTCTAAAGAAAAGCGTATTTTTTATATAATAGAAATGTAAATAAGAAAAATATTAAATCAGTAATAATGATACTTATCGCTTGTGACTTTGAATTTTAATCTAACAAAGTGATTTTTTTCTGTTTTTAATGAGAAACAATTAATTTTAATTTGGAGATTATGAGTAATTTATATTACACCAATATTAGCGTATTGGTTAATACGCTAATTGTCCTATATAGCTATTAATACTTGCGGCAAGGTGCCGGTGCATATTGTGTATCCGCTGGGAACGGATTAGCGTCACATAATGGTAAGGTTTCGCGCACTTCAAAAAAAGCGATACCGATAACGCCAATATTTCGTTCATCGCCTTGTACGTTTTGATTCACGTAGGATGATTCAGGCGCTGCAAAACGAAATGCGGCAACTTGGTTGTTATTCTTGCGAAAACCTTCAATGGTCAGTTTTTTGCCTGGTCGAATTAAATAACCATTATTTTGGTAAGAACCTGCTTGCCCATTGAGGACATCAAGGCCGTCGACCGTTGTCACTACCTCATAAGTTTTATTTCTATCGCTATTTAGGATCCGCAATGTATAGCGCATACCCTCAGTGGCTGGCAGTTTATATTGCCCTTGGGAATTGCGGTAAATTGGCATTGGTTGCCCATACTCATTGATTACTGCGACAGAGAGAGGAAATACCTTGATATAAGGTTGGGTGTAAGCATGATTTGGTACGCGTTCACCTTGATAATAAATAGTGACAGTATCATAGGGTTGATTCGTCATGCGAGTGGCTGTCACACCTTGGACGGAAGAGCGGATATCTTCACCCCATTGTGTACCCAATGTTTTTGCACTGGATGTAGATTGTGCTTCATATGCCACATCTGAGCGAGAGTCTACCACTTGTCGTGGATAAGAAGAGCAGCCAGTAGTGACCAACAAAGCGGCACCGAATAACGTCGCAGTAGCTTGAAAATAGGAGCTCATAACTTTAATCCTTACGTATTTTATTTTCTATGGAAGAAGCTCGTAAAGTGTAAATAAGCACAAAAAATAAAGCTTGAAGGAAAGTCTGAAATAGAAATAAATAGGAATAATTCCCCTTATCTTAGTGATTGATCACCCTTCGCCAATTAAGACGAATAAGATAAGGGGATAGCGTTTAGTATTCCCAAGTTTCTGGGTCAATACCTAATTCACGCATAATCTCTTTTGCAGCCTCAGGAATTTCATCACTGCGCTCTTTACGCAAATCTTCATCATTTGGCAGCGGCTGTCCAGTGAAGGCATGCAAGAAAGCTTCACACAGTAATTCACTGTTCGTTGCATGACGCAAGTTATTGATTTGTCTACGAGTGCGCTCATCAGTTAAAATTTTCAGCACTTTTAATGGGATAGAGACTGTAATTTTTTTAACTTGCTCACTTTTTTTGCCATGCTCAGCATACGGACTGATATATTCACCGTTCCATTCAGCCATGAGTTACCTTGGTTAGTTTCATCAATAATAAAAAAATAATATGCCCGTCATCTTTCAAAGAACAAATATGAATAATCTCAGATCTCAAACCGACATATAAGTTAGTATACGCATCACATAAATTATCATAATTTCTGTTTTAAATTAATGCGTTAATTTACATTGCGCAAATTACAATCAATTTACGCATAATCATTAGGGATGATTATTCCATTACTTGATATAAACGTAAAGAGGTTTAGACGTCTAGATATATTGACGTCCAAACATCCAGTGGGTATTATTTGACTCACCGTCAATCAGGAGAAGCGTTTATGGCCCTCAAACCGTCGACTATCGCTATTCACAATGGATTAAATGAAGACTCGCAGTTTGGCTGCGTCGTGCCCCCTATTTACCTATCGAGTACTTATAATTTTACCGGCTTTAATGAGCCTCGAGTTCATGACTATTCGCGTAGAGGTAATCCTGGGCGCGATATTGTGCAAAGGACACTTGCACAACTTGAAGGCGGCAGCGGTGCGGTAATGACCAACAGCGGCATGTCGGCATTACATCTTTTATGCACTGTTTTTCTGCAACCGGGTGATCTCTTGGTAGCCCCACATGATTGTTATGGGGGGAGCTATCGTTTATTTAATAGCCAGCACCAACGGGGAGCCTATCAGGTTCAGTTTATTAATCAAAATAACCGATCAGAGCTTCTTGCGGCGTTAGCGAAAAAGCCGAAGTTAGTCTTAATTGAAACACCAAGTAACCCACTATTAAGTATTTATGATATTGAGCAGATTGCACGATTAGCGCATGATGCAGGGGCGTTTGTTGTTGTAGATAACACGTTTTTAAGCCCTGTCTTACAACAACCTATCGCGTTAGGTGCCGATTTTGTGGTGCATTCTTGTACAAAATATCTTAATGGTCATTCAGATATTATTGCGGGGGCAGTGATTGCCAAAGAGGAAAAATGGGCCATAGAATTAGCATGGTGGGCGAATAATATTGGCGTCACTGGTGGGGCATTTGATAGTTATCTGTTGTTAAGAGGAATGAGAACGCTGTCACCCAGAATTAAGCAGCAGCAGGCGAACGCCCAAGAAATCGTCAATTATCTTAAAGCCCAACCGTTGGTGAAAAAGTTATATTATCCTGGGTTAGCAGATCATATCGGCCATGATCTTGCTGTGAAACAGCAAAAAGGTTTTGGGGCGATGTTGAGTTTTGAATTTAATGGCGATGAACAACAGTTACGTCGGTTTTTGAGCACACTGTCATTATTTACACTTGCTGAGTCATTAGGTGGTGTTGAAACGCTTATTTCGCATACTGCCACCATGACACATGCAGGTATGTCGGCGGAGGCTCGGGCGGCAGCAGGGATCACAGATAGTTTATTGCGCATTTCTGTGGGCATCGAAGATAGCCAAGATCTCATTGCAGATTTAGACAATGCATTTAGGATAGCAGCACAACGTTAGTGGAGTATTTGATGAGTGTACTGACAGCAGTCGAGGCGGGGCCATGCCATCGCCAGTTACATAAGTTTGGGGGTAGTAGTTTAGCCGATGTAAAATGTTATCAGCGAGTTGCCAACATTATGGCGAATTATAGCCAATCTGGTGACTTAATGGTCGTGTCCGCCGCTGGAAGTACAACAAATCAGCTTATTAATTGGTTGAAATTGAGCCAAAGTGATCGCATTTCGGCTCATCAAGTTCAACAATATTTACGTCGCTATCAGCAAGAATTGATCCATGGGCTATTGCCTGAAGAAAAAGCAGAACAATTAAATCGCCAGTTTGTTGAAGATCTCGAACGCTTAAGCGCTTTGTTAGATAAACCTATTAATGATGCTTCTTACGCTGAAGTGGTCGGTCATGGTGAAATTTGGTCTGCTCGTCTCATGTCGGCAGTATTAGAAGAGGCGGGTATGCAAAGTGCTTGGCTTGATGCACGTATGTTTTTACGTGCAGAAAGAGCGGCTCAGCCTCAGGTCGATGAATCGCAATCACGCCATTTATTACAACAGATTTTAGTGCAATATCCTCAGCATCGCCTTGTTGTTACAGGGTTTATTTCTCGTAACCATGCGGGAGAGACTGTTCTACTAGGGCGTAATGGGAGCGATTACTCTGCAACACAAGTCGGCGCATTAGCAGGGGTCGAGAAAGTCACCATTTGGAGTGATGTGGCGGGGGTTTACAGTGCGGATCCTCGTAAAATCAAAGACGCATGTTTACTGCCATTGTTGCGGCTGGATGAGGCAAGTGAGTTGGCTCGTCTTGCTGCGCCGGTGCTGCACACTCGCACGTTGCAACCCGTTTCCGTCAGTAATATCGATCTACAGTTAAGATGTAGCTATCAGCCTGAGCAGGGTTCGACAAAGATTGAGCGTGTTTTGGCTTCAGGAACAGGTGCTAAAATAGTCACTAGCCATGATGATGTTTGCCTAATTGAGTTGAGGCTGGCACAGGGGTGCTATTTTAATCAGATATATAAAGATATCGACTTATTATTAAAACGTACTCAGTTACGGCCACTGGCTCATGGCATCCACTCAGATAGGAACTTATTACAATTCTGCTATACCTCAGAAGTGGTTGAAAGTGCACTGAATGTTTTAGAAGAAGCTGGGTTACCGGGCACCTTATCACTTCGTGAAGGTTTTTCATTAGTTGCATTGGTGGGGGCTGGGGTGTGCAAGAACCCACTGCATAGCCATCGTTTCTATGAGGAGTTAAAAGATCAACCTGTCGAGTTTGTTTGGCACTCAGAAGAGGGGATCAGCCTCGTCGCAGTATTGCGTTCAAACCAGACTGACCCTTTAATTCAAGGTATGCACCAAAGCCTCTTCCGTGCTGAAAAACGCATTGGCTTAGTCTTGTTTGGGAAGGGTAACATTGGTGCGCGTTGGTTGGAACTTTTTGCTGCCGAGCAACCAAATATCTCGGCACGCAGTGATTTTGATTTTGTCCTAGCAGGGGTAGTCGATAGCCGCCGTAGTTTACTGAATTATCAAGGCATTGATCCAAGCCGTGCACTCGCTTTCTTTGATGATGAAGCTGTCGAGCATGAAGATGATAATCTATTTTTATGGATGCGCGCCCATCCATATGATGATCTAGTCGTGCTTGATGTGACCGCGAGCGAATCTCTTGCTGAAAGCTATGTGGATTTTGCCAGCTATGGGTTCCATGTCATCAGTGCGAACAAAATTGCGGGAGCCGCACAAACCCAACAATATCGTCAAATACGTGATGCTTTTACGAAAACTGGCCGCCATTGGTTATATAACGCGACAGTTGGGGCTGGGTTACCCATTAACTATACGGTACGTGACCTGAAAGAGAGTGGTGATGCCATCTTAGCGATAAGTGGTATTTTCTCAGGGACGTTATCGTGGCTGTTTTTACAATTCGATGGCTCAGTGCCGTTTAGTGAATTAGTGGAACAAGCATGGCAGCAAGGTTTGACGGAGCCAGATCCCCGCATTGACCTTTCAGGGCAAGATGTGATGCGTAAATTGATCATCTTAGCGCGTGAAGCAGGTTATGAAATTGAGCCGAGTGATGTGCGTGTTGAATCATTAGTACCTGCCCAAGCAGAGTCTGGCTCTTTGGATGAGTTCTTTGAAAATAGTGCAGTTATCAATGAGCAGATGCAGCAACGTTTAGAAGCGGCTCAAGAAATGGGAATGGTGTTGCGTTATGTTGCACGGTTTGATGCGGTAAAAGGGCGTGCTCGGGTTGGTGTAGAGGCAGTTAAGCCTGATCATCCACTGTCATCGCTGCTGCCGGGTGATAATGTGTTTGCTATTGAAAGTCGTTGGTATCGCGATAATCCATTAGTCATACGGGGGCCCGGCGCTGGTCGTGATGTTACCGCGGGGGCGATCCAATCCGACCTTAATCGCCTTTCACAACTACTTTAATTTCGTTTAAAGATAGGCATCGGCGACGGTGCCTATCTACCGCTTAATTTTTTCCTCTTTATTTTTTGCCTTTTTGTTCTGATGATTTAAATCTTAAGCAAGATTCATGTCTTAAAAGTGCTGAATCGACAATATATTGCGCTAAAACAAGACTTAAATAAGAAAAACTAATAAGAATGAGGGTGTAATTAAATTTCAGAAAAATCCCCCAAAGCGCTTTTTTTCTGATATCTATATAGAGGCAAGGGTAAAATTTGGCGACTGCATCACAAAACAATAATTCTATCGCAGTTGGTTGAAATTTAATTACAGGAAATTAGGTCGCAGTTTGTTAACCGTCAGCAAACTTAGGTCGGGGTAGCATTCTGCCAAAAGCACAAGGTCAGGAGTCTCATGAATCAGCAATATTCCGCAATGCGCAGTAATGTCAGTATGCTGGGTAAGCTACTTGGCGACACAATCAAGGAAGCATTAGGTGAGGATATCCTCGATAAAGTCGAATCAATTCGTAAGTTGTCAAAATCATCGCGTGCAGGCAATGAAGTACAACGCCAAAAGCTGTTGATGACACTGCAAAACCTATCTAATGATGAACTATTACCGGTTGCAAGAGCATTTAACCAATTTTTGAACCTGACAAACGTTGCCGAACAATATCATAGCATTTCGCCACATGGTGAAGCAGCGAGTAACCCTGTGGCACTTAAAAAGCTGTTTAGTCGTTTAAAAGAGAAAAACTTTACCGATAGTGATCTTCGTCAAGCGGTTAACCAACTGTCGATCGAATTGGTGCTAACGGCCCATCCTACTGAAATCGCACGCCGCACCTTGATCCATAAATTGGTTGAAGTGAATACCTGCTTATCACAACTCGATCATGATGATCTGGCTGATTACGAACGCAACAATATCATGCGTCGTTTACGCCAGTTGGTCGCTCAGTCGTGGCACACTGACGAAATCCGTAAAATACGTCCAACGCCAATTGATGAAGCCAAATGGGGTTTCGCCGTAGTTGAAAACTCACTTTGGGAAGCGGTTCCGGCTTTCCTACGTGAATTTAATGAGCAATTAGAAGACTCAATTGGTGCTGAACTGCCCGTCGAAGCAAACCCAATTCGTTTTACTTCTTGGATGGGAGGAGACCGCGACGGTAACCCGAATGTGACTGCGGAAGTGACTCGCCATGTATTACTACTTAGCCGTTGGAAAGCCGCAGATCTCTTTTTAAAAGATATCCAAGTGTTGGTTTCTGAACTGTCCATGACCGAAGCGACACCTGAGTTACGGGCGCTCGCTGGGGGAGATGAGGTAGATGAACCTTACCGGCAAATTGCAAAAAATTTGCGTAGCCAACTCTTTTCCACATTAGAGTATTTAGAACGCAAGGTAAAAGGCGAACAAGCACTACCACCAGCCGATTTACTGACCGACAATGCCCAATTGTGGGATCCACTATATGCCTGTTATCAATCGTTAATGGCCTGTGGTATGAGCATTATTGCGAATGGGCAGTTACTCGATACGTTACGTCGTATACGGAGTTTTGGCTTGCAACTCGTTCGCATTGACGTTCGCCAAGAAAGTACTCGCCATACAGAAGCGCTTGCTGAATTAACGCAATATCTTGGGTTAGGGGATTATGCAGCTTGGAGTGAAGAGGAAAAACAAGCCTTTTTACTGTCTGAATTACAATCTCGTCGGCCGTTGATCCCTCGTCATTGGCAACCAAGCCCTGAAACGGCAGAAGTATTTGAAACTTGCCGCGTGATCGCAGAATCGAAAAATGACTCCATCGCAGCTTACGTCATTTCGATGGCGAAAGTTCCTTCCGATGTTCTGGCCGTTAAATTGCTCCTCAAAGAGGCGGGGGCATCCGTTCGCCTGCCTGTCGCACCTCTGTTTGAAACACTTGAAGATTTGAATAATGCTGAAAGTGTTATGCAAAAACTCTTGAGCATTGAGTGGTATCGTGAGCTGATTGATGACCGCCAAATGGTCATGATTGGCTACTCTGATTCGGCAAAAGATGCTGGGGTGATGGCGGCATCATGGGCGCAATATCGTGCACAAGATGCGCTGATTAAGTTGTGCGACAAAGAAGGGGTCACTTTAACCTTGTTCCATGGACGTGGAGGCACTATTGGCCGTGGTGGTGCGCCCGCTCATTCAGCACTCTTGTCACAACCGCCAGGCAGCCTGAAAGGGGGATTACGAGTGACTGAACAAGGTGAAATGATCCGCTTTAAGTTTGGTCTACCACAAGTGGCGATTAGCAGCCTTGCGCTGTATGCAAGCGCGATTTTAGAAGCTAATTTACTGCCGCCACCGGAGCCAAAACAAGAGTGGAAATCAGTGATGGATACCCTCTCTGACGTTTCTTGTGCGATGTACCGTGATTATGTTCGTGAGCAGCCTGATTTTGTACCTTACTTCCGCGCTGCAACACCAGAGCTAGAATTAGGCAAGTTGCCGTTGGGGTCTCGTCCGGCAAAACGCCGTCCAACGGGGGGCGTTGAGACATTACGTGCGATCCCATGGATTTTTGCATGGACACAAAATCGCCTCATGTTGCCTGCTTGGTTAGGGGCGGGAGCAGCGTTAAAATATGTGATTGAGAAAGAAGGCAAACAAGCCATATTAGATGAAATGTGGCAACAATGGCCGTTCTTTAATACCCGTATCGCCATGCTGGAAATGGTTTATGCGAAGGCTGACTTGTGGCTGGCTGAATATTATGATCACCGTTTAGTGGAGGAGCGCCTTTGGCCTCTGGGTGTGAAATTACGTGAGCAGCTCTCTGAAGATATTAAGAGTGTGCTGGCGGTGTCCAAAGATGAAGCCTTAATGGCAGACTTACCTTGGATTGCGGAGTCAATTGCTTTACGTAATGTTTATACGGACCCGTTAAACGTTTTACAGGCCGAGCTACTACACCGTTCTCGCCAGCAAGAGCATCCGGATCCTCGCGTTGAGCAAGCGTTGATGGTGACGATTGCAGGTGTTGCAGCGGGGATGCGTAATACCGGCTAGAAGATAATATTTTGGCCAGATCAATTCGCTGGTTTGGCCGATAAAATGTGCAATATCACATCACGCACGACAACAGTAAGAAGGCTGCCAAGTTGAAATGGGGCCTTCTTTTTTATTTATCTATTGACGAATAATTGACAGCGTCCGACACATTTTTCTGTATTTCGTTTTACCGCGTGATATCGCTTATCTTATTTAAATCGGCGGCAAGAATTTTACCAATATTTATGTTAAGTTGCTAAAATAGGGATTAGTTCTGTACTAAATAGAGCTAGCTCGCTCATATATCAAACTATTCACTTTCTATCGATGAATTAATGGAATGATGAATGTAGGTCAGATTCAATTTATTTCTGTTGTGCTCAACAATGGATATACGAAGGATAGAGTGTCATCACAATGCGTAAACTGATTATCTCCATTTTAGCTCTTATCATTATTATTTCGGTCATTGTCGTTACCAACTACAATAGTATTCAGCAAAATGATGAGGTTGTTGACGCTGCCGCATCCGAAGTGATTAACCAATATCAACGTCGTGCTGATCTTATTCCGAATTTAGTCAATACGGTAAAAGGTTACTCTGGTTATGAAAATAAAGTTCTCATGGAAGTTGTGAAATTAAGGACGGAAGTGGGGCAAATTAAAGTGGATGCAAGTGCATTATCAGATCCGGCTATTTTAGCGGAGTATCAAAAAGCACAAGCACAATTAGGGCAATCATTATCCCGTTTATTAGCCATATCGGAAAGTTATCCTGATCTTAAAGCCAGCCCATTATATCAAGATTTAATGACGCAACTGGAAGGCGCTGAAAATCGTATTACCGTTGCAAGGGGTCGTTATATTGAAGCCGTTCGTCAATACAATACACAAATCAGAAAGTTTCCTAGCAACTTGATTGCAAGTTATTTTGGGTATTCTGCAAAAGCGAATTTTAAAGCAGATAACGAACAGGCGATAAAAACAGTACCTACGGTGGATTTTAATTGAAATATCGGCATGTGATCTGGCTATTATTGTTCTGTGTATTTAGCAGTGGAAGCTGGGCTACGCAGCGAATCCAACTCCCTGCATTGGGTAGTGATAGGGTGCTCGACCGTGCAGGCCTATTAAGTGAGTCGCAATACCACACTTTAAATAGCCAGTTATTAAATTTTGAAAAGCAGCGTGGTGATGGCACACAATTTGTTGTTTATATTGTTCCAACTACAGGTAATGAAACAATAGAACAATTTTCATTACGCGCGTTTAATCGTTGGGGGTTAGGCCAAAAAGGCAAAAATAATGGTGTATTGCTGGTTGTATCGATAGACGATCGCAATATGCGCTTTGAAGTTGGGTATGGTTATGAAGGGGTCATGACCGATGCGATTGCTGGGCGTATCATTCGTCAAAGTATGATACCTGATTTTAAAGACAACCAGTATTACGCTGGGATCCAAAATGGCGTATCTCGTGCGATTAATGTGATGAATGAGGCACCAGACTATCAAATGGGGGAAGTGCATAATGGAATTGTGCTACCAAAGAGTGTAGAACATTATAAGCTTTTCTATTTTATATCATTTATCGCAGCTTATTTTACGATGTTATTTTATGGTACTAAAAAGCGTCGGCTATATCTTGAAAAAGAAATTTATAGCATAGAGTATGCGAGTAAATCCAAACGGGCAAAGAAACAGAAACAGTTAGCCAAGCTGAAAAAGTATTATCAATATAAATACTACTTTCCTTCGTTATTTAGTACCTTGTTGATGACGATACTCTATTATTTAGCACTCATGTTATTGGCGATATGGCTAGAAGGAGATTTTAGCCCTATTTTATTCCTGTTTGTGGCGCTATTTTTTGTGGTAGGGAGCATGTTTGCTACTCCAATACTGTTTCTTGTGATCCATACCATTTCGCCTACTTACCGACAACAACGACGGGAATGGCATGATATTTGCCGTTACTATTATTTACCCTCTTCTTCTTTTAGCTCATCAGACTTTTCGAGTTCATCGAGTTCATCGAGTTCATCGAGTTCATCAAGTGATAGCTCCAGCGGAGGTGGTGGTGGATCCAGTGGCGGTGGTGGTGCGTCAGGGAGTTGGTAATAAAACAAGATGTATGAAGGTCGCAAAGTGCGGCCTTCATACTATTTGGAGATAGAGGCTATGGCCTTACACCAAGCGTGTGGCAAATCGCATATGTGAGTTCAGAACGGTTTAAGGTGTAAAAGTGAAAATCTTTCACCCCTTCACGGCTTAAAATTTTCACCATATCCATGGCGATTGAAGCACCCACCAAATTACGGCTTTCAGGGTCATTATCAAGGCCTTCGTACATTCTACTCATCCATGATGGAATTCGTACATTGGTTAGTTTGGCAAACCGCTCAAGTTGGCGGAAATTTGAAACAGGTAAAATACCGGGGACAATTTCAACATCAATACCTGTTGCGACGCAGCGGTCACGAAAACGCAAATAACTTTCTACATCAAAGAAAAATTGCGTAATCGCACGGTTGGCTCCTGCATCAATTTTCTTTTTCAAACTAATTAAGTCAGCCTGTGCACTTTTGGCCTCAGGGTGCACTTCGGGATAAGCCGCTACGGAGATATCAAAATCTGCCTCTGCTTTGAGCAGCTCAACGAGATCGGCTGCATACATATCTGGCTTACGGCTGTTATCGGGAAGATCACCGCGTAATGCAACAATTTGGCGGATGCCGCTGTTCCAATAATCACGTGCTATTTCTCTGAGTTCATCGCGTGTTGCATCGATACAGGTTAAATGAGGCGCAGCGATTAACCCTGTTTTTTCTTTGATATCTTTAATAATGCTATGGGTTCTATCACGCTCACCTGAGTTTGCGCCATAAGTAACAGAGACAAATTTTGGTTTGAGGTTTTTCAACCTATCAATAGATTTCCAAAGGGTCTGTTCCATCTCTTCAGTGCGCGGCGGAAAAAATTCAAAAGAGACATTAATTTGTCCATCTAATTCAGCTAAATTTTGATTTAGCGCTTCGCGCTGATTTGCGTGAAAGAAACTCATACCCTGACCTCATGACTTTGTATATAGCGAAACCATTATGGTATCGATAGTTTATTATATCCATTTAAGTGTCTATACGTTTAGACGTCTAAACAAAGATTACCGGATATTCATGCAGAGTCAACACTTAAATGAAATAGTGTTGTGAGGGTTTTTCAGTCGTAACTGGAAAAAAATTCATGTTAACAAATGGCGCAATAACCCGAAGTTATTGCGCGCAACACATTTTTATTCAGTCAGGCAGAAATGTTCGATCAGTTGGCTGAGCAGTTGGCGAGTCGGTTCAATAAATTTCATATCGATAAACTCATCAGGTTGATGCGCTTGCTCAATCGAGCCAGGGCCGAGCACAAGTGTCGGACATAGCGCCTGAATAAACGGCGCTTCAGTGCAATAGTTGACCGTCTCAGCTTTCTGACCCAGTAACTGTTCAATCACAGCCACCATTTTATGATCCGTTGGGCACTCATACCCAGGAATAGGGGGATGGAGAGACTCAATTGTTAAGCGTCCTGGCCATCTTGCTTTTACAGGCTCCAACGTCTCATTTAATAGCTCATCCAAATCTTGCAAGGTCAGCCCCGGCAATGGACGAATATCCATATGTAATTCACAGCATCCACAAATACGGTTAGCCGCATCACCCCCATGAATATGACCAAAATTCATCGTCGGGTAAGGGATCACAAAAGCAGGATTGTTATAACGCTCTTTTAATGTATTACGTAGCGTCATCAGATGTGAAATAGACTCATGCATTAATTCGATAGCATTCACGCCTCTTTCTGGGTCGCTTGAATGACCTGATTGCCCCGTAATACGGATGGCATTCGAAATATGCCCTTTGTGCGCACGTATCGGTTGTAATGAGGTCGGCTCCCCAATAATGGCAAAATCAGGACGAAGTTGTGTACTGGCTGCAAAGTAACGCGCGCCTGCCATTGAGGTTTCTTCATCTGCGGTTGCAAGTATATGCAATGGGCGAGTTAATTTACGGGTATCAATATCACGTAAGGCATCGACAATGAAAGCGAAAAAACCTTTCATGTCGGCAGTGCCGAGACCGTATAACTTGCCGTCATGCTCTGATAGCGCAAAAGGGTTTTTACTCCAACGCCCTTCATCAAAAGGAACTGTATCGGTATGCCCACACAGCATTAGGCCGCCATTTCCTTCCCCTATTGAGGCAAGTAGGTTGTATTTATCACGGGTATCCGGTACAGGTTGAATATTGACCGTAAATCCGAGGGTTTCCAGCCATCCACCCAGTAATTCTACTAAGGCTTTATTACTCTGATCGAGTTGCGCATCAGTAGCACTGATAGAAGGAGTGGCAATTAATTGGCGATAAATCTCAATAAATGCAGGTAATTTAATATTCACTGTTGACAGCCTTTATCCATAATAGTATCAATATTCATGCACTTTATTTGAATAAAAATACACATTAAACTGTTTGGGTCACGAGCACAAGGTAGAAATCTATGTTGAACACACTCATTATCGGGGCCAGTGGTTATACTGGAGCGGAATTGGCAGCCTATCTGCAGCGTCATCCTGAAATAAACCTTCAGGGATTGATGGTTTCAGCGCAAAGTGCTGATGCAGGTAAGTGCTTCTCTGAGTTGCATCCCCAGTATAAAGGCATTATCGATATGCCCGTGTTGCCATTAACCGATGTTGCAGCCGCGGCACAAGGTATTGATGTTGTCTTTCTTGCAACCGCTCACGAAGTTAGCCATGACATTGCGCCTCAGTTCCTAGAAGCAGGGTGTGTCGTATTTGATCTGTCTGGGGCTTATCGTGTTCAAGATGCCGCTTTCTATCCGAAATATTATGGTTTCGAACATACAAACAGTCAGTGGTTAAATCAAGCAGTTTACGGTTTAGCTGAGTGGCAAGCCGATAAAATTCGTCAAGCACAGTTAATTGCCGTGCCGGGGTGTTATCCAACGGTTTCTCAATTAGCACTAAAACCACTGATCGACGCCAAGTTACTCGATGACCATATGTGGCCAGTGATTAATGCGACGAGTGGTGTTTCTGGGGCAGGTCGTAAGGCGTCAATGACTAACAGTTTTTGTGAAGTGAGTTTACAACCCTATGGCATCTTCACGCATCGCCATCAACCCGAAATTGCAACCCATTTAGGTCGTGAAGTTATTTTTACTCCGCACTTGGGGAATTTTTCACGCGGTATTTTGGCCACCATTACCTGCAAAGTGAATCGCGGAGTGACAGACGAACAAATTCGTCAAGTATTCAAAGATGCTTATCAAAATAAGCCATTAGTCCGTTTGTATGAAAAAGGTGTTCCTGCCCTGAAATCAGTGGTAGGCACACCGTTTTGTGATATCGGCTTTGTGTTAAAAGGTGAGTACCTGATCTTAGTCGGAACAGAAGATAACCTATTAAAAGGGGCTGCCGCGCAAGCTGTGCAGTGCATGAATATTCGTTTCGGTTTCAATGAAACGCAATCACTATTTTAGTGCCAACGAACTTATTTAAGGATAAACCCCATGCAACCATTAGTGATTAAATTGGGCGGTGTATTACTCGATAGCGAAGAAGCGCTTGAAAGATTGTTTAATGCATTACAAACCTATCGTCAATCTCATCAACGACCTTTAGTGATCGTGCATGGTGGTGGTTGCTTGGTGGATGAGCTAATGCAAAAGCTGCAACTACCGGTGGTTAAAAAGCAAGGATTGCGTGTGACGCCTGCTGATCAGATAGACATTATCACAGGCGCGTTGGCTGGCACCGCCAATAAAACATTGTTGGCGTGGGCAACGAAATATCAGTTACAAGCAGTTGGGTTATCTTTGGGGGATGGGCAAAGTGCTGTCGTCACTCAATTAAATGACGAACTTGGGCATGTCGGCGATGCAAAGCCGGGTGACGCTAAATTATTACAGCTTTTACTCGGTGCAGGCTATTTACCAATCATTAGTTCCATCGGCGTGACCGAAGAAGGGTTATTGATGAATGTTAATGCCGACCAAGCCGCAACAGCCATCGCACAAGCGTTAAATGCGGATCTCGTATTGCTATCAGATGTCAGTGGCATCCTTGATGGTAAGGGTCAAAAAATTAATGAAATGACAACGGAAAAAGCACAGAAGTTAATTGAGCAAGGCATTATCACGGACGGCATGATCGTAAAAGTTAATGCCGCATTAGAGGCAGCCAAAACATTGCAACGTCCTGTCGATATCGCCAGTTGGCGTCATGCAGAGCAACTACCAGCTCTATTTAACGGTACTGCTATTGGCACACGGATTTTAGCATCCTAAAGCGGATGCGTTTGGTTGGCGCGACCACCAAGAATGAATGAAAACTTTTTAATTGAGCGGAATCGGGATAGGTAAGTTATGAAAAAGGGCATTAAAAAAATTGTATTAGCATATTCAGGTGGTCTAGATACATCGGCAATTATTCCATGGTTAAAAGAAAACTATGATGATTGCGAAGTGGTTGCTTTCGTTGCCGATGTAGGACAAGACAGAGAAGATCTCGTTGGCGTTGAGCAAAAAGCATTGCAATCAGGTGCATCGGAATGCCATGTGGTCGATCTACGTGAAGAGTTTGTCAAAGAGTATATCTACCCAGTATTGAAAACTGGCGCGCTCTATGAGGGAAGCTACCTGTTAGGGACTTCAATGGCACGTCCTATTATTGCTAAGGCACAGGTTGAACTGGCTCTGAAAGTTGGTGCCGACGCGGTAGCGCATGGCGCAACAGGTAAAGGAAATGACCAAGTGCGTTTTGAAAGCACTTATAGCGCACTTGCGCCACAGCTAAAAGTTGTTGCGCCATGGCGTGAGTGGGATTTGCGTTCGCGTGAAGCCCTATTGGATTACCTGAAAGAGCGTCATATTCCAACGACAGCCAGTTTAGAAAAAATTTATAGTCGTGATGAAAACGCATGGCATATTTCTACCGAAGGCGGCGTATTAGAAAGCACATGGAATGCGGCAAACCAAGATTGCTGGGTCTGGACGGTCGATCCGAAAGATGCACCAGATGAAGCAGAGCTAGTGACTGTCGGTGTGAAACAAGGGGAAGTGGTTTCTGTTAACGGCCAAACATTATCTCCGCTGGGATGTCTTGAAGCTTTAAACGTCCTCGGTGCTAAACATGGCGTCGGCCGTATTGATATTGTTGAAAACCGTTTAGTTGGTATGAAGTCTCGTGGCTGTTACGAAACCCCAGGAGGCACCATCATGATGGCTGCTTTACGTGGCATTGAGCAACTCGTTCTCGATCGCGACAGCTTTAAATGGCGTGAGCAACTAGGCTTAGAAATGTCCTACGTGGTTTATGATGGTCGTTGGTTTGCGCCTTTGCGTCATTCACTGCAAGCAGCAGCAGAATCTTTAGCGCAAGACGTTACTGGTGAAGTGGTTCTGAAATTGTATAAAGGCCAAGTAACTGCTATCCAGAAAAAAGCAGATAACAGCTTATATTCTGAAGAGTTCGCAACATTTGGTGAAGATGAAGTTTATGATCACAGCCATGCTGGTGGCTTTATCCGTTTGTACTCTCTTTCGTCGCGTATTCGTGCGCTAAAAGGGCAGAACAAAGCGAAATAGTTTTATTGATGTACACTTCCCGACAGCTATTTGCTGTTGGGTATCACATTTATTTTATCAATCAGATAGGGATCAGTTATGGCACTTTGGGGTGGACGTTTTAGTCAAGAAGCCGATCAGCGGTTTAAACAATTTAATGATTCATTGCGTTTCGATTATCGCTTAGCGCAGCAAGACATTATTGGTTCGGTTGCATGGTCAAAAGCGTTGGTCACTGTTGGGGTGCTATCAGAGGCAGAGCAGCAATCTCTTGAGCAAGCGCTAAATGCCTTATTAAAAGAGGTGCAAGATGATCCTGAGCGCATTTTACAGAGCGATGCCGAGGATATTCATAGCTGGGTTGAAGGTAAACTGATTGATAAAGTAGGTGATTTAGGTAAAAAACTGCACACTGGACGTAGTCGTAACGACCAAGTTGCCACCGATTTAAAATTATGGTGTAAAGATCAAGTCGCGCTATTGTTAGAAGCTGTGGTGGAACTGCAAAAAGCGTTAGTGATCACCGCGGAAAATAACCAAGATGCGGTCATGCCCGGTTATACCCACTTGCAACGTGCACAACCAGTGACTTTTGCTCATTGGTGTTTAGCGTATAGTGAAATGTTAGCGCGTGATGAAAGTCGTCTAAAAGATACATTAAAACGTTTAGATGTTAGTCCGCTAGGTTGTGGGGCTTTAGCGGGAACTGCTTATGATATCGACCGTGAGCAACTGGCATCGTGGCTAGGTTTCTCATCGGCAACGCGTAATAGCCTTGATACAGTTTCAGATAGGGATCATGTTCTCGAATTATTATCCGATGCAAGTATTGGTATGGTGCATTTATCCCGTTTTGCAGAGGATCTTATTTTCTTTAACAGTGGTGAAGCGGGGTTTGTTGAACTTTCAGATAAAGTCACTTCAGGCTCTTCATTAATGCCACAAAAGAAAAATCCTGATGCACTTGAGTTGATCCGTGGTAAGTGTGGTCGTGTACAAGGGGCATTAACAGGAATGATGATGACCTTAAAAGGATTACCGCTAGCCTACAATAAAGATATGCAAGAGGACAAAGAAGGGTTGTTCGACGCTCTTGATACTTGGTTAGACTGTCTCCATATGGCGGCTCTGGTGCTTGATGGTATTCAAATTCGTCGAAATCGTTGTGAAGAAGCCGCAAAACAAGGTTATGCCAATGCTACTGAGCTGGCGGATTACCTTGTTGCTAAAGGCGTTCCTTTCCGTGAAGCTCACCATATTGTCGGCGAGGCGGTGGTTACTGCGATTAGCCAAGGGAAAGCATTGGAAGAGATGGCATTAAGTGATTTGCAAAAATTCAGTGATACTATCCAACTCGATGTGTATCAGATCCTCTCATTGCAATCTTGTCTAGATAAGCGTTTAGCAAAAGGCGGAGTTTCAAAGGAACAAGTCGCTAAGGCAATTACGGAGGCTAAAGCACGTTTAGGGATTTAACTCATTGAATTTGCAAGATAGTGTTTAAAGTGGGATAAAATGGCGGGGTAGATAACTACCCCGTACATGCGATTAAAAGTTTAATACTTAAATATAGTTAATTGTTAAAAGGCCTAACAGTATCCTTTCGCCAATCCAGTTATAAATATAAGCTCCTAGACCATCGTTAATTATTTCCCAATTTTTAGAATCTCATTGTTCCTTAAGATCTCATCTTTCTTGGGTCATATTTGCTTTGTCATTTAAGCAATTAAATATTAACTATCGATTTCAAGAGCCATTCGTACAGGATAGAGCCTGTCAGAACAGTCACTCTAATGTATGCTTATTTTATTGAACCTGTATCAGCAACGCTGAATGCAGGGCGAGTAATAATACCATTAATGAGCAAATAAGACTCTTTTCAGATTTAAGCGTAACGCTTTCATACTTAAAATCTATTGCTGAATTATGGTTTATAACTAACTGTTTTTGATTGCCTTTTACTATATTAGAGGTATTTAACTGAAACCATAGCTAAGCCTTTTTCTTTATTAGTCCAATTAAATTGATAAATGCTGCGGTTGTCTTCAGTTTTCTTCCATTCGCTAGATGGTGATTGCTTTGTATAATTAAAACTTGATGTTTTTACTTTATTCTCTTCACTATTATAACAATTTAATTGAGCATTGTTGTTATTAAAAGAATAGTTGCAAGGAGGATATACAATCATTGCTTTAAATGTAATTGTTGTGCTATTAGTTTTTGCTTGAACGTTAGTTGTAAATAAAGCAGTTGCGATCAGAGCAAAAGATAACGCTGTTTTGATTGTATTCTTAATCATGGTATTAGTCCTCGATATATATTTAAGTAACTTAATTCGCTTATATTGTTTCCACAAGTTTGGATGAAGCGAATTATATAGATTAAAGTTTGCTTTGGGTGTTAATTTTAAAAAGCAAATGTGAGTAAATATATTTGAAATTGATTAATAATATTGATTGTACGCATTCCCTCCCAATTTAGTTAATTAGAGTTTAATTCTGTGTATAATGACTCATTGTAGGTATTTGGCTTTATATGCTTCTTTTTGTCTCCTTTTTGATGGTTTTATCTGTTGGTGTGGAGGTGGTTTTGGTTGTCTTTTTAATTAAAAATATAAAGTAAATTGCAATGATTTTTTATTTATTTTTTAATGGAAATTAATAAAACAATGATAAAAATAAACATAATGTATCTAAATATTTCATCGAGTAAGTGAATTATTAAATTACGCTATCTACGATTTATTCTGTTTTCACAGTAATCAAACGGTGACAGATTGAAATACGCATATTGCGATTAATTGTTTTATTTTTTAATTGTTAGATGAAGCTTTTTTATATAACGATAGCGTTATACCTATTCGATAAAAATTGACTGACTAAAATGAAATTGGCCTACTTTTTTGTATTAAACGGTTTATGTGTCGGTGTTGGCCTGCATACTTACACTATCTTGTTTTGCATGATGTCATGTTCTTAGCATAGCGGTGTATCTCATCATGAAAGTGATAGTATCAATCATCGAACTTGGTTTGCTTTTCTATTTGTGACTAAGAGAGATATCATTAGGGCAGATAATCGTTGCCCAAAACGATGAATGCGTTGTTTATCGAGTAATTCTGTCGTGAGCAAGGCGTTTGAAATCTACTCACTCGATAAATGAATGTGAGTGGGTTTAGTTGATGGCTCAAGGTACGTTGTATGCTTTTCATAGCGTTTCTCCTTTAGCTATACCCACATCAGGTGTTCAGCATTCAAGAAAATCACTATTCCATTAACGTCAACCTTCCTTTTCCTTTTGTGTCTCTATTTTTCTCCTTCTTGTTTACATAAATATAGCTCTATTTGATAAATTTAAAGTCCTTTTAGGTTAATAATATGTTGCAAAATATTGGCGTAAAATATTGAAAATAATTACTTTGATGATGTTTTTGTGGAGTTAAATTTCATTTATTTTTAATAATTTAGTTTGATATTTTATCACCTGTGGTGTTTTTTTGAGCGTAGCCTGAGTAACTAAATCAAAAACAATAATGTAAATAATGTGTTGCTATATGATGAATAATTGTTTCTATTTTTTGCATTTAGAGTGAAATTTTATTTCATGCAAAATATAAAAAATAATAATTATTTCAATTAATTATATTTATTTTATCCCTATTTTTTTAATTCATAATTAGTCACTTAAATTTACATTTTGATATAAATTGAGTGAGCGAGACAAAATGTCACGTTGCAAATGATGAAGAATTATTGAACATGTCAATTCTAATTGATAGTTAAAAGCATTAGATATCTGGTATACTGATTGGCAGTTTATATTAAGAAGGGCGACAAAATGAACATTCGCGATCTGGAATATTTAGTGGCATTAGCTGAGCATAAGCATTTTCGTCGTGCAGCAGACTCTTGTCATGTGAGTCAACCAACATTGAGTGGCCAAATACGTAAGCTAGAAGAAGAACTTGGGGTTATGTTACTAGAAAGGACTAGCCGCAAGGTTTTATTTACTCAACAAGGATTGCTACTTGTTGAACAAGCAAGGACGATTTTACGCGAAATTAAAGTCTTACAGGAAATGGCGGCTCTACAGGGGGAAAGCATGTCTGGCCCTTTACATATAGGGTTGATCCCAACGATCGCGCCTTATCTTTTGCCCCTTATCATTCCTGAATTGCACAAGCTCTTCCCTAAACTTGAAATTTACCTACATGAAGAACAGACACAGCAACTGTTGGCTCAGTTGGATAGCGGTAAATTAGATTGTGCTATTTTGGCGCAAGTGAAAGAAACAGATCCTTTTATTGTTGTACCCTTGTTTGAAGAGCCAATGAAGCTCGCCATCTATGAAGGTCACTCATGGCAGGGGCGTGACACTATCGAGATGAATGAGCTATCTGGCGAGAAATTATTAATGTTGGAAGATGGCCACTGCTTACGTGACCAAGCGATGGGCTTTTGTTTTCAAGCGGGGGCTAAAGAAGATACACATTTCCGAGCAACAAGCCTAGAAACGCTGAGAAATATGGTGGCAGCAGGAAGTGGAATTACATTATTGCCTGATTTGGCCGTGCCTCATGAATCCTGCCGTGATGGTATTTGCTATCTGAACTGTATTCATCCAGAGCCGAAACGTACAGTAGTATTAGTTTATCGCCCAGGCTCACCGTTACGTGGTCGCTATGAACAGCTTGCTGAGGCTATTTATAATTTGATGAGTAGCTATTACAGTAATAAAGCGCGCTAATAAGTAGGGTGTGGCTAGAGAAGTGATTGCCGTATTAGGTTCGGCAATCACTTAATAGCTTAAAACAGGCGGTTTAAGCCATTTAATGCGGCAACGCGGAATGCTTCTGCCATCGTAGGATAGTTGAAGGTCGTATTCACAAAATACTCGATGGTATTTCCTTCCCCTTTCTGTTCCATAATAGCCTGACCGATATGAATAATTTCAGCGGCTCTTTCCCCGAAACAGTGGATGCCTAAAATTTGCAATGTTTCACGGTGGAATAAGATCTTCAGACTGCCCACGTTCATACCTGCAATTTGGGCGCGTGCTAAATGTTTAAATTGAGCACGTCCGACTTCATAGGGGATCTTCATCGCTGTCAATTCTTGCTCTGTTTTACCAACAGAACTAATTTCAGGGATGGTATAGATGCCGGTAGGAATATCTTCAACTAAGTGTGCATTACCTAAGTCTTCTGCTATAGCTCGAGCGGCAATACGACCTTGGTCATAGGCAGCAGATGCAAGGCTTGGATAGCCAATAACATCACCAACAGCATAAATATGTTCATTAGAAGTGCGGTAAGCGCTATCGACTTTAATCAAGCCACGGTTATCTGCTTCAATACCCACATTCGCTAAACCTAACTTATCCGTATTCCCCGTGCGACCATTCGCATACAGTAAACAGTCTGCTTTGACTTTTTTGCCTGATTTAAGATGGACAATCACGCCATCAGGAACACCTTCAATTTTTTCATACTCTTCATTATGACGAATAACGATACCGCTATTCCAGAAGTGATAAGAAAGTGCATCTGACATTTCTTGATCTAAAAAGGCAAGTAAGTGATCGCGTGTGTTGATTAAATCAACTTTGACACCTAACCCGCGAAAGATAGACGCATATTCACAACCAATCACCCCTGCACCATAAATAATCACGTGGCGTGGTTCATGGGTTAGATTTAGGATGGTATCACTGTTGTAAATACGAGAGTGGTTAAAATCGACATCGGATGGGCAATAAGGACGCGACCCTGTCGCAATTACGATATTATCTGCACTGAGAACATCGCAACTACCGTCGGAATAGCGAACACTCACATGGCGTTCATCAATAAAAGTGGCTTCACCAGAGAACATTTGGCAGCCATTACGCTCATAAAAACCTTGGCGCATACGCGTTTGTTGACTGATCACGCTTTCAGCATGCTTGAGGATTTCAGAGAAAGAGGAGCGTAAGGAGCGAGAATTATCGCTGTAGAGTGGATTTTGGTTAAATTCGATAATTCGGCTAACTGCATGGCGGAGGGCTTTGGAGGGAATGGTTCCCCAGTGGGTACAGCCACCGCCGACACTATCATAACGTTCTATGACGGCGACGTTTTTTCCTTGCTTCACCAGTCCCATGGCGGCGCCTTCTCCACCCGGCCCGGAACCAATGACAATTGCATCAAAATGGATGTGTTGCATGAGGTAAGACCTGCTCTAAAACAAAATGACAACATGATGTTAGCATATCCGCCGATTATTTACCCGCTTTACTCATGTACTTTTAATTAATGGCTTTATTTAATGTTTTTATTTTGAAGCGTATTCACAAAAAAGCTTTTTTATTGCTTAGCGAGTTCTCTAATCAAATGACGGGAAATTAAGCACGGTTCTACGAATAAAAAGCCTTCACCTATTGAAAAATGATTTAGTGAAATTCTGAAAAGCGGTAATCTGTACACTTAATCGCTTTTTCCCTCAAACAGCCTAATAAATTTGAGGTATGCTAGAGAGGTGGTCACACCCAAGTTTTCATATTTTGGTATATTAATGGCTGTTTAATGACATAGAAATCAGGATCACCGTGAGCAATCATATTGGCGTTAGAGCAAAACAGAAAGAAAAAACTCGTCGTTCGCTCATTGAAGCCGCATTTAGCCAATTAAGTGCAGAACGTAGTTTTACAAGCCTTAGCTTACGCGAAGTTGCGCGTGAGGCAGGTATTGCACCCACTTCATTTTATCGTCATTTCAAAGACGTTGATGAGTTAGGGCTGACTATGGTTGATGAAAGTGGTTTGATGTTACGCCAGCTTATGCGACAAGCAAGGCAGCGTATCGCGAAGGGCGGTAGTGTGATCCGAACGTCAATCTCAACTTTTATGGAATTTATCGGTAATAACCCCAATGCCTTTAGGTTATTATTGCGAGAGCGCTCTGGTACTTCTGCTGAGTTTCGTGCTGCAGTTGCACGGGAAATCCAACATTTTATTGCTGAATTAGCAGATTACCTTGAACAAGAAAGCCATATGCCACGCTATTTTACAGAGCTACAAGCAGAGTCTATGGTGACCATCGTGTTTAGCGCGGGTGCAGAAGCGCTTGATATCGATGAAGAAAAAAGGCGGCATCTGGAAGAACGGCTTGTACTTCAGTTACGCATGATCGCAAAAGGTGCGTATTACTGGTATCGCCGTGAACAAGAAAAACAAAGTCAAACTGACCCCGATCTCACTAAATAATATAAGGAGAATCAATGACGGAACACAATCGCAATGAGAAAAGCACGTTACTATTAGCATTAGTGATTGGCTTATCAACTCACGGAACTTTCTCTGCTCTGTTTAACTCCTTAGTAGAGTTTTCTATTTTCCCTGTTATTAGTTTAATCGTCGCAATTTATTGTTTACATCAACGTTATTTGCATCATGCGATGCCTATCGGTCTACCTAAGTTTGTTGTAGGTAACTTTTTCTTAGGGCTATTTGCTTATGCAGCTATCTTACGAGTACAACATCCAGACGTAGGTTCGAGCTTTATTCCTTCAATCATTATTGTCGCGCTCGCGTTGTGGATGTACACAAGTTGGAAGGCGCGTAAACAAGAACAAAAAGAGCTTGCAGAAGAAAACGAAGCTGAAGTTTAATCGCGTTTCCAAACCGCTCTAACCAATAACGCCGCTATGCCAACATTGCGGCGTTTGTGTATTTTATGGGAGCAAAACACGAATAATTTCTTAACCAAATTTTCATCTTCCACTCGCAATAAAATAATCGCCAGTTAGCTACGGTGTATATTAAAAATAGCAAGGTTGCCACCTGACTTAATGAATAAAAACAACAGGTGGCAAGTAAGATTTAGCGGCGTGTCAGCAGCACACCACTTTCCATATGATGGGTATATGGGAATTGGTCAAATAGAGCGAGTTTTTTGATTTTATGGGTCGCATTCAGGACAGACAAATTATCGCATAGGGTTTCCGGATTACAGGAAATATAGAGAATATTGTCATATTCTTGCACAAGCTGAACGGTTTTATCATCTAACCCGCTTCTTGGTGGGTCAACAAATATGGTGTTGCATTGGTAATCTGCTAGGTTAATGCCATCGAGTCTTTTAAATTCACGCACTCCTCGCATTGCTTGTGTAAAGTCTTCTGCTGACATGCGAATAATTTGTACATTATCGATTTGGTTTGCCGCAATATTATATTGCGCGGCTGCTACCGATGGCTTGGCTATTTCAGTGGCTAAGACTCGTTCAAAGTTTTGTGCTAAAGCCAGTGAAAAGTTGCCATTTCCACAATAAAGCTCCAGTAGATCGCCAGTTGCCCCTTGAGTGGCATCAATCGCCCATTCCAACATTTTAATGTTTACTTGAGCGTTTGGCTGAGTAAAGCTATTTTCTACTTGGCGATAAATCATATTTTTGCCATTCACCGGCAAAATTTCATCAACATAATCGTTGTCTAACATGATTTTGGTTTTTGAAGCGCGGCCGATAAGCTGTAAATCAAAACCTTTATTGATTAACGTTGTTTTTAATTGTTTGGCTGCTTCAATCCACTCTTCAGTGAGTTTTTTATGGTAAAGCAAAGAGACAATTAATTTATTACTCAGCGTCGAGAGATAATCAATTTGGAAAAGTTTATGGCGTAAAAGCGCATTTTCTTTTATCAGTGGCAAAATTTCAGCCATGATATTGTTGATCAGTTGGCTTGCTACAGGAAATTGATCGATACGCACACGCTCTTTAGTCTCTTTATCAAACATGATGTGAAATAAGTCATCACCATCATGCCATACTCGAAATTCTGCGCGCATACGATAATGAGATTCTGGTGAGGTAAATACCTCAGGTTCCATTGCCGTATAGGGGGCCATCATCGTTTTCAGACGTTCTACTTTTTCTGCAAGTTGCAGTTCATAGTGTTCAGTATTCATTAGTGTGGCCCTATTCATAGAAAACAGTAAAAAAATAACATCAGGGGCGAAATTGTAGGGCAAGTGGGGCAGATGTCCAGTTTTTGATTCCACATCGCATAGACACATACCTTCAATCCATTTAGGATAATGCGACTATGGTCGTAAAGAGTAAATAGGGAACTCGGTGTAAGTCCGAGACTGACGCGCAGCGGTGATGAAGGAAAAAAGAGATACAACACTGTTATTAATTAATGGGAAGTTGCCTCTATAGTTAACTTTTACCCAGATGGGTATGACTTCTCAGTCCGAAGACCTGCCATAGTTTAATCGCTTTGTTGGATATTAGCGCGGATCTGATATTCGGCCTCGCGGAATTTTAATCTCATTGATATTCCGGATTTATTATAATGAATAAGAGTAAGTTACTACCGCTATCGGTTGCTGCTATGGCAGTGTTGTGTGGTATTTCTTCTTTAGCAAGCGCAAACAATAAATCAGATGAAATGGTGGTGTCAGCGAATCGCTTTGAGCAGCCCATTTCATCAATACTGGCCCCTGTGACGGTCGTTACGCGTGAAGACATTGATCATTGGCAGTCTAATACTGTGATTGATGTATTAAGGCGGCTACCGGGTGTGGATATTGCGCAGTATGGTGGTATAGGACAGCAGAGCTCCCTCTTTATTAGAGGCTCAGAGTCTCGCCATGTATTGGTATTAATTGATGGTGTTCGTTTAAACCAAGCGGGTATTTCTGGCTCATCAGATATGAGCCAAATTCCTATCTCTTTAGTTCAGCGAATCGAATATATTCGTGGAGCAAGATCGGCTGTTTATGGCTCGGATGCAATTGGTGGTGTTGTTAATATTATTACTCGCCGAGATAATGTAGGAACCACATTAAATGCGGGTATTGGTTCTTATGGTTATCAGAATTATAACGGCTCAACTCAACAGAAAATCGGTGAAAATACAACAGTAACCGCTGCCGCAGCTTATACCTATACAAAAGGATTTGATCTAGCACCTAAGGACGTTAGTCCACGTGACTACGATAAAGATGGTTTTCTTAATAAATCATTATGGCTAGGTGTGGAGCATCAGTTATCATCTGAAATATCAGCTTATGCGAGAGCATATGGATATGATAATAGAACTCGTTATGATGCCTCTGAATACTCAGGTGTGCGGGTAGATACCCGTAAACTTTATAGCCGTACATATGAAACTGGGGTTAAATATCATCAAAACCAATACTCAACCTCACTATCCGGAAGCTATAGTTACGTTAAAGATTACAATTTTGATCCAAGGCAAGGGCAGTATGCTAGCTCTTCTAATCTAGATGAATCAAAGCAGTATAATATTCAGTGGGGTAACAATTATCGTTTAGATAAAGGTAATATTAGTGCGGGTATTGATTATCAGCGTCAAAGCATAGAGCCTAATGGCTATGCTTTAATAACTAAAAAAGAAACCATGAATAACACGGGGCTCTATTTGACGGGGCAATACTCGTTTGTTGATTCTGTTATAGCTGAAGCCGCCGTTCGCACGGATCATCATTCAGAATTTAATTGGCATACATCATGGCAATCAGGGCTGAGTTGGGAATTTTATGATGGGTATAAACTGGTTGGATCATACGCAACAGCATATAAAGCACCTAATCTAAGTCAACTGTACGCATATTCTTCATCAAATTGGGGAACAACAAAAGGTAATCCGAACTTAAAACCAGAAGAAAGTAAGCAGTGGGAAATTGGTGTTGAAGGAATAACGGGACCGCTATTCTGGCAAATTAATGCTTATCATAATGATATTGATAACCTGATTGAATATAAATATGGCAATTTTATCAATACATATGAAAATATTGGAAAAGCAGAAATTAAAGGTATCGAGTGGGTTGGTGAATTTAGCACTGGCTTTTTACATCATCAATTAACATACCAATATGTCGATCCCAGAAATAAAAAGACGAACAAAGTATTGGAGCGCCGAGCTAAGCAACAAGTGAAATACCAATTAGATTGGAATATTGCTGAGGTAGATATGGGGCTAACTTATCACTATATAGGTTCGCGTTATGATAATGACTTTTCCCAATCACCATCAAAACGTCTAAAACAAGGGGGGGTTAGCCTTTGGGATCTCACGGCGGCATATCCAATCACTTCACAGCTTACAATTCGTGGTAAAATAGCTAATATGTTCGATAAAGACTATGAGACCGCGTATGGTTATCGCACCGCTGGAAGAGAATATTTCCTTACAGGAAGCTACAACTTCTAATCACAACCTATCTATTCGCCCGACCATCCTTGTGTTTGATTCAGGGGTGGGGGGGCTATCTGTATATCGGGAAGTCAAAAAATTACTCCCTAACGCACATTATATATATGCATTCGATAATGAAGCCTTCCCCTATGGCGAAAAGAGTGAAGAATTTATTATCGATAGGGTGTATCAACTCGTTGATGCTATTGCGAAAAAACACCCTTTAACGATAGCAATTATTGCCTGTAATACAGCCAGTACCGTGAGCTTACCGAACCTTAGAGCCCATTTTCGTTTCCCAGTGGTTGGTGTTGTGCCAGCAATTAAACCTGCGACTAAATTAACGCGAAATGGTGTTGTTGGATTGCTTGCAACCAAAGGAACGGTGAATCGCGAATATACTAAAGAGCTAATTGAACGGTTTGCAACAGATTGCAAAGTGCTCTCGCTGGGTTCTGCCGACCTTGTTCAACTAGCGGAAAGAAAATTACATGGTGAACAAATTCCGCTAGATGAAATTGCCAATGCAGTGAAGCCATGGTTAAGAATGCCTGAACCTCCTGATACGGTGATCTTGGGTTGTACGCATTTCCCTCTATTAATAGAAGAACTCGAACAAGTGCTACCAGATGGCACAAGATTTGTTGATTCAGGGGCGGCGATCGCGAGACGTGCGGTTTGGCTGATTAATAATCAAGCAGAAGAAGTGATTGATAGTCAAGAAAAAGACTTTGCATATTGCCTTTTAATGAATGATACCGCTTTAGCATTACAACCTGTATTAGCCGCCGAAGGGTTCAATAGGCTACAAAAACTGGTGATTTAAGCTAAATTTGATGGTAATCTGAGCAAACGAAAAAAAAACGTAAAAAAGGGG
>NZ_JAMPQI010000032.1:0-34227 GCF_028482365.1 Providencia sp. PROV122 | reverse complement strand
GGGGAGTGGACAAAGCATCGACCTCATTTGTGTAACTGTTTAAACTCTTGCAACTTAACGCTAGTCTCAATCAATGCTATTTGAGGAAAATTACCGACTTTTAGCTGTACAAGTTTACCTATAACTGGGCTACTATATCGGTAGAAAACGGTCTTACTGGCTGTTATGCCACAAAATATACGTAAACCAGAGCTTTCGCAGGATTCAGAACTATTTTTACACTTAAGTTTATCGCTGCGATACTGTGTTAAGAATGGTTTTACTGATGATTTTTGGCTCATAAGTGTTACCCTAATTAACGCTTATTATAAAAGTATTCAATGTGTTTAGACTAAAGTGCAGATTGGTGCATTTACAATGCTCATTGGGTTTTAGCCCCATAAACAGCCTACATTTTAACCTACACTCAATCATGGGATTCTGTGACATTCTCTACAATAAAATGGAGTCTAATGAGACAGCCAACGGACACAGGATTAAATAAATTCAACAGATTAGACAAACAAGCTTATGACTGATAACCAAAATTTTGAATCCCACACACCAATGATGCAGCAGTATTTAAAACTAAAAGCACAACATCCTGACATATTGCTGTTCTATCGTATGGGGGATTTTTACGAGCTTTTCTTTGATGATGCCAAAAAAGCGTCTCAATTATTAGATATTTCGCTCACCAAACGAGGGCAAACGGCGGGTCAGCCTATTCCAATGGCGGGTGTACCACACCATGCGGCCGAAAACTATTTAGCAAAATTGGTGCAACTGGGTGAATCTGTCGCAATATGCGAACAAATTGGTGATCCCGCAACGAGTAAAGGTCCTGTTGAGCGTAAAGTCGTACGTATTGTTACACCGGGTACAATCACCGATGAAGCATTGCTGAATGAGCGGCAAGACAATCTATTGGCCTCAGTCTGGCAAGAGCCTCAAGGCTATGGCTTTGCAACCTTAGATATCACGTCGGGGCGCTTTATCATCAGTGAATTCGATGACGAAGAGTCTCTACAAGCAGAGCTACAACGTACTCGCCCTGCTGAATTACTCTATCCCGAAGACTTTGCGAGTATGGCGTTAATCGAAAACTGTAAAGGCCTGCGTCGTCGGCCTCTATGGGAATTCGAGCTAGAAACAGCAAAACAGCAGCTTGGCCTACAATTTGGCACAAAAGACTTAATTGGGTTTGGGGTCGAAAATGCCTCGAGAGCGCTACGCGCTGCTGGCTGCCTTCTCCAATACGTCAAAGATACTCAACGTACGGCATTACCTCATATCCGTAGCATCATCATGGAAAAACAAACAGATAACGTTATTCTGGATGCTGCAACACGTCGAAATCTTGAGATCACGCAAAACTTATCTGGCGGCACAGATAATACTTTAGCGTCTATTTTGGATTTATGCGTTACCCCGATGGGAAGCCGCATGCTCAAGCGTTGGCTTCATACCCCATTGCGCCATGTACAAACACTAACGAATCGCCAACAAGCTATCGCCGCCTTACAAGAGTGTGGTTTCGAGCTATTACAGCCATTACTACGTCAAATTGGTGATTTAGAGCGTGTACTTGCCCGTTTAGCTTTACGCTCTGCTCGCCCTCGCGATTTAGCACGTATGCGCCACGCTTTTGAACAGTACCAAGAGATTCATCAAATCCTCAACCAATCTAACAGCGAATATCTGCAAAACTTGCAAAAACGTATTAACCAGTTTGATGAGCTACAGGATTTACTGCAACGTGCGATTATTGATGCACCGCCTGTATTGGTGCGTGACGGTGGCGTTATCGCTCCGGGTTATAATAGCGAACTCGATGAATGGCGAGCACTTGCCGATGGAGCTACAGACTATCTTGATAGACTAGAAATTCGCGAAAAAGAGAAGCTGGGCATTGATACCCTTAAAGTGGGCTACAATGCGGTACACGGCTATTTTATTCAGGTCAGTCGCGGTCAGAGTCATTTAGTTCCTATTCATTATGTACGTCGTCAAACGCTGAAAAATGCGGAACGTTACATTATTCCTGAACTAAAAGAGTACGAAGACAAAGTCTTAACCTCAAAAAGTAAAGCGTTAGCTATCGAAAAAGCACTCTATGATGAGCTTTTCGATATGCTATTGCCACATTTGGCAGACTTGCAAATCAGTGCGGAGGCTCTTGCAGAGCTCGATGTGCTCAATAACTTAGCTGAGCGTGCTGAAACACTTGGCTATGCTTGCCCACAACTCACAAATAAACCAGGGATCCACATTACTGAAGGACGCCACCCTGTGGTCGAGCAAGTCCTGAGTGAACCATTTATTTCTAATCCGCTTTCACTTTCCCCACAACGTCGCCTACTTATCATTACAGGCCCTAATATGGGGGGTAAAAGTACCTATATGCGCCAAACTGCATTGATAACACTACTTGCCTATATTGGTAGTTTCGTACCTGCAACAAAAGCGGTCATTGGACCTGTTGATCGTATTTTTACCCGTGTTGGCGCATCCGATGACTTAGCCTCCGGGCGTTCAACCTTCATGGTTGAAATGACTGAAACGGCTAATATTTTACACAATGCAACAGAGCAAAGTTTAGTCCTAATGGATGAAATTGGTCGAGGCACTTCAACCTATGATGGTTTGTCACTTGCTTGGGCTTGTGCTGAAAACTTAGTTAACCGAATCAAGTCCATGACTTTATTTGCCACACATTACTTTGAATTAACAACCTTACCTGAAAAATTAGAAGGCGCGGTCAATATTCACCTTGATGCAATGGAGCACGGCGACACCATCGCCTTTATGCACAATGTTCAAGAAGGAGCAGCAAGTAAAAGTTATGGCCTTGCGGTAGCCTCTCTAGCAGGCGTCCCTAAAGATGTTATTAAGCGTGCCAAACAAAAGCTCAAAGAGTTAGAAATTATTTCAAATAATACCAACGCGAGCCATGTTGATAGCGCACAACTCAGCTTCTTAGTGCCAGAAGAGCCATCCCCTGTTCTTAGCGCTCTTGAAAGTATCGACCCTGATAAGTTAACGCCAAGGCAAGCGTTAGATTGGTTATATCGTTTAAAGGAAATGGATAAGTAGTATGCAAGACCACGCTGAACTTCTAGCGCCTATCAGGCAGTTTTTACGCTGTGAAACGCCTGATAGTTGGGTTAAAAAAGCCAGTGAACCAGAAAGCCTCCCTATACTCTTAAAAGATCATCTATTATGTGAGCTAAAGGCGGCGCAAAGTGCGATGTTTTTGATCCGTAAATATGCGGTTGATAAAGAGAGTGCGGCAACATTGCTTGCTTGGTTTAAGCCTTATGAAGACTTTGCCTACGATCGTATTGGTGATATTCATACGCTAAAGAATAAAAACCAAATATCAAAACAGATCTTGGCGAAAAAGCAGTCACCCTATAGCCAAGATTTAATTGATAAAATGGTACTCTTGATTAAAGAAGAGCTGCACCATTTTTATCAAGTGCTGGAAATTATGCATCAGCGAAATATTGCTTATGATGGTATAACGGCAAGTCGATACGCTAAAGGGCTATTCAGTCATATGAGTGGTCATGAACCACAAACATTGGTCGATAAACTGATTATTGGTGCTTATATTGAAGCTCGATCATGTGAACGTTTCGCGAAATTGGCTCCTTTTCTAGACGATGATTTAGCGAGCTTTTATGTCTCATTACTGCGCTCAGAAGCGAGGCACTATCAAGATTACCTACAGTTAGCGCAATCAATCAGTAAAACAGATATTAGCGAGCGTGTTGAGATGTTCGGTCTCGTTGAAGCCGAACTTATCACCTCAGTAGACCACGATTTTAAATTTCATAGTGGCGTTCCTGTGTGACGGTAAGCTAAAGTCTATGATGAGAAACTCGACCATTTATTATCATTAACGAAAAAAGCCCTCAATCAAATATTGAGGGCTTTCGTTATGGTATTCACAAAGATATTTACATATTAAATAAGGCTTCTAAGGAAAGCTCCTCTCCTTGTAAAATATCTTTTAACCGCCTTAGCCCTTCCACTTGTATCTGGCGCACCCTTTCTCTTGTTAACCCAATTTCTCGGCCAACTTCTTCTAGCGTCTCAGCTTCATAGCCTAATAGCCCAAAACGCCGAGCAAGGACTTCTCGCTGCTTTGGATTCAATTCAAATAACCACTTCACAATATTCTCTTTTAAGTTGTTATCTTGAATTGTATGCTCTGGGCCTGATTCATTCTCATCAGAGAGAACTTCAAGTAAAGATTTCTCTGAATCGCCAGCAATAGGCGTATCGACCGATGTAATACGTTCATTTAAACGCAACATACGGCTGACATCTTCTACTGGTTTATCAAGCTGTTCAGCGATTTCCTCAGCGCTAGGCTCGTGGTCGAGTTTTTGCGCTAATTCGCGGGCAGTTCTAAGGTAAATATTGAGCTCTTTGACGATATGAATTGGGAGGCGGATGGTTCTAGTTTGATTCATGATGGCACGTTCAATCGTTTGACGGATCCACCATGTCGCATACGTTGAGAAGCGGAACCCCTTTTCAGGATCAAACTTTTCAACAGCGCGAATTAACCCTAGATTACCTTCCTCAATAAGATCTAATAATGCTAATCCCCGATTATTATAACGTCGAGAGATCTTAACAACTAACCGAAGATTACTTTCAATCATGCGCTGACGTGAAGCAACATCTCCACGTAGCGCTCTCCTCGCGTAGAAGACTTCTTCTTCGGCAGTTAGGAGCGGAGAGAATCCAATTTCACTGAGATAAATTTGAGTGGCATCCAGAACACGCTGATTCGTGTTCTGGAGTAAATCCATTTCATCATCTAGTTCAGTAACCAGATCCTCTTCTTTGAACTGACTCTCATCAAAAGCATCATCCATCATGCTATCGTCGAGGTCATTGTATAACTCGTTAGCTTTCAGCGAACTTTGGCTCATCAGTGACTCCTACCCTTGATAATGAGGGCAGAATGTCATTGCACTCTGCCCAGTTTATCGCTGCGGTAAGTAGCGCAGCGGGTTTACTGATTTTCCCTTGTAACGAATTTCAAAATGTAATCTAACCGAACTCGTTCCGGTACTACCCATCGTGGCTATTTTCTGACCCGCGGCAACATCCTGCTGGTCACGCACAAGTAACGTATCGTTATGTGCATAAGCACTCAAGTAGTCATCGTTATGTTTTATTATTATAAGATTTCCATATCCGCGTAGTGCATTTCCTGCATAAACCACTTTACCTGGAGCAGAAGCAAGTACAGGTTGACCTCGTGAACCGGCAATATCAATGCCTTTATTTCCACCTTGAGCATCAGAGAAACCTTCTATTGTTTTCCCTTCCGCTGGCCAACGCCATTTTATCGATGAGCTATTTGTACTGCTTGCTGTCGTCGTAGAGGCGGTAGAAGCTGCCGTCGTTGTTGTTGCCGTAGAAGTTTGCGTTGCAGGCTTCTTATTATTAGGCAACATCTTACCTGAATTTTGACCGCTTCCATTTGCAGGATACGCATTAGTTGTTCGAAGATCAACCGGTTGCTGATTACTATTTGATGAATTTGAGGCCAATTGCCCGTTTGAGTTCACATTTCCGTTACCAATATTGATCACTTGCCCAACATTTAGGCTATAAGGCTCTGCAATATTGTTTTTAGCTGCTAACTCACGGAAATCATTACCAGTTATATAAGCAATATAGAATAGTGTATCACCGCGTTGTACGGTGTAAGTACTGCCACTGTAGCTACCTTTAGGGATGCTACCATAGTCGCGGTTATAGATAATACGCCCTTGCCCATCCATATTGACTGGGGCAGAGGTACGAATAGATGATGAAGAATTCGAAGACAAATTAGGTCGAGAAGAAGGCATCGCTGTACTTGTACCACCAGTAGGTGCCGTTCTTTGAACAGTTTGTTGACTTGATTGACTCGTCTGACCGTCATTTACGCTAGAAATAGGCGCTGCTGTATGGTACGGAGTTGAACATCCAGCCAATAATGCCCCGCTAAATGAAAAGATCACCGCCCATCGAATTCTGCTTATTGGGCTAACAATTTTCATGCTTCTTCTCCCGTGAAGAAAAATCTGACATAGCAAATAAATTTGTGTCAGTAAAACATTAGAGCCTGTTAGCTCTCGTCACTAAAAGTATTTTGCTTATTAAAGCAGAAATATAAAATATTGAACAAGCCAAATATATCAAAAATATAACAATTTGAGATTATGACTTAATGGAAAATACAACATTCTTAACTTTAAGCTGTTAAAGTGCCCTATTTTACCAAATATGACTATAAGCAAAAATTATGCTAAGTCACCCGCTACTAGCGGAACAAAACGTACTTTTTCGACCACATTAGCATGATAATCATTCCCTCGGCGCGTAATTAGCTTCAGCGCTTGATCTTTATCCCCCACAGGCAGAACCAAACGCCCACCGTCTTTTAATTGCTGTAGTAACCGAGGCGGAATTTCACTGGGTGCCGCCGTCACGATAATTGCATCAAAAGGCCCTTTAGATTGCCAGCCTTCCCAGCCATCACCATGACGAGTGGAGATATTATGTAAATCAAGCTGCTTAAAACGACGTTTTGCCGTCCATTGCAAACTTTTTACCCTTTCAACAGAAAAAACATGTTTTGCAAGGTGCGCTAAAACAGCGGTTTGATAACCTGACCCTGTACCGATTTCTAATACATGATCTTCTGGCTTAATCGCCAGTAATGCAGTCATTTTTGCAACAATATAAGGTTGAGAGATAGTTTGCCCATAACCGATAGGTAATGGAATATTATCATAAGCCTTATGCGATAGGGCTTCGTCAACAAAGCGTTCACGAGGAACCTGTGACAAAGCATCTAACAGGCGCTCATCGTGAATTCCCTGTTGGCGTAGTTGTGCCAAAAGTTCTTTCATGAGGCCTGTTCTCATTTTACTTTCACTCCCGATTTTTCTAACCACTCTTCAACTAATGAATGTGCTTTATACGCTGTTAAGTCAACTTGTAATGGGGTAATTGAAACATAACCTTGTGATACGGCTTCAAAATCAGTACCCGGCCCAGCATCACGGATCTCCCCTACAGGCCCTAGCCAATACAACATATTACCTTTAGGATCTTCAAGGTTGTAGACTTCTGAAGCAGCATGACGGCTACCACAGCGAGTGACTTTGATCCCTTTAACATCCTCATAAGGGATATCAGGAACGTTAATGTTTAGTATGTTACCTGCCCGTAAAGGGTTTTTATGTAATAACGCGAGAATATCACAGGTTATTTTTGCAGCAGTTTCAAAATGGGTATCTCCATCCAATGATACCGCAATTGAAGGTAACCCTAAGTGCCTCCCTTCCATCGCCGCAGCAACTGTCCCTGAATAGATCACATCATCACCTAAATTAGGCCCACAGTTAATTCCTGACACAACAATATCCGGTCGCGGCCTAACGACTTTATTCACACCAATGTAAACACAATCTGTTGGCGTACCTTCTTGTACAGAAAAGTCACCATTAGCAAGAGTTTGGATCCTTAAAGGCCTATCTAACGTTAATGCGTTCGATGCCCCACTACGGTTGCGATCAGGCGCAATCACTTGCACCTGATAATATTGACGTAAAGCGGCCGCCAATGTCTGGATCCCCGGTGCAGTCACACCATCGTCGTTACTCAATAATATCTTTAACATCGGCACTATCCTGATTAATGATTTCTCGCACCACGCTTGTTGCAAAGCTTCCTGAATTAAGGAAAAAATTGAGTTTTAATGTAGTCTGGTCAATCCATTGCCATTGAAAATTTTGCGGTTTCACAATCATCGCTCTTCGTGTCGATGAGACGCGTTCGTTTTTCATCAGTGTCATCAAAGAGTGATAGCTTTCTAAGCTGTTGGTTTCAAAAACCAGTGCATCCTCTTGCGTACCTAATTCGCCATCACCGGGCAAAGGCGCAGTGATACTCAATTCGCCAGAAGCAACACGCGCTTGCAAGGTAGGCAACTCTTCTGCCGTTGCAACAAACCAACTTCCACGCCCTGTTAGTTGTAGCGCATCACCAAGTAATACTTGGTTTATGGTTTGGTTTTCAATCCGTTCACTTGCAACATGGTTAAACATAGCACTACGTGCGGCAGATAAATAGAAACTACGCTTATTACGTTCACGAACCGTAATTTCTTGGTTCGCCCAACGTAATGCTTGGGTTAAGTTTTGCCCATCACGGCCAAACCTTTGTTCCCCAAAATAATTCGGAATGCCTTGTTCTGCAACTTTCTGTAAACGAGCCTCAACATCCTCAGGTACTGAAATATCTCGGATCGTCAATTCAAACTGGTTGCCTTTCAATGTTCCAATACGTAACTTGCGTTTTTGTCTCGTTGTCGCGATGACTCTACAACCATCAAGCTGCCATAATGAAAAATCAGGCGTTTCTTTACCTGGCATTTGTAAACAAAACCACTGTTCAGTCACTGCATTACGGTCTTTTAAACCCGCATAGCTCACTGAACGAGCTGAAATTTTTGCAAATTTAGCTAACTGTTCAGCCACAAATAATGTGTTGCAACCTGTTTTTTCAATGCGAACCATAACATGTTCGCCTTCGCCGTCCAGTTCGAAGCCAAGATCTTCTTTGACAATAAAATCTTCTGGCTGACTTTTTAGCTTACCTGTTGAGAGAGGTTTACCATGCAGGTACTGTACATTCATGAGTTTCATTACCATTATCTTTCACTAACAGCACTACCGCCGCACATGCAATGCCCTCTTTACGCCCAACAAACCCCAATTGCTCGGTTGTTGTTGCTTTGACATTAATATCACCCATGTGACATTCAAGATCTTCAGCAATATTGACGCGCATTTGCGGGATATGTGGCAACATTTTTGGTGCTTGAGCCATAATAGTGACATCAATATTTCCAATGCTGTAGCCTTTTTCTCGAACATGGCAGTAAGCTTTTTTTAGCAATATGCGGCTATCTGCACCTTTGTATGCAGGGTCGGTATCAGGGAAGAGCTTACCAATATCACCAAGTGCTGCTGCACCTAAAATAGCATCTGTTACTGCGTGTAATACCACATCACCGTCAGAGTGTGCCAATAAACCGTGTTCATAAGGGATACGGACACCACCAATAATGATAGGACCATCACCGCCGAACTTATGCACATCAAAACCGTGCCCAATTCTCATTATTTATTCCTTTTATTTCATTCTAGAAAGATAAAATTCCGCCAGTGCCAGATCTTCTGGTCGAGTCACTTTCAGGTTATCAGAACGTCCTGAAACTAATACAGGTTGATAGCCGCAATATTCAAGTGCAGAGGCTTCATCTGTGATAACCGCATTCTCTTTCAAAGCTTTACTTAAGCAATCTCGCAATAACAACAAAGGGAAAAATTGTGGGGTCAATGCATGCCATAAGGCTTCCCGCTCCACTGTATGATCGATGAGATCAGAAGCTTTTCGGCTCCGTTTCATGGTATCCCTGACCGGAGCTGCCAAGATCCCTCCACAACAATTTTTTGTTGATAATTGAATAATTTTATTTAAATCGTCTTGATGCAAACAGGGGCGTGCCGCATCGTGCACTAATACCCACTTATTATGCATATTGCCGTCTTGGGCTAAAAAGTCTAACCCTGCTAATACCGAATCTGCTCGCTCTTTGCCACCTTCAACTGTCGTCACGCGTGAATCTTGCGCAATATCAAGCTTAGCAAAATAGTCGTCATCAGGACTCAACGCGATAACAACACTGGCAACATGAGGATTCAATAGCAATGCATTAATTGTATGCTCAATGATAGTTTTCCCTGCAACCTGCAAGTACTGTTTTGGGCAATCGGCCTTCATACGACTACCAATACCTGCCGCGGGAATTATCGCAACCACTTGCGAATCTACCCCAATTATTGAGTTATTCATTATGTTGGATCTTACATTGAAATTAATGACCGATAGATATAACAGATTATAAAAGAGTTTATAACTTATTAATTTTTAGATTTTTTTTGGTTATTACTCTCTTTTACCATTCTATAAAATGATTCACCAGGTTTGATCATTCCAAGCTCTGTACGGGCACGCTCTTCAATAGCATCTTGACCATCGTTCAAGTCATTAATTTCAGCAAATAGCTGCTCATTACGCACTTTTAAGCGAGAATTGATAATTTCTTGCGCCGCAACATCGTCTTTGACTCGGACGTAATCGTGAATGCCATTTTTCCCTAACCATAGAGAATATTGTGTCCAAGCCAATACGGCGATTAATAGAAGCGTTAATTTGCCCATTTTGCCCCCTGAAATGATTAGCTAATCATCCCATAACTGAGCTCATGACGCTACTATGAAGAAAGTAATGTCATAAAAGTAAGTAAAAATTACCGGTTAAATGGCTAAATTTCACTCAAATTAATGTTAACAATATGTCCTTTGTTTAATTTCTCATCCAGAATCAAATCTTATCTCTATGCCTATCATCAAACTATTACCTAACTGAGTAAAATTCACCAACGAAAACACGAGCCTTCATGCAAAATATTTTGCACTTATGTAACGCCACTATAGAAGACCAAGACTAACCCAAGTGGGTCTTATGTTCAGGAAAGCTAAGGGGAAATGACAGATGAACGCGAAGAGATGTTACTGAAAATCACATCTATCCAGCAACATCATCTCATGAAGAATAGTTTAAATCTTAATCACTTGTTGATGAGTTAACAGATGAATAATCCTTGTCACCGAGTCGTTGATAGGCTGTAAACCATCAAGCCGTAACTCGGGTTTTAGCGGCTCTTGGTAAGGAGAATCGATCCCCGTAAACTGTTTAATTTTTCCTGCTCTGGCCTGTTTATAAAGCCCTTTAGGATCGCGCTGTTCACACACTTCTACGGGGGTTGCTACGTAAAGCTCAAAAAATTGATTTTCTTCAAACAGATCACGAACACGCGCTCTATCTGCCTGATAAGGCGATATAAAAGCCGTTGCGACGATTAGGCCTGCATCGACCATCAATTTAGCTACTTCACCAATCCGGCGGATATTTTCTTGTCTATCCGCCTCGCTAAACCCTAAATCACCACATAAACCATGACGTACATTATCACCATCAAGCAGATAGGTTTTTATTCCCATCGCGGCTAAAGCTTGCTCAGTCGCTCCCGCTAATGTCGATTTACCTGATCCTGATAACCCTGTAAACCACAATACCGCACCTTTATGCCCATTAGCCACTTCTCTAGCTTGCCGAGTGACGGGATGATCGTGCCAAACAATATGATTATCCGTTAGCGCCATCATGTTTATTTTCCACCGAGTAAATCGCGCGCTCCCCAATGAGGGAAATGGCGTCGAATCAATTTATTGAGTTCAATTTCAAACTCGCTAAAGTTATCTTTTTGCTCAATAAACTGTCCGGTAACCTCACGTACTAAGCCGGCTCCCGCAGTAACATTCGTGAGCCTATCAATTAGGATCATGCCACCTGTATCAGCATTGTGTTGATAGTTATCTAATAATAGTGGCTCATCAAAAGAGAACTCCACCAGCCCAATACCATTAAGCGGCAGTTCAGTAGCGACCTTTTGTGTTAAGTTATTAACATCGACTTGATAGTGAATATTTTCAACTTTGGCGCGACTTCTTTTGCCCGCGATTTTGATATCCAACTGTTGCCCTTGAACAAGTGGCTGCTCCGACATCCAAACCACATCAATCAAGGCATGATGAGTGCTCTGCAACGTATCGTTTTCTGCAACAATTAAATCTCCACGGCTAATATCAATCTCATCTTCTAACACTAATGTGATTGCTTCCCCCGGAACAGCAAACTGCAAAGCACCATCGAATGTAATGATATCTTTAACTTTAGAGACTTGACCCGATGGTAATGCTTTAACAGATTGACCGATACTCACAATCCCTGAAGATAAGGTTCCACTATAGCCTCTAAAGTCCAAGTTTGGCCGATTCACATATTGGATCGGGAAGCGTAATGCCTGCTCTGAGGCTTTTTGCTGGACTTGAACATTTTCTAAAATGTGTAGTAGTGTTTCACCTTGATACCATGGAATATTTTGGCTTTTGTTAACAATATTATCGCCATCAAGAGCAGAAATCGGTACAAACCAAACATTCAGATCAACAGGTAATTCGGTAGCAAATTTTTGGTAGTCTTGCTTAATTTTTTCGAATACAGCTTCACTGTAATCCACTAAATCCATCTTATTAACTGCCACAATTAAGTGACGGATACCCAGCAGTGTACTAATAAAACTGTGACGTCGAGTTTGCTCTTGAACTCCTTTTCGAGCATCGATCAACAAAATAGACAGTGAGCAAGTTGAGGCGCCTGTCGCCATGTTACGCGTATATTGTTCATGGCCCGGCGTATCCGCAATAATAAATTTGCGCTTTTGGGTCGAAAAATAGCGGTAAGCGACATCAATCGTAATACCTTGTTCACGCTCCGCAGCAAGGCCATCCACCAGCAACGCTAAATCTAATTTTTCTCCTTGTGTGCCTATACGCTTACTGTCATTTTGCAACACAGAAAGTTGATCTTCATAAATTTGTCGAGTGTCATGTAATAAGCGACCAATCAGGGTACTTTTACCATCATCAACATTGCCACAGGTTAGAAAGCGTAATAGCCCTTTGTGTTGCTGTGCTAATAAGTAGCCTTCAACTCCACCTTGTTGCTTAATTTGTTCCGCAATAATTTCGTTGTATGCTAAATCTGCCATAACGTTTCCCCTTAAAAATACCCTTGACGCTTCTTTTGCTCCATTGATGCAGCTTGGTCACTATCGATTAACCGACCTTGACGTTCACTCGTCGTGGATATCAGCATCTCTTCGATAATTTCAGGTAAGGTCTCTGCCTGTGATTCAACAGCCCCCGTTAATGGCCAGCACCCTAGCGTCCGAAAACGCACTTTTCGCTTCGCAATCACTTCACCCGCTTTTAAATCTATACGGTCATCATCTACCATCAATAGTGTGCCATCCCGCTCTAATACAGGGCGCTCTTTTGCAAAATAGAGAGGCACAATATCGATATTTTCTAAGTAGATATATTGCCAAATATCCAGTTCTGTCCAGTTGGATAGTGGGAAGACGCGAATGCTCTCACCTTTATTAATTTGCCCATTATAGTTATGCCATAATTCAGGGCGTTGGTTTTTAGGATCCCAACGGTGTGAACGGTCTCTGAAAGAGTATATTCTCTCTTTTGCGCGTGATTTTTCTTCATCACGCCTTGCCCCCCCAAATGCTGCATCGAAACCATATTTATCCAGCGCTTGTTTTAAACCTTCCGTTTTCATAATGTCTGTATGCTTTGCGCTACCATGTATAAAGGGATTGATACCAAGCGCCTCCCCTTCTGGATTCCGGTAAACTAGGAGTTCGAAACCATAGTTTTTCGCCGTTTTATCACGAAATTCATACATTTCACGAAATTTCCACCCTGTATCCACATGTAATAATGGAAATGGCAATTTACCTGGATAAAAAGCCTTACGCGCTAAATGCAACATAACGGATGAATCTTTGCCTATTGAATAAAGCATCACTGGATTTGCAAATTCAGCAGCCACTTCACGTAAAATATGAATACTTTCAGCTTCCAACTGCTGCAAATGGGTCAATCGTTTTTCATTCATGATGGCCTCCTTCTATTAAGCCAATTCCAGCACGGCTGAACGCCATCTGTTTTCCACGACTTGATGACCAAACCAAGCTAACTGTTGATGTAATGCGACGACTTCACCAATCACTAATAAAGCAGGCGAAGGCGCTTTTTGCGCAAGTGCTTCTAATTCATGCAACTGACCACTAAGCACTTGCTGGTTACTGCGTGTACCACAACCGATGACTGCCACAGGGGTTTCTGGGGAGCGCCCAAAATAAATCAATTGTTTACTAATGCTATCCGCCTTTACCGTTCCCATATAAATGGCTAAGGTTTGATGACCTCTAGCCAAAGCTGGCCAATCTAATTCATTCCCATCATTCTTACAGTGCCCTGTGATAAACGTGACACTTTGAGAATGTTCACGGTGCGTCAAAGGGATCCCCGCATACGCTGTCGCACCAATCGCTGCTGTAATACCGGGAACCACTTGAAAAGGAATACCTGCGGCGGCAGCCACTTCAAGCTCCTCGCCACCTCGACCAAAAATAAAGGGGTCACCACCTTTTAAACGTACGACTTTTTTCCCCTGTTTCGCTAGTTTGACAATTAACGAATTGGTCTCTTCTTGGGGAACTGAATGACGATGAGCTCGCTTTCCAACACAAATTTTGTCTGCATCACGCCGTGCTAAATCAAGCACTTCCTCACTAACAAGGTTGTCGTATAAAACAACATCTGCATTTTGCAAAACTTGCAGACCTTTTAATGTTAATAGCCCTGCGTCTCCGGGGCCTGCGCCAACAAGGGTCAGCTCCCCGCTAGTATCTTGCTCATACAGTTGTTTCTCTAACTGCTGCTCTGCTTGTGAAAGTTGGCCTTTTTCAACCAATGAGGCAAAGTGACCATTAAAGCTTTTTTCCCAAAAGCGTTTGCGCTCACGCATGCTGGTAATAGACTCTTTCACCTTTTCGCGCCAGCGCCCTGCTATCTCAGCCATCTGGCCTAGTGAATGTGGTAGCATCCCTTCCAGTTTTTCGCGTAATAAACGAGCAAGTACGGGAGCCGTTCCCCCCGATGAAATAGCAACAACGACAGGGTCTCTATCGATGATTGAAGGCACAATGAAAGAGCATAGCGGCTTTTCATCAACCACATTTACAAAGGTGTGTTGAGACTCCGCATCATGAAAAACTTTCTCATTCAATGAGGGGTTATCAGTTGCAGCGATCACCAAATATGCCTTCTCAATATGTGCAGAGTGATACTCACCTTTAATCCACTCAAATGCATTTTGCTCATAAAGGCGCTGTAAGAGTGGGTTTAATGTCGGAGAAATGACGACAAGCGCGGCATTAGCTTTAAGCAATAGCTCTGCTTTGCGTGCTGCAACATCGCCGCCGCCAACTAGCACAGCTTTGCGGGATCGAAGATCCACAAATAACGGTAAATATTCCATCTTGCTCTTCCGGTGTTATATCACTTTTTTATGACAACCATTTAAATTGACTATATGGCGTGCAAGTTGGGTTATGAAATGCCAAAAATTCATTAGATGTAACGCAAAGGAATAAGTCAGCCTAATGAGTTATGAAGAAGAAATACTCATAATGGCATCAAAGCAAAACGCGATTTCACGACTAAGATAAGTATTGATCGCTTCTTTTCTACAGATGCCTTGAAAAAAATGAGTTAGACTAAGCACATAAATAGAAAATAAATATAAATGACTAAGCCTTTATAAGTATTTAGCTAATTAAGACAAAACATTATGATAAAAACGGATAAAAAGAAACTCACCATTAATGATATTGCAAAGCTATGTGGCGTAGGTAAATCAACAGTTTCAAGGGTGATTAATCAAGACCCAATGGTTAATGAAGAGACTCGGCAAAAAGTTAATCAAATAATTGAAAAATACCAATTTACTCCCTCAAAATCTGCCCGTGCAATGCGAGGCTATTCAAACCGCTCTTTCGGCATCATCATGACGCGTTTAGATTCTTACGCTGAAAACCAAGCAGTCAGTTCCATGCTACCTATTTTCTATCAAAATAATATCGACCCTATTATTTTAGAGAGTCAATTTAAACCGGAAAAAGTTGAGGAACATTTAAAAATGCTTGCTCGCCAAAAGGTTGATGGGATTGTCTTTTTTGCTTTTTCAGGCATTGATATCAATAAGCTCTCCAATTGGAAACAAAAAATGGTTGTTATTGCGCGACCATTAGAAGGTTTTGTCTCTATTTGTCACGATGATGAAAGTGCGGTTAAAAACCTTATGCACTATTTTCATAAACAAAAAAATTACCAACAAATAAGTTATATCGGGATCAATGTTCACGATGAAACAACGGGCCTACTTCGTTACCAATCTTATCTACACTATTGTCAGCAGCAAGGTTTAATCCCTCACGCACAATTAGGTGAACTTAATTACCAAAGTGGCTATATGCTTGCTAAAGAGATCTTAACCACATCACCACAAGCCATACTGTGCGCAACAGACTCATTAGCATTTGGTGTACAAAAATACTTATCCGAACAAAACATGAATCATATCGATGTGGCCTGTATTGGGCGAAATGATTTATTGGCCTTTTTATTTCCTCAAACCAAATTCTACCGTTTAGGCTTTAGAGAGAGTGGGAAAGAGGCTGCTAATATATTGATTAAAATGGCAAAAGAAGATGTTCCGCCACAAAAAATCATTATCTCCAGTGATAAATTAAATTAATAACTTAAGAAAATAATTATTATTACTTGTGATCATCGTCTAGTTATGGGAACGTTCCCGTTCAAATAATGCAAATAAGGATATATATTAAAAAAAACATAACTACGATGAGAAAATAAATATGCCTAGTGCCAAAGATTTAAAGGCCATTGAAGAGCTTATTGCACTGATTGGCGGTAAAAATAATATTATTAGTGTTTCTCACTGCTTAACAAGGCTGCGCTTTGTTCTTAATGACCCTAATATCGCAGAAATAGATAAAATAAAACAAATCCCTTTTGTTAAGGGGTGTTTTAATAATGCCGGACAGTTCCAAGTTATTATTGGTGTCGATGTTGACCACTATTATCAAATTCTTTCAAAGCATCTTGAGTTAGAAACAAAAAGTAAAGATGAAGTAAAGTCTGACGCCAAAAAAAATATGAGTTTTTGGCAAAGGCTTATCGCAAATTTGGCAGAAATATTCGTACCACTATTACCTATTTTAATTTGTGGTGGTTTACTTTTAGGTTTGCGTAACGTTATTGGTGAGATGCCTGTATCGGATAATAAACCTTTAACCTATTTTTATCCTTGGTTAAAGCCTATTTATGATTTCCTATGGTTACCTTGCGAAGCAATATTCCACTTTTTACCTGTTAGCATCTGCTGGTCTGCAACTAAAAAGATGGGGGGTACCCCAGCCCTAGGTTTAGTATTAGGGATCACTTTAGTTTCTCCTCAGCTAATGAATGCCTATAATTTAGGCTCACAAATTCCTGATGTTTGGAACTTTGGGCTGTTTACAATTGAGAAAGTCGGTTATCAGGCGCAAGTCATCCCTTCTATCTTAGCAGGTTTATTCCTCGGCTGGTTTGAGACCCGTTTACGCCGTTACATTCCCGATTATTTAAAATTGGTTATTGTTCCAATCGTCACATTGATTATCTCAGTCTTCGTCGCACACGTTATTTTAGGCCCTATTGGCAGAAGCATTGGCAATGGTATTGCCGAAGTCATCAAGCTATTAATGCTAGGTGACTTTGCGCCTATTGGCTCAGCTATCTTCGGTTTTTTCTACTCGCCAATGGTGATCACAGGGTTACATCACACAACCTTAGCGATCGACTTACAGATGACTCAAAGTTACGGCGGCACCCCTATTTGGCCTATTATCGCATTATCAAATATTGCCCAAGCTTCAGCAGTTGTCGGTATCATTATTGTTAGCCGTAAAGCAAATGAACATGAAATTACTATCCCAGCCGCTATTTCAGCCTATTTAGGTGTAACAGAGCCGGCTATGTATGGTGTTAACCTAAAATATGGCTTCCCTATGCTATGTGCGATGGTTGGTGCTTCACTCGCAGGACTGATTTGTGGTTTAAACCATGTTCTATCTAATGGTATTGGCGTGGGTGGTTTACCTGGCATTTTATCGATACAACCAACTTATTGGTTAGTTTACCTGTTCGCTATGGTCGTCGCCGTTGTCGTTCCCATTGCATTAACCGTTATCGCCTATCGCTATAAAGAAAGAAAAGGCACGCTACAAGCTAATTAATATATCATCAAATTTAAGGTTTATTATGAATTACTTATACATTGTTTTTACAGATATCAGCGTGTCTGTTGAGTACAATAATAATAAATATGATTACACCTTTGACACCGTAAATAGTACTTATCATGACTGGTTAAATATCGCTAAGAAAATAAATAGCGACTTTCAATTGATTGACGGTGGCGTTATACAATGGCCAGTCGATGACGATGGAAAAAAATCTTATGTGATAAAAACACAAGATAATAAAACTATTGATTTCGCAAATTTATTTACAGAATCTCTTAATAAGCCATTTATTATTGAAAATATCAGGGAAGTAAATCAACAGGACAGCTTAGAGAGGAAATTCATTCATCGGGAAAAAGAACTTACTTGGTCAATTGAGTATTCCGGTTTAACATCAGGGAAAGATGAGTATTGCCAAGAGTCACTATTAACGGTGGCAAATGGGTATATTGGCCTGCGCGGTACATTACCGGAGATGACAGCGAGTCATGATTATTACCCTGCAACTTATATTGCAGGCCTATATAATCAAGCAACCTCTCAAGTCAACGATCACCAAGTGGTCAACGAAGACTTTGTTAATGCACCGAATGGTCAGTTTATTTCGCTTAAAATCGGAGATGGCGACTACATTCATCCAAATAATGTAACCACACTTGCTCTAACCCGCCATTTAGATTTTAAAACCGGTGTCCTATCTTCTGACTGGCTTATTGAAACAACAGACGGGAAACAACTGAATATTCGCTGTTTCAAGTTTGCCAATATGGCAAATATGTCTCATTACGGCCTACATTACCAATTTATTCCGTTAAATTTTTCTGGCGAAATGACCCTTCTCACTCGCTTAGAAGGGAACACTTGTAATGCAGGAGTAGAACGATATCGTAGCCTAAATCAAAACCATTACAGTGTGTTAGAAGGTGGTGCAAAGCAACAAAATGCTTATCTGTTAGCTCAAACTCATCAATCAAAAATAGGGATTGGCTTAGCATCCTCTCTTTGTGGTGATTTCTTTTCACCACAAGACATTATTTGCCATTTTTCTGACTCAGTTGTTGAGCAAAGTATCACATTCAATGCTCAGAAAAATACCCCCTATACTGTTGAAAAAAGTGTCGCGCTAACCACATCTACGGCTTACCCCGATAATTGGCAAGATGTTACGAAATGGGAACTTCCCGCTTGGCAAACCCAGTTAGCAGAAACAAAACAAGCATGGCAAACTTTATGGGATGAAGCTGATATTGCAGTATCAGGGGATTTAATGACGCAAAAATTATTACGTCTACATACCTACCATTTACTTTCATCAGCGTCACCGTTTAGTAACGAAAAAAATAAACTTGATGTTTCCGTCACCGCACGAGGGCTACACGGAGAAGCTTATCGAGGGCATATTTTTTGGGATGAAATTTTCATTTTCCCATTTTATATCATGCATTTCCCTGATACCGCTCGCCAACTTTTACTCTATCGTTATCGCCGATTAGAAGCTGCCCGACTCGCAGCGAAGGCCGCCGGTTTCCAAGGCGCTATGTTCCCATGGCAGTCAGGTCACGATGGTACAGAGCAAACTCAAGTTCTGCATTTAAATCCATTATCTGGTCAGTGGGATCCTGACCACAGTTGTCGCCAACGCCATGTTTCATTAGCCATCGCTTACAACGTGTGGCTATATTGGCGTAATACCCTTGATAACCCATTTATGGAAGAGTATGGCTTAGAGCTGCTCAATGACATCACGTTATTTTGGCTTAGCCTATGTCAGTGGGATGAGCAAGACCAACGTTTTCATATCAGTGGCGTCATGGGCCCCGATGAATTTCATGAAAAATATGCCGATGCTCAAGAAGGCGGCCTAAAAGATAATGCCTATACCAATTTAATGGTGGCGTGGCTTTTCAATGAGATGACAACGCTGTATCGCGATAAACGTTTTACTGACAAATTATCTGAATTTGGTTTTTCTGCAAATACGCTCGACAAGCTCTGCCAAATTAAAACGCAGCTCGCTGTCACGCTAAATCAAGATGACGTTATTGAACAATTTGCAGGCTACTTTGCGTTAGATGATCTCGACTGGGAAAGCTATCGCCAGAAGTATGGCAATATTTACCGAATGGATCGGATCCTACGTAAAGAAAATAAATCAGCAGATGATTTCAAAGTCGCTAAACAAGCCGACACACTCATGTTGTTTAATAACTTAGATAAAACAACTGTGAAATCTTTAATTGAATCTCTGGGCTACTCATTATCTGAAAGCTTTGCGGAGAAAAATCTACATTATTACCTTGAACGCACCTCTCATGGCTCAACCTTATCGCGCATTGTTCATGCTTATTTAGCCGAACAAATACAGCTCCATGACCTATCGTGGCAACTCTATCAGGATGCCTTGTACTCAGATTACAACGATATCCAAGGTGGAACGACGGCTGAAGGCATACATACCGGAGTGATGGCAGCGACTTTAAATACTACGATCATGGCTTACGCTGGTGTCGATATTCGACAAGATATTCTTAATATCGTGCCTTCTTTACCTAAACAGTGGCAAGGGCTGAGTTTTAAATTAAGACACCAATGTGTTTTGTTCCACATCAGGGTAACTCATAACAATATTACGGTGATGAGTGATAAAGCATGCACAATATCAATCAATAACCACCTCTATAGCCTTGTTCCTAATACACCTTTTTCCTTAAATTCTAATGAGGGTAACGCTAATGGTTAAAGGACTCATATTTGATCTTGATGGTGTTATTGTTGATACCGCCGGTTACCATTATTTAGCTTGGAAAAAGCTGGCTAGCGAAATCGGGATTGAAATTGATGAACAATTCAACCAATCCTTAAAAGGAATCAGCCGTGTAGAGTCATTAGATAAAATTTTACGCCATGGTAATAAGCAAAATTCATTTTCTATTGAAGAGAAAAATATGCTCTCTGAAAGGAAAAATGAATATTATCTGAAGTTACTTGATAACATTAGCCCAAAAGATATTTTACCCGGCGTATTAGATTTAATTAAGCAGGCTAACCAATACAATATACCTTGTGTTATTGCCTCTGCATCCCAAAATGCGCCAACTATATTGAAAAAATTGGCTATAGAGCACTATTTTCAATCTATTGTTGATCCTAAGTCATTAAAACAAGGTAAACCCGATCCTGAAATCTTTTTAAAAGCAGCGCAGCTCATTGATGTGCCTGCTCAGTATTGTGTTGGTTTTGAAGATTCAATGGCAGGAATACAAGCCCTTAAAAAAGCGAGGATTTATGCTATTGGTATTATCGCTGAAGGCCCACTGCCTGAAGCTGATCGTGAAGTGCACTCATTAACTGAAATAGACATACATACACTAATCAAATAATAAATTATCGGATGGAAACTCTGTTTTCCATCCAGATATAAACAAGGAATAAAGAATGAAAACTAAACTATTAGCTACTGCTGTTAGCTTAGGATTAGCTATGCCTGTTATAACCGAAGCTAATACAAGTTCTCTATCAATAGAGCAACGTTTAGCGCTTTTAGAGCAAAGAACACTTGCTGCTGAGAAAAGAGCAGAACTTGCTGAACAAAAAGCAGCTAATTTAGAAAAAGCATTACAAAATCGTCAAGTTATTAATCAGCCAATCAATAATACAACAGCTACGACAAATCATACTGAAGCCCCACATTTAATCGAAACCAATAGCCAATATGGCAAGCTTAAACTTTACGGTGATGTCGAATTTAATACTGATATTGCTAGTAAAAAAGGGCAACTGACCTCAGTAAATACTCAGGCAGGAAAAGATAAAGATTTTGGTGATTATGATAAATGGGGAATTAATGGCCGTATTCTAATTGGACTTGATGGTGAGCGTTCTTTAAAGAATAACAACTATGCAGGCTTTTCCGTTCAACCACTCGCTAATATTAATGGACAAATTGGTTTAGATGATGCCAAATTCTACTTTGGTAAAAAAGAGAGTTGGCAAATAAAATTAGGCCGCTATGAAGCCTACGATATGTTCCCATTAAATCAAGATACCTTTATTGAGTATTCAGGTAATACCGCGAATGATACCTATAGTGATGGCTTTGGCTATATCTATATGATGAAAGAGGGCCGAGGAAGAAGCAATAGTGGCGGCAGCATGATGTTTAATACTAAATACGATAATTGGTATTTTGAAACAAATCTATTAATCGAAGATGGCACCAGTATCTTTACCGATGGCGAATACCATGGGCGAAAACAAATCAATAAGAAAAATGTTATCTATGTTCGACCTGTGATCGCTTGGAATAAAGACAACTTTAAAGTAGCCGCCGCCATTGAAAGTAATGTTATTAAAAATGCTTATGGTTATGAAGATAAAAATACAGGTGAGTTTAAAAACCAATCTAAGCGTAATGGATATGGTTTAACTCTAGGTTGGAATAGCTTAAAAGATGATCCAACAAATGGTATCGACGTAAACTGGAGTACGGCTTATTTAGATGCTAGCAATGAAACAGATTTTACTACTGGTACCAATATTTTATGGCGCCGCTTGCAGCTGGGTTATATTTACGCTCATAATGATATCAAGTCCTACGCATTAAATTATGATAGTGACATCGATAATGAAGTTATTTTTGGTCCAGGAAAATATGATATTCACACTTTATATACTTCATATGAGTTACCAAACATACTTGATATGGATAATTTTAAAATTTATATCGGCGCTTACTACTCTGTAATTGATGGAAAAGATATCGAAGTGAAAAATAGCGATAAAGATCGTTATGGCTCCAGAGTCAGATTTAAATACTTATTCTAAAAATTGAATTAAACATTGAGTGGCTGATTTATCAGGTCAGCCACTCAAGCTATTTGCAGTAACTTACCCTTCATGAAGCCCACATTCGCGTTTAAGACCGAAAAAGCGGGTCTCTTCTTCACTCATACCAGGCTCCCATTTACGAGTGGTATGTGTATCACCAACAGATAAATACCCTTGCTCCCAAAGAGGGTGATAAGGCAAATCATATTTGGTCAGATATTCATGTACTTGGCGATTATTCCAATCAACCACTGGTAATATTTTAAATACCCCTTTACCGATACTCAGTACGGGCAGCGTGGCACGACTCTTCGATTGCTCTCTACGCAGCCCCGAGAACCAACTTTGCGCTTTTAACTCCCGCAAAGCTCGATTCATCGGTTCAACCTTATTAATTTGATTGTATAGATCTATCCCCTCAGTTCCTTGTTCCCATAATTTGCCATAAATAGCTTCCTGCCACGCTGGAGATAATGGGGAGCGATAAACTTGCAAATTCAAATGGAGTTCATCTTTTAACTCTTCAATGAAGATGTAAGTCTCAGGAAAAAGATACCCAGTATCCGTTAAAATAACAGGAATATCGGGCATCACTTGTGTCACCATATGTAGCATGAGCGCCGCTTGTATGCCAAAACTGGATGACAATACAAATTTAGCGGGCAAATTATCTAATGCCCACTCGATTCGCTCAATAGCACTCAATTTTTCCAATTGCACATTCAATGCTGATAAATATTCAGCTTGTTGCACTTTATCTAATTTAAGTACTTCGGCAAGTTTGAGTTGACTCATACCGCCTCCTTCACTTCATAAAAATCGATAGCTGAATTCAGTACTGGTTTCACTACATTAGCGCGAATTAAGTAGTCGCCAAAACCTTCCTGATCTTCCCGCTCTTTTGCCCAACGACCAATCAAATTGTCTAAGATAGTTAAAATTTCCGCCGAACTAATATTCTCTCGATACATGCGCGGAATTCGAGTACCGATACGATTACCACCTAAATGTAAGTTATATCGGTCAATCGCTTTACCTACCAATCCAACTTCCGCCAGCATGGCTCGACCACAGCCATTTGGGCATCCTGTCACACGTAATACAATATGCTCGTTACCGATGCCGTGTGACGACATGATTTTTTCTACTTCACTGACAAATTCAGGTAAGAAGCGCTCTGCTTCCGCCATTGCTAATGGGCAGGTAGGGAAAGAAACACAAGCCATTGAGTTCTCACGCTGCAATGTCACCTCATCACTGATCAAACTATGTTCACGTGCAATCGCTTCAATGCGCTCTTTTTCCGATTCAGGCACTCCCGCAACTATCAGGTTTTGATTCGCCGTTAAGCGAAAGTCTCCCTGATGAATTTTAGCTATTTCTGCAACACCTGTTTTTAGTGGTTTATTAGGCAAATCGATTAAACGACCATTTTCAATAAATAACGTGAGATGCCAACGATCGTCTATCCCTTTTAACCAACCAATTTGATCACCACGTTGAGTAAACGCATAATGCCGAACTGGCTCGAAGGTTACCCCAGAGCGTCTTTCAACTTCTTGTTTAAATGTTTCAACACCAACACGTTCCAGCGTGTATTTTGTTTTAGCATTTTTACGTTCTGTCCGATTCCCCCAATCACGTTGAGTTGTCACGATAGCTTCTGCAATCGCCAGCGTATCTTTCAAATAAATAAACCCAAACTCACTGGCTAATCGAGGGTAAGTCGCCGTGTCACCGTGAGTCATCGCAAGACCACCGCCCACTAACACGTTAAAGCCAATTAACTCCCCATCTTGAGCAATCGCTACAAAGTTCATGTCATTGGCGTGTAAATCGACATCATTTAATGGCGGTATCACTACCGATGTTTTGAATTTACGAGGCAAATAGGTTTTCCCTAATATTGGCTCTTCATCCGTTGTTGCCACCTTTTCTTTATCAAGCCAAATTTCTGCATAAGCATTTGTACGTGGCAGTAAATGCTCCGATATTTTTTTCGCCCATTCATAAGCTTGTTGATGTAGCTCAGATTGAACGGGGTTAGAGGTACAAAGCACATTACGGTTCACATCGTTTGCCGTCGCTAATGCGTCAAGCCCCACATGATGTAACATTTGGTGTGCAGGCTTCACATCACCCTTTAAAATACCGTGGAACTGGAAGGTTTGTCGGTTAGTGATACGCACGCTGCCATACAGCGTATGTTCTGATGCGAATCTATCGATATCTAACCACTGTTTAGGCGTAATGATGCCTCCGGGCAACCGGCAACGAAGCATCATCGCATGGCGGGGTTCTAATTTTTGTTCAGCGCGCTCCGCTCGGATATCACGATCATCTTGTTGATACATCCCATGGAAACGAATTAGTAGGAAATTATCCCCTTCAAATCCGCCACTTAATCCATTTTTGAGATCTTCTTTGATAGTTCCACGTAGATAATTACTCTCGTTTTTCATCCGTTCACTATCAGCCAGTTTGCCTTCTACGACCAAAGGCCCGTATTTTTTATCACTCATTAGTAGACATCCCTCTGATAACGGCGCTCCACGCGCAGCTCACTTAAAAATTCATCTGCCGATTCGCTATCCATGTTTCCGTATTGACTGATAATCTCCAGCAACACCTGCTCCACATCCCGAGCCATGTGATTCGCATCACCGCAGACATAGATATGTGCCCCTTCTTCAATCCAGTGCCAAACTTCCTCACCTTGTTCACGCAACTTATCTTGCACATACACTTTTTGTGCTTGATCTCGGGACCAAGCCAATGAAATATTGGTCAACAAACCTTCTTTGACATAGCGTTGCCATTCCACTTGGTAGAGAAAATCTTCAACAAAATGTGGATTACCAAAAAACAACCAGTTCTTACCAGTCGCTTCCTCATTATCGCGTTGCTGCATAAATGCACGGAACGGTGCGATGCCAGTACCGGGGCCTATCATGATGACAGGTTTTGTACTGTCGGCTGGAAGACGGAAATTATCATTGTGTTCAATAAAAATACGCAGTTCATCACCTTCTTTTAGGCGATCAGCCAAAAAGCCAGAAGCACCACCTGTACGAGCACGACCATCAATGTCATAACGTACAACGCCGACAGTAATATGCACCTCATCTTCTGTTTCCGCCTGTGAAGATGCGATTGAATACAACCGTGGGGTCAATGGTCGAAGAAGCTCAACAAACTCTTGAGCGGTAGGCTGAGCGGCAGCTTGTCTCACCATATCAACAATGGGAGTATTTTGTGCATAGTGCAAAAGTGCCTGCTTATCACTTATTAACCCCAATAAAGTCTCGTCTTTTGACAAGTTGGCATATTTTTCAACAATAAGAGGGGTGTTTTGTGTCAATTCTAAATGGTGAGTCAGTGCATCACGTAGTGTGTATGATTGTTCAGCCACTTGAACCTTTTCATCACCGGTTAACCATAATAAACCGATAAGCTCCTCAACAAGAGCAGGATCATTATCAAACCACACCCCAAGCGCATCACCAGGCTGATAGCGTAACCCTGAATCCCCCAAATCAATCTCAATATGGCGAACATCTTTTAGTGATCCGCGCCCTGTGATCTTCTGATTGACCGATAAAGATGCGGTAAGTGGCGACGTCTTAGTGTAAGGTGATGAATGAATTTCATCTACGCTCCCTACCTGAGCCGCAACAAGTTGATGAGTACTTTGCGTTGGCACTCGCGCTTTAAGTAATTGGCTCAGTTCCTCAATCCATTCATCTGCAATTGCTTGATACTCTACATCGGCATCGATACGTGCAAGTAATGGCTTGGCGCCTAATTGAGCCAGCTGCGTATCAAAATCTTTACCAGCTTGACAGAATTTCTCATAGGAAGAGTCGCCTAATGCGAAAACAGCGTATGCCGTTTCATTCAGGCTTGGAGCCTTTTTGGAGTGCAAGTATTTATATAATGCAACCGCCTCCTCAGCAGGCTCGCCTTCTCCTTGTGTTGATGCAACTATCACCAATATTTTTTCTTGCGCGATCTGCTTAAATTTATAATCTCCTGCATTCACTAAATTCACATTGAGCTTTTCGCTGAGCAACTTTTCTCTAAGTTGTTCAGATAAACGGCGCGCGTTGCCAGTTTGTGAAGCAGAAATGATTGTAATCGTTTCGTCCTGTGGCACGGGAGCACTCACAGGTGTGCTAGTCACTGTATTTTGGTTTACCATTCCCCACAAATATCCAGACAACCAAGCTAATTGGTGAGATGAAAAATCATCCACGGCTGTCTGTAAGCGTGCAAGTTGCTCCATAGATATTGGCAATGCCGAAATTGGAGACTGTTTTTTTGTCATTATCTTATAACCCCAGAGTTGCTCATCATAAATTACTACCCCGATAGTTTGTCAGGTTATAACACCCTTTCGTAACGGGATAAGAAACGATCGCCATAACTAATAGCTAAAAAGCCTAATGAAAATAGTTAGTGAATCATACTCATAAAAATGGTTAGTGATAATTCGACAAAATAAGATGCTCGGAGTACAAATTACAGTAGAATACGCTGCATTTCGATTTATAAGGAGTTAGTTATGAGAACAAGCATCTATAAAGATTTTCATTTTGAAGCGGCACACAAACTTCCCTATGTACCTGAAGGTCATAAATGCGGTCGCCTCCATGGCCATTCTTTCATGGTAAGATTAGAGCTGACAGGCGAAGTCGAGGAAAAAAGTGGATGGCTTATCGATTTTGGTGATGTCAAAAAAGCATTTAAGCCAATCTTAGATCAACTCGACCATTATTACTTAAATGATATTGAAGGCCTCGAAAATCCAACCAGCGAGGTGCTGGCGAGCTGGATTTGGCATAAAACCAAACCCCTCTTACCATTACTCAGTGCCGTGACAGTGAAAGAAACCTGTAATGCTGGCTGTATTTACCGCGGCGAATAGACACTTTCTGGTATGCCGTGTTCAACGCGGCACATCAGGCGATATTAAGATATTTATGGGTTTGAATAGAAAGACGCCAATTTCGCGCAATACACGTATCGATACATAACTTGGTTGCTAAGCTTTTTTGGCTAATAGGCTGTAATGCAACAACTGGCGCATGTTTTTCGGTTCGTTTTGCCAACAATTTATCCAACTCTTCAATGTCTTTTTCACGCGCAACAGGGTGCTTGATTTCATTTGCTCGGTTAATTGATTCCGTAAGCACCTGTAATCCCCCTTTCATCCCCACTTTTGGTGATACCGTTACCCATGTTTTATCTGAGCATTGAATAGGATAAGTGCCACTCGTTTCAATTTGGCACTGATAGCCTTGATTTTCTAACTCACACGTTAAAGGAAGCAGATCGTAAATACACGGCTCTCCCCCTGTGATAACAATATGTTTAGCTGTATACCCTTGTTTTTTCATGAGGTTGATTAATTCATGACTATCCGCCAGCGCCCATGTATCTGTATCAACGGTTTTTAGTGCAATATCACCAAGTGTTGTTGCTTTGCTCTCTTCTTTCTCCCAAGTATGTTTGGTGTCGCACCAACTGCAACCCACTGGGCAGCCTTGCAAGCGAATAAAAACAGCAGGAACACCGGTGAACACACCTTCACCTTGTAATGTTTGAAAAATTTCATTGATTGGGTAATTCATCGCACTCTCTGGCATTGTCATCTTAATACGTATTATATCGCAGATATCTATCCGCGGTTAACCCACTTTATGGTAATGTAAACAGCTTGGATTTGATAAAGCACATCTGATTAAAAAAACCGAAACGATATTCGGTAATTAAAGACAGGACAAAAAATGCAAAGTAGTAAAAAAAATCAACTCAGAAAGGGACTGAGTGTCAGGCACATTCGCTTTATGGCCTTAGGGTCAGCGATTGGTACAGGCCTCTTTTATGGCTCCGCTTCAGCCATACAAGCAGCCGGCCCCGCAGTGCTCATCGCTTATATGATAGGGGGCGCTGCCGTTTTTATGGTTATGCGTGCTTTAGGTGAAATGGCGGTTCATAACCCAGTTCCAGGGTCATTTTCTCACTATGCCAGCCACTATATGGGGCCATTAGCAGGCTTTCTAACCGGATGGAACTATGTTTTCGAAATGCTGGTTGTCTGCCTTGCAGATATCACCGCCTTCGGGATGTATATGGGCTTTTGGTTCCCTCATGTTGATCAATGGGTATGGGTACTCAGCATCGTTTTATTTATCGGTGCGTTGAATTTATGTCACGTTAAAATATTTGGTGAGCTTGAATTCTGGTTATCGATAGTCAAAGTGACCGCGATTATTGCCATGATTATCGGTGGTGCCTTCTTAATGTTCTACGGTTTTGGTAAAGAGACAGACCACGCTGTCGGCTTGCAAAACCTATGGGAACATGGTGGTTTTATGCCGCATGGCATTACTGGCGTTATTGCCTCTCTCGCCATTGTTATGTTTGCATTTGGTGGGATTGAAGTGATTGGTATCACCGCAAGCGAAGCTCAAAACCCAGAGAAAACCATCCCTAAAGCAATTAATGCCGTGCCTATTAGGATCTTGCTATTCTATGGTTTAACACTCTTTATCTTAATGTGTATCTATCCATGGAACCAAATTGGGCAAAACGGTAGCCCATTCGTGCAAATTTTTTCTAGTCTGAATATTTCTTCTGCCGCAAACATTCTAAACATCGTTGTTATCACCGCCGCCATTTCGGCCATTAACAGTGATATTTTTGGTGCTGGTCGAATGATGTACGGCATGGCTCAAGATAAACAAGCACCTAGCGCTTTCACTAAGTTGACACGCAATGGTGTGCCATGGGTAACCGTCTTGGTGATGTCAGCCGTTATGCTGCTTGGCGTATACTTAAATTACCTTTTACCTGAGCGAATTTTCGTGATTATTGCTTCAATTGCAACGTTTGCCACTGTTTGGGTATGGTTAATGATCTTGCTTTCGCAGGTTGCTATGCGCCGTAAAATGAGCCAAGAAGAGGTTAAACAGCTCAAGTTCCCTGTACCATTTTGGCCGGTCGGCCCTATGGTGACGATTGCCTTTATGGTATTTGTTATCGCATTACTTGGGTTCTTTGAAAACACACGAGTGGCTTTAATCGTCGGTTGTGTTTGGGTTGTGATACTTACTGTTGCCTACTTTATAATGCGCGATTACCAAAAAAATAATTAAAATAATCCTATCTGCAAAACACAACATAACGCCCCATCATTGATGGGGCGTTTTATCATTAACTTTCTAATTCAAGAGCCTGCTCAAGGTCGGCAATCAAATCATTTACATCCTCTAGTCCAATCGATAATCTCAGTAATCCATCACTTATCCCATAATATTGTCGTTCTTCTGGTGTATAAGTTGAATGTGTCATACTTGCAGGGTGTTGTGCTAAGGATTCACAGTCCCCCAAGCTCACTGCTCGTGAAAATAGCGTTAAACGATTTAAAAAGCGTTTACCTGATTCCATGCCGCCTTTAATTTCACAGGCAATCATGCCGCCAGGTAATTTCATTTGTTTTTTGGCTAGCTCATATTGTTTAAAGCTCGGCAAGCCTGGATAAATGACAAATGCAATTTTAGGATGAGAAGAGAGATATTGTGCTATCTGTTGAGCGCTCTTCACAATACGCTCCATACGAACAGAGAGCGTTTTCATTCCTCGCATAATCAAACTCGCATCATGAGGTGATAAACACGCTCCCGTCATATCTTTTAACCCAACTAGCCGGATCTGCTTCGCTATTTCCTTTGTTGTTATGGCTGCGCCTGCAATAACATCACCATGACCACTCATATACTTGGTTAATGAATGGATCACAATATCAACGCCTAAAGTGATTGGCTTTTGTAGATAAGGAGTACAATAGGTGTTATCAACAACGACAATAATATTATGCTCCTTTGCAATATTCGTTACCGCTTGTATATCCACCAAGCGCATATCAGGATTAGCTGGGGATTCAAAAAAAATCATTTTCGTCTTTTTGCTGATCGCTTGAGCTACATTTTTAGGGTCACTCATATCAATGTGGCGTACCTGAATACCGAATCGCTCGAGTCCATTATGAAAAAAGGAATAAGTACACCCATAAACCGTCATATCAACTAATAGTTCATCACCTGGGTTCATTAGAGACCAAAAAGTCGATGTAATGGCTCCCATTCCTGACGAAAATACAATCGCTGCTTCACCTTCTTCTAAATCAGCGAGCCTTTTTTCTAACAAATCTAGCGTAGGATTATTAATTCTTGTGTAAATATACCCTTCTTTCTCACCACTGAAACAGGCGGCTCCCTCTTCCGCACTGCTAAATGAATAAGTTGAGGTTTGATATATAGGCGGAACCAACGCCCCTTTGTTTTCACGCTGATCATAAAAACTGTGTATTATTCGAGTATCAAAAGCATTCCTCTGATTTAAGCTCATACCACTCTCCTAAAAAATTACTTCTCATTGGATTGAGGTATCCTAGAACCCATAATCTGCAACGTTCTTAATAGGATACTAATCCCCCGTAAAGTATTTGGATCTTTTAACAAGCTATAAACTGAACGAAAATTATGCGTTTTATCATCATATATCGCCTCCATCTTAGCCATGTTATATGCCGTTCCTAGCTCCCAAACTGGCGTTAACGTGTCTTCGAATGAATTGGATAATTTTTCAACCGTACCTAAATCAAGAATATCAACAAGGTCAGAAACTAAAGAAAGTAGATCAACGATATTATCTAAGCGTTTTAAATGCAGCAGTGGTGATATTTTCTCGGCGAAATGATCTACAGACTCTGAATTAAGTAGCTCAATAAGTTTGGAGTGCGTATTTTCATTTGACATGATAATTACCCTCTTACACTAAACCACGGATAGCAGCCCAATAAAGACCTCTATTGAAACTATTTCTGAGTAGTCCTCCCACCTTAGTTGCAGGTATTGGGATAACATCATGTTTATAGTCATACTGTAATGGCATACCTGCATTTAATCCCATTTGAGCAACGGCTTGTACACGCCCATCATAAATAGCCGCAGGATAACCATAAGTTAATTCACCAAAAATATTATCAGCAATAATCCCAGCTTGGTTATGACAGCTCCCTCCTGCTTTACTGATAGGCAAATCAACGGTATCACCGATTACATACACTCCATCTGTGCCGTAGACTTGCATGGTTTCATGATCTGTTGGGAGCCAGCCTTCACCATTATTGTGCTCACTTAAGCCTGTATTAATCACAGCTTCAACAGCTGTAATTGGCGGAGTGCTAATTAAAATATCAAAAGGCTGCTCATCACCTTCTTGTGAATAAGCGACTTTCTTGTCTGGATCTACTTTACTTAATGTAAAACCTCGTTGAGCTTTAATATTTTTTATATTAAAAATCTCAGGGATAGCTTCACAAACAGGTTGTTGAAGGAAAAGGCAATTACGTAATAATTGAGAGACTGTCGGGTAGGTGTATACAATTTCAATATTGTCTCTTACACGACGTTTACGTAAAAATTCATCTAACATCAATGTCGTTTCCATTGGTGCGATACCACATTGATGAGGAACATTTGGCGTTTCAGGAAATGATACGGTGATAAAGATCCTACCTTTTTCAATTTTTGATAATTGATCTGCTAACTTTCTTGCTGGCTCATAAGAATAGAAGTGGTTACCTATTTCTTTTAACCCTTCTATTCTATCTGGCCTAGGAACACATCCTGTCGCGATAACTAAGTAATCATAATTTAAAGTCTTACCGCTATTTGACTTTAGTTCTTTATTTTTAAAGTCAAAGGACTCAATTTTATCAATCACTAAATTAATTTCGGGCCGTAATAACGATCGTTCATGGCGACTTAACTCCTCTTTAAAGAATAAGTTAAATGCAACATACATAAAAGCTGGTTTATAATAATGAGTAGGGTTATCAGTCACTAATGTTATTTTTATTTTTTTAGAAAAAATATCCTTATTAAGTTTCCTTGCAAGGATATTCGCTAACATTGTACCACCTGTACCACCACCGACTATGACGATATGCTTCATACTTTAACCCACCTATTATTTAAGTTGTGTTAAATCGTTATCATATAGATATATAAATATAGTTTAATTTAATTAATTCGCCATACATTTAATTAATAATTAATATTCATCCACCAAATAAAACTAATTACATTCAGTGAATTATCATTAAATAAAAATAAGCAAGATTATAGTTATCTTTATTTTTAATTACCGAATGAAAATAATAACATTCATTTTAAGACTAACTTATTTATACAGTCTAATAATAAATATTTGTTTTTAGCCAAATAAACATTATCTGCAACTGACATATCGATAATGTTTATCGTAAGAGCAGAATAACTATAAATGGCTTTTTAAGTATGAAATTACTAATAGGTAGGTACTCAAATAATTTTTATACTAAGTCAAACTGAGTAATAATTGGGTTATGATCTGATGCATCTGTGTTTGTGACATAACAATCTTTCACTTTTAAGCCTCTATAAAAGAGATAATCTAGAGGCCGTCCAAACGCTTTAGTGCGCTGATCAGTATCATAGTTAACCTCTTTAAGCCCCACGCTTCTAACAAAGCGTTTTAAGGCGTTAACCCTTTGGCGGCTCCACGCATTAAAATCTCCAGCCAAAAGTACAGGGCCAACGTGTTTCGATATATGCTCACCTAATTTACTTAATTGCCTTGTATAAACATCAACACCAAAACTAAAGTTTATGGCATGCACATTTGCAACCATCAAATGCTCCCCATTAGGCAAGGGATAAACTGTTATCAATGCCGATTTTGCTAAACGCAATAACGGCTCTTTTTCGCGTAGCGGGCAACAGTAGATAGGATGAGCAGTTGCTAATGTCATTACGCCAGCAGGATGCTGAGAAAAAGGCAACGCGGGCACTTGATCTGCTATCAGTTTGTGGGAGGCTGCGAATGAAATAAGCTCAGGCGACATTTGAGCTTCTTGAAGTAGAATCAGTTTTTTATCTTTAACTAACTCATTAAGGATCTTTTTCCAGTTAGGTCGCTGTTGTTTATAAATATTCCATGTCACAACATCTAAGGTTTCTCCCGCCGCAAATAGGGGAAGCCCCACGGGTAATGATTCTCCTAACATATGTACAGGCATTGGCTGAATACGTTTAGCGGGTTGACCTGCAATATATCTGACAGAATAGGTTCTTTTCGCCACGTTTCTGATCCCTACAAAATTAGAAGTTAAAAGCATTTTAGCAATTTTATAAACCATATGGCTTGTAGTATATCAAACCTACCCTGTTATATCTTATGTAGTTAAGGCTAAACTCCACTGATAATTATCTGTTCATTAACCATTTCTGAATTATTCATAGCATTTTGCAAGCATCAAACACATGGTTTGCGCTAAGCAAGTTCATAATCTATTGAAGAAATGTAGTATGCAGGAAGAGGTTAAAGCACAGATAAAAAAAGCCCCGTGAGTTATCTCACGGGGCTTGATG
>NZ_JAMPQI010000031.1:0-34306 GCF_028482365.1 Providencia sp. PROV122 | reverse complement strand
TTTTTTAGCCTGGCGTAATGCTTGGTCTAAATGGGAAAGCAACCAGAGTGGCTCAATAAAACGCGCTAATAACAGCATGGCGGCTAACCACATAGGTAGGGTAAGTGTTTCACGATTGACCGCCAATAAGCCGAAAGCTAATAAGCCGATAAAGGTTACTTGAATAGCGAATGAAAACAGCAAATGAAAAGGCAAGCTACGGCGTTGAAGTTGTTTTTGTGTCTGATATTGCTGAGTCAGGCTCTGCTCTAAACCTTGTTGCTGCTGTTGACTGACACCCGCTCTGCGAAGCAACGGTTGATGTGTGGCAAAGTGGCCTAATTCATCGATAACCTTCTGCTGTGAGGCGTGTACTTGCTTTTCGGCGAATGACACGTGTTTGGCGGAAAAACGTAAAATAAGTAATAACATGAAGCCAATCATTAACAGGATGCTTCCTAGCCAAAAGTTCAGAATCAATGCCCCTAAGATCACGGTTAAAGGGGTGACAATACCGCTAATGATTGGGTGTAATAAGTGAGCAGGAATGGACATCACATGGGAAATTGGCCCAGAAACTAAACTTGTCGCACTCGGGATTGGTTTTAATGAGACAGGTAGATGGCGTATTAATGCGTTGGTGAGCGTGCGCATAACAATGCCACCTGCAAGGTAGCCTTTCTGAGTGGCGATAAAAATAACGGTTAATGACACTAAGCTACTCACCAGTAGCCAAATCAGCGCACTTATATCGTCGGAGCCCCAATTGATGATCACAGGAACGAGTAGCAACCCGCTGATACCATCTAAGATAGCAGCGAATATCATCCATAATAGCGCACGACGGACGGTACTTAAGAACAGACGGATCATGCGGCGTCCTCCAATGCACTTAGTAATTGTTGATATTGGGGGGTATGTTCAGATAACTGTTGGTGTGTACCTTGAGCAATTATTTGCCCTTCTTCCAGTAAGATCACCGTATCTGCATGGCATAAATAGCTCAGATCATGGGTGACCAAGACTCGTGTACGCTGCTCTTGGTTTAAAAGCTGGAAAAATAACTCGGCATTTTGCGGATCTAATGCAGATGTTGGCTCATCAAACAACAAAATAGGGGCTTTAGAGAGCAGCACGCGAGCGATGGCTAAACGTTGAGCTTCACCACCTGATAAGGTGATATCATGACCGACTAAACTGTCTAGCCCCTTTGGTAATTGCTGGAGCCGTGTTAGTAGATTTAATTTTTCAAGGTAGTCAGTGATTTCGACCGCTGTCGCATCGGGGGCAAATAGCTGTAGATTTTCTTTCAGCGAACACGGCATAGGTTGAGTATTCTGCATCACAATAGATACTTGCTGGTTTAACCCTGCTAATGAGAATTGAGGTAGGGGCGTCGTATTAAAGTATAACTCGCCACGAGTTGGGTCGAGGAACCGTGCCATCAATTGTAAAAGTGTGCTTTTTCCTGCTCCCGATGCACCAACAATAGCGACAAGCTGACCGGGTTGAATGGTTAAGTTGATGTTAGAGAGTAAAGTTTTATCCTGTACACAATAATCCACATCGTGAATATGAACGGCACAAGGCGCTCCTTGCAGTGATTTATCACCATACTGCATTTCTGTTTGCTCAAGAAAATGGCGAATACGCTCTGAAGCGGCGACTGCATGGTTGAGGGCATCGGCACCATGCCCCATGGCAGCGATTGGAGCGGTAATGCTATGCATCAAAAGAATAAACAACACCATTTGCGACAGTGACACCGAGGTCGGCACTACCAACGACCCAATAATCACCCATAACGTCAGTAATGTGGTACTCATTCCAATTTGAGTCAGTGAACTGAATGCGCCGATTTTGTTAATCCAGCGATTAAAGGCCACGAGAAAAGCGGAGAGTGCTTGTGTCACAGCTAGTTGAATGGCGCGGTTTGGATACTGTCTTGCAAGTAATGGGTTATCGGCAAACTCTGCATATTGAGCATATAAATTCCCCATCGTCTGGTCACGAGCAGTGAATAGCGATTGATAACGTGGTGAGCGTAGCTGGCGGAAAAGGTAAATGGTGATGATTAAAGGAAGTAGGCAAAAAATCATTAATGCCCAGTTGGTCCATAATAAGATCAGCGTTGCGGTTATTGGAACGACAAACAGTTGAGCCAAGTCGGCAGGTGCATGGGCGGTGAGTTGATGCAGCAAGCGCACATCGCGATCAACAATTTTTTGGATCCCTTCTTTACCTGAATAAACAAACTCACTCAAAGGAAGTCGATTGAGTTTATTGAGTATTTTTAGCCTTAATTGATAGCACAATTGGTTATCCGTTTGATGGGTTAGGTATAGGGCAAGTGTTTGGCAAACGAGCCATACGACTCCGCTAATAAATGCAATAATGACCCAAGTGTTCCCTTGTTCAACAGGGGATAAGGCGATTTGGCTAATTGCAACCCAAGGGATCAGGGAGCTAATGCCAGCGATAGCTTGTAAAATAACAGCAAATATTAAAACGAAACGATAAGGGCGTAACAATGCCCAAAGTGCGCGGTACATAGAAACCTCCATAGCCGGGTAGTTACTTTAATTGATTTCCTTGTTTAACTGGCAATGAGTTGTTTCGATACCGAAACTATTTGTTTGGCTAACGGGTCTTATTGACGGGGTAAATGGCGTAATTTAAGCAGACTTATTATCGATTTTCAGTAATATAAATAGGTTTTAGTAAAAAGGGGAATAGGGATGCGGTACGATTTAAATGACCTCTACTACTATGTCAAAGTAGTCGAGCATGGCGGGTTTTCACAAGCAGGTCTTGCTTTGGGGATCCCGAAATCTAAACTTAGCCGCCGTATTGCTGATCTTGAGCAGAAACTCAATGTTTCCTTAATTTATCGTTCAACACGTCAGTTCCATGTGACTGAAATCGGCCAAACCTTTTATCAACAATGCAAAAATGTTGTCGATGAAGCGAAAATTGCTGAGGAGCTGATCTGCTCTGTACAAACTGACCCGAAAGGGATCATTAAATTGTCTTGTCCTGTCGCTTTACTCCAAGTGTATCTGCAAGATTTATTAGTCGATTTTATGGTGAAGTATCCGGAGATCGATGTACAAATTTTAGCTGTTAATCGGCCCGTTGATGTGATCAGTGAAGGGTTAGATATGGCGCTGCGAGTGCGTTCGCTGCCGTTAGATGATTCGGGTTTAATGATGAAAGTATTGGGTTATTCACGGCGGGTTTTGGTCGCTAGCCCGTTGTTATTTAAAGGCGGAGAGCCGCTGCAACAACCCGAAGAGTTAGTGAATTACCCAATATTGGCAAATACCGAACATTCCCAAAATTATACGGTGACACTGAAAAACAGTGAGGACTTAAGCTTCACTCAGCACTTTATCCCCAAATTATCAACAACCGATATTTTGACCTTGTATAAAGCCGCATTAAAGGGAATTGGTATTGCTCGATTGCCTTATGGTGTGGTGGAAAAAGACTTAAGTTCAGGGGCATTGATTGAGATATTACCTGAATGGCGTTTTCCTGAAGATATTATTCATGCGGTTTACCCATCAAGAAAAGGTTTATTGCCATCAGTACAACTATTATTAAATTATTTGGCTGAGAATATTTCACCAACTGTTAAATCATCATAATCCATCACCGTAAAAAGATAACTCCTCAATAGTCACCCTATCGAGGAGTTATTATCTTATTGATTTTGAGGGATTCGGCCAAATTTACCACGATTAAAATCATTAACCGCTTCGATAATTTCTTTATCGCTATTCATCACAAAGGGACCATAGCCGACAACGGGTTCATCAATGGGATCACCGCTTAAGAAGAGTACAACAGCATCTTCCGTGGCTTCCATAACAATATTACTGTCACTACTATCAAGGATGAGCAGCTCTCCCTCATTTAAACTAGCGTGACCATCAACAATTAACGAGCCATGTAACATCACTAAACCAACATTACGACCGGCTTTAGTTTGTAACCCTACTGTTTTACCTTTTTTCAGTTTGAGATCCCAAACATCTAAAGGGGTAAATGTACGTGCAGCACCATTATTTCCTAGATAGTTACCTGCAATGACGCGTAAATAGCCTGCATCATTAGGTAAAGCAATATTCGGAATATGGCTACTTTTTAGCAGTTGGTATCCCGGAGACGCCAATTTATCTTTAGCCGGTAAGTTGACCCACAGTTGCACCATATCTAAGGTGCCGCCATTTTTCATAAAATCATCGGATTGGTATTCTTGATGTAAAATACCGGATGCCGCAGTCATCCACTGAACATCTCCTGGACCAATCACGCCCCCTTCACCTGTAGAATCATGATGTGCAACCTCACCATCATAGACGATAGTTACCGTTTCGAACCCTTTGTGCGGATGCTCTCCAACACCACGGTTCTCAGCATCTGAGCTTGGGAAGGTAAAAGGCCCCGCTCTATCAAGTAAAAGAAATGGGTTGAGATATTTCCCGTGGTTGTTATAGCTAAATAATGAGCGAACAGGGAAGCCATCTCCAACCCAATGACTGCGAGGTGCGTTATAAATACCAATGATCTTTTTCATGGTTATGCTCCTAAAATAGATTCTGATGTATTTATCATAGGGGCACGATTTCGTTATCAGTAGTGGTAAAAATAGGTTTCATTGTTTCATTATTAGAACAATAGTTCTGGTTTCCATTATCCTATTTTTAGAACAGTGTTTACTAAAAACCGGACTACTCAACAAAAAATCGATGAATTAATGTAAATAACAAGAGAGCGGGGCAACGATTGTTCTATTTCTCGTTTAAAAGCATTTCATTATTTTATTGATTGAGAGGTTTCATTATGAGTAATCCGGCAAACTTCAATGGACAGCGTCCTGTTATTAATCCAGATGATGCAGTGATGTTATTGATAGACCATCAAAGCGGCTTGTTCCAAACTGTCGGTGATATGCCAATGACAGAGCTGCGAGCGCGTGCTGCTGTTCTCGCAAAAATAGCTTCATTGGCAAAAATGCCTGTCATCACAACAGCATCTGTACCACAAGGCCCGAATGGCCCTCTGATCCCTGAAATTCACCAAAATGCGCCACATGCACAATATATTGCACGTCGCGGTGAAATCAACGCATGGGATAACCCTGAATTTGTTGAAGCAGTTAAAGCAACGGGTAAAAAACAACTGATTATCGCGGGCACGATAACCAGTGTTTGCATGGCTTTCCCTGCTATTAGTGCGGTAGCTGACGGTTACCAAGTTTTTGTCGTCATTGATGCATCTGGTACTTATAGCAAAATGGCACAAGAAATCACCTTAGCACGCATGGTTCAAGCTGGTGTTGTACCAATGGATACAGCCGCGGTCGCGTCTGAAATTCAGAAAACGTGGAATCGTGAAGATGCGGCAGAATGGGCACAAGCTTACACGCAAATTTTCCCTGCATATCAACTGCTCATTGAAAGCTATATGAAAGCTCAAGATGTTTTGAAAAACAATGAGCAATTAGATTCAGAACGCTAAGCCTCATTTTTAACTCGAATTATCCGTAGCCTTTACTAAAAGTAGAGGCTACCTATCTGTATTAATTTAGATAAAACAAATAATTAGGATGTATTCCATGAAAAAGATTGTATTGCCATTATTGGCTTCACTATTGGTAGCCGGTACTGCTCAAGCCGCAAATTATCAGTTAGATCCAACCCATACTAAAGCGGTTTTCTATATTGATCACTTTAATACATCGACCAATAGCGGTGGTTTCTACAACATTCGTGGTGATATGAGCTATTCCCCAGAAAAAAACAAGGGAAGCATTAATGTCAAAATCCCAGCGGAGACATTAAATACCGGTCTAACAGCGTTTGATAACCATATTAAGAGCGCCGATATGTTAGATGTTGCGAAATACCCAACCATCGAATTTAAATCAACTAAATGGAACTTTGCGGATAATAAACCTGTTTCTATTGATGGCATTTTAACCATGAAAGGACAGTCTCATCCCGTTCAGTTGAAAACAACGAAATTCGGCTGTTATTTCAGTCCTATTTTTAAAGCGGATGTTTGTGGTGGCGACTTTGAAACGACCATTGACCGTACAAAATGGGGGGTGGATTTCCTTGCAAAAGAGGGAATGGCAAAAGAGGTAGTGATAAAAATACAAGCGGAAGCTATCAAACAATAAGTTGAGGAGGTGGAGTATGTTACACAGAGCAAAAAAACAGCCCATCGCGGTGATGTCATCGGCGATACTGGCTTTGACCTTATCTGTTGGGGCTGTACAAGCCGCGGATTATCAAGCGAGTACCAAAGAAGAACCGATTAAAATTATCAATTTAGATGAGTTAGAAGACCAAGTTGCGAAAAACATGGAAAAAGGGGCTTTTGGCTATATTCGTGGTGGGGCAGAAGATGAGCTGAACCTAGATAAAAATACGCGTAGCTTTGATAGAAAATACATTATGCCGCGGGTAATGCAGGGGATTGAAATTAAAGATATTGACTTATCAACCCAATTTTTAGGGATTGATTTAAAAACGCCAATTATTCAAGCCCCAATGGCTGCTCAAGGTTTGGCCCATCAAGACGGTGAAATTGCGACAGCCAAAGGGATGGCGAAAGCTGGCTCAATTTTTTCATTAAGTACTTATGGTAACAAGACTATTGAAGAAGTCGCCGAAGTTTCAGGGGAAAGCCCATTCTTCTTCCAACTTTATATGAGCAAGAATAATGCTTTCAATGAGTTTACCTTGAAACGAGCTAAAGAGAGTGGTGCTAAAGCGATTATTTTAACGGTGGATTCGCCAGTTGGTGGCTATCGCGAAGATGATATTCGCAATAACTTCCAATTCCCACTTGGTTTTGCCAATTTAGAACTGTTCGCTAAACAAAATGATGATGGCTCTAAAACAGGTAAAGGGGCAGGGATCAGCGAAATTTATGCTCAAGCTAAACAAGCCTTTACCCCAGCAGATATTGCTTACGTGAAAAAACTATCGGGTTTGCCTGTGATAGTGAAAGGGATCCAATCACCTGAAGATGCAGATAGAGTGATCAAGGCTGGTGCAGATGCGATTTGGGTATCTAACCATGGTGGGCGACAATTAGATAGCGGCCCAGCTTCTTTTGATGTTTTGCCTTCCATTGCAAAAGTGGTCAACAAACGTGTTCCTATTGTTTTTGATAGTGGTGTTCGCCGTGGCTCCCATGTGTTTAAAGCGCTAGCAAGTGGTGCTGATGTTGTCGCGGTGGGTCGTCCAATTTTATATGGATTAAATTTAGGGGGCGCGGAAGGGGTGAATTCCGTTATTCAGCAACTGAATAAAGAATTATCCATTAATATGATGTTGGGTGGCGCGAAAAATATTGAAAGTGTAAAAGCAACGAAGCTTTATACCGATATGGATTTTCAATAAATTTCATTAAGTGAAAAAACGGGAGATGCCTCCCGTTTTTTTATGCTATTAAGATAATTAGATGCTAAATCCACCATCAATATTTAAGCTTGCACCTGTGATATAAGCAGCGGCAGGGCTGGCTAAATAAACGACAAAACTGGCTATTTCATCGGCGCTGGCATAACGTTTTAATGCCATGATCTGTTTTAAACTCTCTGCAAACTCACCTTGTTCAGGATTCATGTCCGTGTTGACAGGACCGGGCTGGATATTATTCACAGTAATGCCTCGGCTAGCGACATCACGAGCCATCCCTTTAGTAAGCCCTACGATAGCGGCTTTGCTCATCGCATAAGCACTACCGCCTTCAAATGGTACTCTTTGTGCGTTAATGCTACCAATATGAATAATGCGCCCATTATTATTCATCACTTCTAATGCAGCTTGGCTGGCAATAAATAGGCTACGAACATTGAGGTGATAGGAGCGATCGAACGCTTCTAATGATAGGGTATCTAATGTTCCTAGCTCTAAAATACCAACATTGTTAACTAAGATATCAAGGCTACCAAATGTATTGGCGGCTTGTGTGATGGCGGCTTTTATTTCATTTTCATCAGCGCTATTTGCTTTGATTGCCAATACGTTACCTGAAAATTGCTCAATTTCAGCCACTAAAGCTTTAGCTTTATCGTCAGAAGAGGCGTAGGTAAAAGCGACACTGGCCCCAGCTTGAGCAAATTGTTTGACGATAGCAGCACCGATACCTCTTGATCCACCTTGAACAAAAGCATATTTATTTTTGAATAACATAGATTCACCTTAACATTATTACATATCAATGAGTGAGCTATTTGACTGAGAAAAGCACAGAGACACCAGAGAGATAAATCGATGAGGTTGTTGAAAATAATTGAAGGTGAAGAGAGAAAGGTGAGTTTTTAAATTAAAAGCCCTTATCTTAGAAGAGATAAGGGCGTGTATGAATTACAGCTGAGGGCGTTTTACAAAACCAATGGCTTCATAAACTTTATCAACGGTTTCTTGCGCGCGTACTGCCGCTTTGGTTGCACCTTCATCCATAATTTTGTTGAGCAGCGCTTCGTCATTACGGAATTGATGATAACGCTCTTGGAGTGTAGCCAACATGCCAGAGACGGCATCTGCCACTGCACCTTTAAGATGACCGTACATTTGACCTTCAAATTCGGCTTCAAGCTCGGCAATCTTTTTACCCGTTACGCCAGATAAAATATCTAGCAGGTTTGAAACACCTGGTTTGTTTTCGATGTCATAACGAACACGAGGCGGCTCTTCTGAGTCAGTGACCGCACGTTTGATTTTTTTCGCTGCTGATTTTGGGTCTTCAAGCAGGGCGATAACGTTATTGCGGTTATCATCAGACTTAGACATTTTCTTCATTGGATCTTGCAAAGCCATGACACGAGCGCCACCTCCAGTCGGAATAAAAGGATCTGGCACGGTAAAGATATCGCCATAAATCGCGTTAAAACGCTGTGCAATATCACGGCTTAACTCAAGATGCTGTTTTTGGTCGATACCAACAGGAACTTGGTTAGTTTGATAAAGTAAAATATCGGCAGCCATTAATACAGGATAATCAAATAAACCAGCGTTAATGTTTTCTGCATGACGCGCTGATTTATCTTTAAATTGTGTCATACGGCTTAGTTCGCCGAAGTAAGTGTAACAGTTTAGCGCCCAGCTAAGTTGCGCATGTTGCGGCACATGGGATTGAACAAAAATAGTGCTTTTATTCGGGTCAATGCCACAAGCGAGGTAGAGTGCTAAGGTATCGAGGGTTCTTTTGCGTAGCTCGTCAGGGTCTTGACGTACAGTGATCGCATGTTGGTCAACGATACAATAGATGCAGTCGTAATCATCTTGCATTTGTACCCACTGACGTAGCGCACCCATGTAGTTACCGATGGTCAATTCACCGGAAGGCTGCGCGCCGCTGAATACGATAGGTTTTTGGGTTTGCTTTTGTTTTTCAGTGGGTTCACTCATTTCTTTTTATATCCTTTAATTATTTTGTGTCAGATAAACCGATGGTAGGCAGGATATCTGAAAAGTGTGTTAATACACAGTCAGGCTCACTCAGAGCGATTGATTCACCATAGTTATAACCGTAAGTTAGGCCAACGCTAGGGCATTGTGCGCTTTTTGCCGCAATAATATCATTACGGGAATCACCGACAAAAAGCAATTCCTCTTTACGTAAACCAAGCTTGCCCATGGTGAGATACAGTGGCGCTGGGTGTGGCTTTTTCTCTTTTACATCATCGCCGCCAAGCACTAACGAAAAATAGCGATCAATGGCTAGTTTTTTCAGTAATGGCGCGATAAAAGGTGTGGGTTTATTGGTCACTATGGCCATAGGGATGTTATGGAATGCGAGCTTTTCTAACGTCTCTTTGACTTCTGGAAATAGTTCGCTGCCCGTTGTCACAGCGGTGGCATAGAATTTATCAAAACTGTCACGGGTCGCTTGGTGAAGCTCGGGAGTGATGGTTGCTCCCGCCCATGTTAATGCGCGTTCAATCATGACATCGGCACCGTTACCTACCCAAATTGAAACACGCTCTTTCCCTGCTGGTGGAAAACCTTGTTCTTTTAATGCGTTATCTAGCGCTTCAGCTAATCCACCGGCACTGTCAACGAGAGTACCATCTAAATCAAAGGCAATTGCTTTGATGTTTTCTAAACTCGGTTGTGTCATTGAGATACCTTTTGTAATTCCTTACGCATTTGGTCAATGACGGTTTTGTAATCAGGCTGACCAAAAATTGCAGATCCTGCAACAAAGGTGTCGGCACCAGCAGCGGCAATTTCGGCAATATTATCAACTTTAACACCGCCATCGATTTCTAAACGAATATCATAGCCACTTTCATCGATCATTTTACGGACTTGGCGCAATTTAGTCAGCGTATGTGGAATAAAGGATTGACCACCAAAGCCTGGGTTTACCGACATGAGTAGGATCATATCGACTTTATCCATCACATACTCTAGGTGGCTCAATGGTGTTGCTGGGTTGAAAACGAGGCCAGCAGTACAGCCATGTTCTTTGATTAACTGTAGTGTTCTATCGACATGTTCGCTGGCTTCAACGTGGAAGCTGATATGATTTGCGCCTGCTTTTGCAAAGTCAGGGATAATTCTGTCGACAGGTTTAACCATCAAGTGGACATCGATTGGTGCAGTAATTCCGTAGTCGCGTAGGGCTTTACAAATCGGTGCACCGAACGTGAGGTTAGGAACATAGTGGTTGTCCATAACGTCAAAATGCACGATATCCGCGCCAGCGGCTAGTACTTTTGCGGTATCTTCGCCTAAACGGGCAAAATCTGCAGATAAAATAGATGGGGCAATGAGAAAATCTTTCATTATTGTCTCCGATTATTTAAACGTCACCTGAGAGTCATTCCACGCCAGACGAGAGGCGCTTGATGTTTTTCTTATCAGCGTTTTTGGGGAGTTTTAGCGCAGGCTCCCCGTTATATAGTGCCAACAACTCATTGACTTTCGCGCGATTAAGTATGTTTCGACTGATTGTTCGACGCACTTTGACAATGTGTAATTTAGCTTGATGATACCACTCTCTTGTTGCTGGCGTGTCATGATTTGAAATCAGAACCGGAATTTTGCGATCTGAAGACAAATAATGGGCTAATCGCGCAAGATTTTGTTGTTCTTGAGCGCTAAAGGCATTGGTGTGATAGGCCGTAAAGTTCGCTGTTTCGGAAAGCGGAGCATACGGAGGGTCACAATAAACGACCGAGCCTGATTCCGCAGATAGCAGCGTACTTTCATAATCTTGGGTCACAAAGGTCGCTTTTTGCGCTTTATCGGCAAACCACAGTAGTTCTTCTTCTGGAAAGTAGGGCTTTTTATAACGACCAAAAGGCACATTAAATTCGCCGCGTGAATTATAACGACATAGCCCGTTGTAGCAGTGGCGATTTAGATATAAAAATAATACGCTACGTTTGATAGGGTCTGTAGATTGGTTAAATTCTTGACGTTTAATGTAATACTGCTCGGCGGTATTAAATTCAGGCGTAAAGATCTCGCGTACTTCTCCGATGAAAGAGTCTGTACGGTATTTTACGGTATTGTAGAGGTTAATGAGGTCGCTGTTGATATCAGCTAGGACATAAGCATCGTAGCTGGTATTTAGGAAAACAGAACCTGCTCCTACAAAGGGCTCGATCAAGCAATCACCCTGTGGAAGATGTTTTTTGATATCTTCCACTAGAGGGTATTTGCCGCCGGCCCATTTCAAAAAAGCGCGTGTTTTTTTCATGCCGTCTTATTGTTACAAACGTTTAGAGTAGTATTGGGTACTCTGTCAGGACAGCATAATGCGCCCGCTATAAAACGTTGTTATTTCTGATCCTGTTGAACTTGCTTCATATTTCTAACCCATGGTTTTTTCGCTTGAATTTCGGCTGGTAAAGTCGCAATAGCGCTTTTAGCTTCATTGACGGAGCGATAGTTGCCGTGGATCAGAACATACCAAGTTTGCCCATTACGGATTGTTTTATAAACTTTATAGTTATTGAGTTTATGTTGTTTAGCGAAAGCTTCTAGTGTATCAGAACGGCTTGCACTGCTTAATTGTAATGTGTAGTTACTCGCAGGCGCTGACATTAAGTTACCACTTTGATTTTGGTTCGCCGTGGTTGTTTTTGCTGGCTGCTTAGGTTGAGCCGGTTGTTTAGTTTCAACAGGCTTTGTTTGCGTCCTCTCTGGTTTTGCAGGCACCGTTTGTGGCTTTTGGGCCGGTGGCGTTTGTGTCACAGGAGGCGGTGCAATATTTTGTGCCGGCGTATTCGCCGTGCCTTGGTTGAGTGATTGACCTTGGTTTAGGGCATCGACAACATCACCCGGGATTTCAATCCGTTCACCATAATTATTTGTTTGTTGCTGTTGAGTACCTTGGGTAGGTACTGGGTTCACAGGCGGTACGTTTATCTCTTGTGCCTGGCCTGATGGGCTTTGATTATTGCTAAGCGATGAAGAGCTAGACAAATCGATATTACGCTCGTTTGCCGTTGTATCAGTTTGCTGCTTTTCATGCTCTGTTGGAGCTTTTAAGGCTGAGCTAATGGCGATAATCAGTAATAACAGCACCAAAACACCTACACCAATCATAATATGTTGGCGAGATATCGTGAGTTTAGGTTTTGCTGTTGATGATGGACGGCTACGACCTGCCGGTCGGTCGGATGTATCTGGCCGTAGATCATTTTGTGTATTAGGCTGATTATCTGGTTTAAATTCGTCCATTTTGCCCTCCCGAATAAATATCACCTTGTAATCGAGATAAAATTTCTCTTTTCATTACGGCCTCTTCACGAGTAAATAGTGTATACCCGCGATGTTGCAAAGGATAGTCTTATACTTGTCATATCGTCTTCATATGATTAATACGACATATGATATTGCATGTCTAAAAGTCTAAGTGTTTGAGAGTGTGTTGTAACCTGAAACTTTAGGCATAGCTTATAATTTAACGATTTTAAGACATATCTGCCAGAAACATTTTAAAACCTCAAATTATCTGGATGGTTTTATCTGTTTCTGGCTGATAATCACACAAGATGGCTTAGGTTTCGGGTAAACAGGACGATATCGCATCTCGTACTGTTTGTGTTTCAATATCTGAGCGCATTTCTGCATGGCCGATTGTGGTAGGTAAGATAAGATGGAGTTTCCCGCCCATGACCTTTTTATCCCGCATCATATGAGGTAAATAGTCATCCGGTTTCATTTGCTCAGGACCCGTCACAGGTAGCTCAGCGCGTTCTAACAAGGCGATAATTCGCTGAGTTTGGTGTGCGGTGAATGTGCCTATGCGTTCTGCCGTTTTAGCCGCCATCACCATACCTGCTGCAACGGCTTCACCGTGCAGCCAAACGCCATAGCCCATATGGGCTTCAATAGCATGACCAAAAGTATGGCCAAGGTTAAGTAGCGCCCTTAAGCCGCTAGTCTCTTTCTCATCAGCCGCGACGACTTGTGCTTTTAATTCACAGCAGCGACGGATGCAGTAAGCCATGGCTTGATTATCAAGAGCCATTAGAGCGTCGATATTCGCTTCTAGCCAGCTGAAAAACTCCCCATCAAGGATGATGCCATACTTGATGACCTCAGCAAGACCAGATGAAAGCTCTCTTTTCGGTAACGTTTTTAAGCAATCAAGGTCGATGATGACAGAGGCGGGCTGATAAAATGCCCCGATCATATTTTTGCCTAATGGATGGTTTACCGCGGTTTTGCCGCCTACGGATGAATCTACTTGTGATAACAAGGTGGTTGGTACTTGGATAAAACGAACCCCACGTTGATAACTTGCTGCGGCGAAACCTGTTAGGTCACCGATAACACCCCCACCAAGTGCTATGAGGGTGGTATCGCGATTATGGCGTTTTTCGAGTAAGGCAGTGAAAACATCGTTCATAATGAACAAGGATTTATACTGTTCCCCATCCGGTAAAATGATTGAATCTACTGTTACCCCTGCTGCTTCAAGAGCACGCGTCACTTTCTCAAGATAGATAGGCGCAAGTGTCTCGTTGGTCACCAACATAGCTCGTTGACCCGCTTTGAGTGGCCAAAAAGCATCTGGTTGGTTATAAAGACCCGGAGCAATTGTGATTGGATAACTGCGTTCATCCAGAGTAACAGTGACTTTTTCCATCTTGCTTTACCTTGTTGCCATGAGTAATGTTAAGTTAGTTTTTTTCTAACAGCTCAATGATTTGGCTTGCGACAACTTTGGCACTTTGCTCATCAGTATGAATGGTGATATCAGCAATTTCTTCATACATCGGGTTGCGTTCAGATGCCAATTTTTCAAGAACTTCACGAGCCGGTTCATCCACTTGTAATAGTGGCCGTTTTTTATCACGTTGAGTTCGAGACAACTGTTTCTCGATAGTGGTTTCGAGATACACAACAACACCACGAGCAGATAGGCGATTGCGAGTTTCTTTCGATTTTACTGAACCGCCACCCGTTGCCAGTACGATGCCTTGTTTTTCGGTAAGCTCATTGATGATTTTTTCTTCGCGCTCGCGGAAGCCTTCCTCGCCTTCTAGGTCAAAGACCCAGCCTACATCTGCACCTGTACGTTTTTCAATCTCGTGATCAGAGTCGAAAAACTCCATATTAAGCTGTTGAGCCAATTGACGACCAATAGTGCTTTTGCCGGCACCCATCGGTCCAACCAGAAAGATATTGCGTTTCTCTGCCATGTTTTTTGGTATTACTACGATTATTCGTTAATGATAACCCGCCCCGCCAATCGAATTAGCGACGGGACCTAAACTGAAACCTCATGAGTGATAAGTGAGATCAGATAAGAAAATTATCTCAATACATCAACCTGAATTGCAACTATATAAATGTGGCACTGAGCGAACAAAGTGCCACATTTGTGTTACTGGTTTCTTCTATTATGCCGTCTATTTTGCCTAACGTTTTGTTCAACATGAGTTTTAACAGTATTGCCACTGCATATAAAAGCAGAGGAACGTGTTAATTTATAGAGCAAATTGATTGCGGCTATTTTATAAGCGGCTGATAGCTTGTTCTTTAATCTACTGATAGTTAGAACACTCAATGGGTAACCTTGTATGCTAAAACGACGTCAGCGTCAAATTTATCCGGTAAGTTTATGGCATAAAAAATAATTTTCTCTGCTCACATTTCCTTTATATTCATTCAACTACTTGAAGTATCAATATTATTTTTTTATCTAAATATTGATCAGCTTTGGTGTGATAAAAACCACAAGAACTCTACGGTCAATATGTTCACCTGTATTGGTAAATAACTTTCCCAAAAGGGGAATGTTGGAAAGAAAAGGTAGGCCTGTTTCTGTTTTTTCTTGCTTCTGTTGAAAAATGCCGCCGAGTATCAATGTTTCATTGTTGCGTATCGTGACAGAGGTAGCGATTTCTTGCTTATTGATCGCTAAATAGTGTTCATCACTGGTGGTAATCGCTTTATCAGGGGAGTTATGACTGATTTTCAATAGTAGCTCAACGTGATCTCCGCGTGAGAGAGTTGGCGTGACCTCCATTCCTAATACCGCATCTTTAAACTGAACGTGTGTTTTCTTTTCTGTGCTAGTGACATAGGGGATTTCAGACCCTTGCTGAATACTGGCGGGGTGTTTGTGTGAAGCCATCAAACGAGGGCTTGCGATAATAGAGAGCAAATTTTCTTTTTCTAAAGCATTAAGTTTAAGTTCTAACAGCCCTTCGCCCAGCCGAAGTAAATTAAACTGACCTGATGAAGAGTCATAGCGGTTATAACGCTGGTAGCGGCTATTATTGGGGCTACCCGATAACATTCCCCACTCCAAGCCTAACTCTTGCAGGGCTGTCCGGCTGCTGCTGATAATGTGTGCGGTAATTTGGACTTGCTGTTTAGGAACATCAAGTTGCTTTAACCACTCTTCAATCAGTTGTAAGCGGGTTTTTGTCTCTTTTATCACTAAACTATTTGTTGCAAAGTGGCTGATGGCGGTAGCTTGGCTCGATAATAAAGCATTTTCAGGGTGTTTTAACTGTTCGAGGGCATCTGTTGCACTTATGGATGTGAGTTTAAAGATTTTTTCGATGAATGGATTCTCGACGGGTTGATGAGAGGGAGTTGGTGAGGGAGAGGCGAGCTTTTGGTGAGTTTCATCTAAAGGCAGAGGGATGAAGGGGTCGCGCATCTCTTGAGCGATCACGTTTAAGGGAATAGTAAAAACAATGATTACAGCTAAAAACAGTTTATTGTTCATTAATATCATCCTTGATAAATGAGAGGGTGAATGTGGCTGTTAACTCGCCATTGCGAGGCGAAAAACGTACCTCAGAAATGAGACCTGTTTGGTATGATGCGGGCGTGATAATGGCATGGATGAAGCGGTAAATTTGCGGGTAATCACCTTGAACTTCAACCTGATAACGCTGCTCATTGGCCGCTACAGCCGCCGAGGGTTGTAAACGGTTAAGTACGACCTTTGTTTGGGTAACCATGTGTTGTATATGAGCCACAAATTGTGTTGCGTTTTGTTTTGATAATGTTAATTCTTGCTCCAGAGCCACCATTTGTTGCTCAAGTTGATGGAGTGAAGGAAGTTGTGTTAGTGCCTGCGTATATTGTTGTGATTGAGAGGCGATATGCTGAGTTTTATTTTTAAGTTCAGTCAGTTGAGACTCCACTTCCTGCCAATAAAAAAAGGTGTAAGCCAGTAAGATAGCAATCGTAGCAACCCAAAGAGGAATAGTTTGTTGCCAAAAAGGGCGATACCAAAACCCAGAGGCATTATCATTCATTCGTCTCCTCCTGATAGTGTGCACTTACATGCAAGTAGTTAACCTGACGAGTTTTCCCCATTTTTATGAGTTGTACTTGATGCAATAACGGGTTGCTTTCTAAGCGAGTGATCAATTGGCTAATATCGTGAAAATCATAGCTAACAGCAGCTATTTCTAGGTTATTACCAGTGAGTGAAACCTTCGCGAGCCAGCTTTTTTGCGGTGTAAGTTCAGGCAGCTTATAAAGAAGATTTAACCGAGTTCGGTTACTTTGTGCTTGCCGATTAAGGTGTTGTCGGTGCGTTTGCCATTCAGCGAGCTTGGCTTGTTTTTCGTTAATCACCTTTATCTGTTGCTGCTTTTGCGCGACATGTTGTTCGAGTTGCATTTTGGTGATCTGCCACTGTGTTTGTTCGAACTGCTGTTGTGAAGAATTGTAGATAACCACGATCGCGACTAGACAACTTTGCAGAATAAATAGCGCGAAACACCGCCGTTTATTGCGAGTAATACACTGTTGCCGCCAAGGTAAAAAATTAACTTGATACATGGTCACGATCCTTATCGCGTAACGCTAAACCTGTTGCAACCACAAAATCACCGAGTTGGTGAGGGAGCTTAACGGTATGGTTATGAAAGGCTTGCAATAGGCTCCATGAATGTACTGCCTGAGACTTATGGTGATCGCCGATATAATAGAGAGGTAATTTTAGTGGCCCATTGTTTTCATTGAGTAGAGCGATAATTTGTGGAAGTGTGGTGATGTCATTTTCTTGGATTTGATTATAAGTTGCAGGTTGACTGACGGGGCCAGTCCATAGCCACTCCCCTTGGCGATAATGTATTAGCCAACTTTCATCGGGTAACCCAGCATAGCGTGCAATGTAACGTAAGACACAAGGGGCGACATCAATTGCGGTTAGCAAGAAGCCACTGTCATGTAATAAATTTTGCCAAAACACGATCTCTGACTTACGTACCCCGTTTAGGTAGGCTCGATTGTCTATCACACGATAATCGATCACCAAATCTTCTGAACTTAGTGGAAACAATTTTTCGGCGCAGCTTTGTAAGTACCAACCTAGCTCAGGTTGCTTTAAAGTCACTTGTTCAGGTAAAGTCACTTGCTGTTTTAATGTTCTCAGAGCAGAAAATGCCATTGAGACCTGACAATTTTTAGGTAATTTCCGACGCCATTGTATTAAAATTTTCAGTAGCATCTCGTATCTATCATGTTCAGATTGGCTGGTGATTTCGTTTAGAATATTATGTTGCCAACACTCGCATAAGTACCGCCGTTTGCGGTTTTGTTTTGTGGCAACAAGTTGAATTGAGGCTTGGCAAAGGTCTATTCCGATGTTCCATTTTTGTGAATACATAGATAATTTCCTTATCATCAACAAATAAATTACGATTTCTATTGAGCTGTATAAGCTTTATACTACGCGCCAGCTATATCTAAACCCTCCTGTCTGTTGAGTATGGGAATTATCCGGTGAAGTTCGTAAAATATTTTTTTATTATTGTTATTTGTTGCATTTTTTTGGGAACCGCCTCGATTTTTGGCATGTACAAATATGTCGAAAATGAGTTACCTGACGTCGCAACAATGAAAGACATCCGCCTACAAACGCCGATGCAAATCTTCAGTGCTGATGGTGAATTAATTGCACAATATGGTGAAAAACGCCGTATTCCGCTGCCATTAGCTGATATCCCACCCCTGATGATCAAGGCCTTTATTGCAACGGAAGATAGCCGTTTTTATGAGCATCATGGTATCGACCCTGTGGGTATTTTCCGTGCCGTTACGGTAATGGCATCTTCGGGTCGTGCTTCCCAAGGGGCGAGTACAATCACCCAGCAATTAGCCAGAAACTTTTACTTAAGCCCAGAAAGAACCATAATGCGTAAGGTAAAAGAGGTCTTTCTTGCGGTGAGAATTGAGCAGTTATTCACCAAAAATGAGATCATGGAACTGTATCTCAATAAAATTTACCTTGGTAACCGTGCATATGGGGTTGGCGCAGCCGCGTATGTGTATTTTGGTAAAACGGTCAATGAATTAACGCTCAGTGAAATGGCGATGATCGCGGGCTTACCAAAAGCACCTTCGACATCAAATCCTTTATTCTCTTATGAAAAAGCGATTAGCCGTCGTAATGTGGTGCTTGGGCGTATGCTAGAAGAAAAATACATCACCCAAGCGGAATATGAACAGGCAAAAAATGAGCGAATTGAAGCGTCTTATCACGCACCGAAAATTGATTTCTCAGCACCCTACCTCGCCGAAATGGCACGCCAAACATTGTATGAGCAACATGGTGAAGATGCTTATACTGACGGTTACAAAGTCTACACAACGGTTATTCGCAAAGACCAACTCGCAGCCACTGATGCGGTACGCAATAATTTAATTGATTATGATGTCCGTCATGGTTATCGCGGGCCAGCAGACGTGTTGTGGACAGCAGGAGAGCCTGCCTGGACGACAGAAAAAATTATCGAAAAACTTAAAAAATCCCCTGTTTATGGGCCATTATTACCTGCTGTTGTCCTTTCCTCAACGGACAGCGAAGCGACGGTGCAATTGGCCGATGGCTCAACAGAGAAAATCACTTTAGCGGGTGTGCGTTGGGCGCGTAAATTTATTTCCGATACCCAGCAAGGTGCCATGCCAAGTAAAGTGAATGCGGTGATGAAAGCAGGTGAGCAAGTTTGGATCCGCAAAGTAAAAGATATTTGGTGGCTGGGACAGGTTCCTGAAGTTAACGGGGCTTTTGTGGCATTGAACCCAAATAATGGTGCGATTATCGCCTTAGTGGGTGGCTTTGACTTTAATATGAGTGAGTTTAACCGCGTCACTCAGTCATTACGCCAAGTTGGCTCGAATATCAAACCTTTCTTGTATACAGCAGCGATGGATAAAGGTTTGACGTTGGCATCACTGTTAAATGATGTTCCTATCAGTCGTTGGGATGCGGGAGCAGGGTCAGATTGGCGGCCGAAAAACTCACCACCTCGTTATGCAGGCCCTATCCGCTTAAGACAAGGGTTAGGTGAATCAAAGAACGTGGTTATGGTACGCGCCATGAGAGCGATGGGGGTTGACTATGCAGCCGATTACCTCACACGTTTTGGCTTCCCTGCGGAAAATATCAATCGGACTGAAGCCTTAGCGCTCGGTGCGCCATCATTTACGCCAATGCAGATGGTGCGAGGCTATGCGGTGATGGTGAATGGTGGTTATCTGATTGACCCTTACTATATCCAAAAAATTGAGAATGCAGAGGGTGAGGTGCTTTTTGAAGCTAATCCAAGAATAGCTTGCCCTGATTGTACTGATATTCCAGTGATTTATGGAAATACGGAGCGTACGATCGCCCTTAAAGGTGTTGATGACGAGTCGACAGAAGAAATTACTCAATCAGATGATAAACCAACGGAGCAAGAGCCAACGATGGAAGTGACATCTGCGGCACCAAAAGAAGCGACACCTCAAGATATGTATGCGCCTCATGTTATCAGCACACCTTTAGCGTTCTTAATTAGGGATGCAATGATGACGAATATCTATGGTGAACCAGGTTGGTTAGGTACTGGCTGGCGTGCAGCGAGAGATCTAGGTGGTCGCCGTGATATTGGTGGTAAAACAGGCACAACGAATAGCTCGAAAGATGCTTGGTTCTCCGGTTACGGCCCTGATGTTGTCGCCTCGGCTTGGATTGGTTTTGATGATAATAGGCGTACCTTAGGGCGCACTGCAATCAGCGGTGGTGAAGCGGGGGCGAAAAGCGCTCAACCAATATGGGATGACTTTATGAAGTCAATCTTAGAAGGTGTACCGGTTACGATGATGAAGCCACCGAAAGGGATCATTGCTGTTTCTATTGATAGTCGGACGGGTAAGCTAGGCAATTCTCGTAAAGAGTATTTTATTGAGGGTACTGAGCCTAAAGAGCATGCTATTCAAGAGGTTGGAACGACTATCTTTGAAGAGGGTGGCGAAAGCCAAGAACTGTTCTAATGTGTTTGGCTCCCTGTTCAAAGGGGAGCTAACAAGAGAGTAAATGTTAAATAGGAAAATCGTTGTATTGATTTTCCTATTTATTTTTAACGCAAAAATTAATCGGTGATCTATTTGGAAAAATGGCGCTAATTGTATTTTTTTAAATAACGCTCAAGATAGAATAAGGCACTGATATTACGCGCTTCATTGAAATCAGGGTGTTCAAGTAACTCCATCATGCGTGCAATTGGCCATCTAACCTGTTGTAAAGGCTCTGGTTCATCCCCTTCTAGCTTTTCATGGTAGAGGTCGCTTGCGATGAGAATATTCATCTTACTAGAGAAGTAAGAGGGTGACATGGTGAGTTTCGCCACTTGTGTGATGTGATTGGCACCAAAACCGATTTCTTCTTTTAACTCGCGTTGTGCTGCTTCTATTGGGGTTTCACCGGGATCGATAGCGCCTTTAGGGAACCCTAATTCGTAATCTTCAATACCGACAGCGTATTCACGGATTAGGATCAAACTATCATTGATGATAGGAACAATGAGTACGGCCTCACGTTTCCCTGGACGCATCCTTTCATAAATGCGTTTTTCGCCGTTGCTAAACTCGAGGTCAACAGATTGGATACTGAATAACTTGGAATGAGCAACATCCTGAATATTCAAGATTTTTGGCTTTTTAAGCTCAGTCATAACAATTCCCGAATAGGGTGAGTGAATAAAAATATCAGCGACGCTACAATGTCGCTATTACACTGTTGTTAACTATGACCCATATCAAAAAAAATTGATAGAGATTATCGGGTTGATAAAATGCTGTTAGTATACCTATCGCACTTCTAGTTGTGTGAGAGGTATGATAATAAGGTACAGTGCTTCGTCTCTTAGGTTTTATATTAAAATGGCGTACTTAGCATGTATACAAACATACAACTTGAATTATTTTATGTATATATGAAGTGTATAAAAAGAGCACAGATTAATAAATAAAATTTTTTAATTACAACATATTGTAAATTAACATAAAAACTAAAAATAGAATAGGAATTGGCTTATATAGCGATAGCGCCGTGATTGCTATGCTTTTCTTGATATTATTTCACTGGGGAAAAAATGCTTACTTACGTCATTATAATGGCTATTTTTATAATTAGCCTAACTATAATGGCTTCCTTTCTGTATTTCAGGCGGGGGCGGAATTCTGGTGTCTATCAGATCCCTTCTCAAGCTGAGCCATCTTACCGGAAGATGATAGATAACGACTATCAAATCATCTCTCAGTACTTACGTACCAACCCTTTTCCTTCCCAAAGCGCTGAGCAAACACCGTGGCAATTGAAGAAAAATGCCGTGATCGCAACGGTGTGTAATTCAGTCACTCGATTTAATTTGCGGCAAGAGCAAGCGAATAGTTGGCGTTATTTTATTGATACCATTGAAGTTAAACTTCCCCACCAGCTTGAACCTTATTTACAGCAAAAAAATGTGATGGAGTTAGTTGAAACTAACCATCTACCATTAATTATTTCTCTAAATAATTTCTCGTTAAAAGATTTTAATTATGAGTGGACCTCTGATGATATTCAGGAAATTGTTACCCCTGAAGCGGCAATTCATGAAAGAGGAGAACCTAATGTTCAAGTATTGCGTGTTCGCAAAGAAACTATTGAGGAGCATCGGCTAAATCATTCCTCTGGTTGGCTAGGCACTTTACTGATTTGTTTGAGCTTTTTACTTGGGTATTTAGCACTAATTGCCATTCCTTTTTTGCAGTCATGGGGGGTTGTCGGAGCCTTTTTCTGTTTTGTTGCGGGCCTATTGGCTCTCTTTCGCTTACGTGTCTTCCCTAAGAAATTACAAGATGTGCAGTGCGTTTTTGGGCAACCGAAACGGTGGGAACTGTATGGGGAATTAGATAAAAGGCAATCATCGACCGTCTCTATAGGGGGGATCGATCTCTATTACCCTTCCCATTGGGAACCTTATATCCACCATGAGTTAAACAAAGCGACTCAGATAGACATGTACCCGTCAGGGCAGGTTTTGCGGCATGGGCAATTTCTATCATTGCACGAAGAGGAGCGCTATTACCCTTATCGGCGATATAAAAAAAATCTCCTGATACTCGCAACTGGTTTACTGGTTTTATTTTTGATGTTTTCCTATCAATCCATGTGCTTACCCATCAAACTCGGGTTTGCATGGCTTGAGGGTGCTGAAAAGATCAAGGTCATGAATGTGGCTGAACTGGAAACGCGAAAATTAAAAGTTGGTGATAGTTTAAGTGCGAAAGGGGTTGGGATGTGCTATCGGCCGCCTAATCTGTCTGATACGAATCATGCTCAGTTTGCGCCTTTTGATTGTTCAGGTGTGTATTGGAACAATATGAATTTGACGCCAGACCCGGAATCTGAAGTGATAGAGCGCGCAATTAGGCTACTTAATACAGTGCAAAAGCAGCTACACCCTGAAAAAAACAGTGTTGGGGTTAACCCGCGCTTACAGCGTGATATTATGAAATCAGGGATGAATATTATTTTTGATTTCTCTGAAATAATATTGAAAACCAACGAGTTATGTTACCAAGAACATGCCTGCTCTAAGCTGAAAAGTGCGCTAACCAATTTAGGCAGCACCGATGATTGGGGAACACTTGTTGTTAAAGCGTCCACAGGGAAATTAAGTGGCGCTCATGTTTTATTACGCGCAGGTAGTGCCGAGGCCTTGGAAAAGCTAGTTGAAGTCACCACATATGAATTTATCAAAGTCGAAGTTGAAAAAGAGGCTGCAAAACTGAATAGCCCTCCACCGGGTGGCGTGCTACTGATCAGTGATGAAAATAAAGCGCTCGTCGATTTTATCGTGGGGAGCACATTCAATGATATGACGCCTTTGCAACGCTGGGTGGAGCTTAAACGGATAGCGGGCTTGCTTATCAACACCCCGTTTGATGTCGAAGGTATTATCACGGATTTGTCGACGGATGCGAACGGGACATTACATATCACCCTTCATAGCAAACCGGATGAGAAGGTATTGTCGCAATATGTGATCAGTTCCTTATTCACTCTCTTTCTCGGCATTGGCGTGTTATTAAATGGTACTTTAGTCATATTCCGTATCATGAATAATAAAAAGCGATTACGTAATATTAAACGATATTATGATAAGTGCTTTGAGGCAGACAATCCCTCCAATCAAAGTTAGTTTCTAAATGATGGAGGCCTCATTTTAAAGATTGGCACTGAGGATAACATCATGAAACAATCACCTACAGAACAAGTTCGCCTAGATAAATGGTTATGGGCAGCGCGTTTTTACAAAACACGCTCGATAGCTCGCGATATGATTGATGGCGGAAAAGTTCATTACAACGGGCAAAGGACCAAGCCCGGTAAAATTGTTGAACTGAATGCGTTAATCAGGCTAAGGCAAGGTAATGATGAACGGACTGTCGAAGTATTGGAAGTGAGTGGTCAGCGCAGAGGCGCTCCAGAAGCCCAATTACTTTATCGTGAAACCCCCGAGAGCCAAGAGCAGCGTGAAAAATTGGCCCAAGCTCGGAAGATGAACGCATTAACGATGCCGCATCCAGAACGGCGACCCGATAAAAAAGAGCGTCGAACCCTGCTAAAATTTAAGCAGACAAATTCCCATGACGTGTAACCGTTGATGTTATTCGTATTTAAAAACATTTTAATCAAGGTGAGAGGTTTTTAACGAGGCCTCTCATAAGCAATAGAGAGAAATTATGGCTAAACAAGACCTACTCCACCGTTTCCTTTTTGAACAGCATGCTGTACGTGGGGAGATGATCACTGTCGATGAGACATTTCAGCAGATCCTGAACAATCATGACTACCCAGATGCCGTTAAAGGACTATTAGGTGAATTGCTTGTTGCTACCAGCCTGCTTACCGCAACATTGAAATTTGACGGTGATATTACTGTACAAATCCAAGGTGATGGCCCAGTGAATTTGGCTGTTATTAATGGCAATAACTTACAACAAATGCGGGGTGTTGCACGTGTTGATGGCCCCGTAGTTGCTGGGAGCACACTAAAGCAGATGATTGGTAATGGCTATATGGTCATTACTATCACACCCAATCAAGGGGAGCGTTATCAAGGGATTGTTGCAATCGAAGGTGAAACGCTAGAAGAGTGCATTGATGATTACTTTATGCAGTCAGAACAGTTACCAACGCGCTTGTTTATTCGCGTTGGTGAATCACAAGGTAAAGCGATTGCCGGCGGCATGTTACTGCAAGTACTCCCTGCTGCGGATGAAGGTAGCCATGATATCTTTGATCACTTAGTGCAGTTGACCGCGACCATTAAAGGCGAAGAGTTGAGTGAGCTGGATGTCAAAGAGGTGCTACATCGTTTATATCATGAAGAAGATGTCACGCTATACGACCCACAATCCGTTGAATTTCGTTGCACTTGCTCACGGGAGCGTTGTGAAAGCACATTAATGACTTTACCTGAAGAAGATGTTATCGATATATTGCAAAAAGATGGAAAAATTGATATGGAGTGTGAATATTGTGGCTCACACTACGTATTTATTGAATCCGATATTCAAGGGTTGAAAAATGAGCAAAATCAGCAACTTCACTGATACGATTTAGCAACCTAATTATGTGACGAGGGTGCAATTTTGCACCCTTTTTTTATAATTTTAAAGGCTTATTACGTGCTCTAAGTCTCATAATGAATTAAAAAAAATTATACATTTTCAATTCTTTGATAGCTATCGCTGTTAATTAGTCGTAAAGAATTATGATCATCTGTAGATTAGTTATGATTACCAGGAGCAATAATAATGAGCGCTAAAAGTATTACCCCGAAGGAACTCGAACAATATGGCATTCATGATGTAGCCGAAGTTGTCTATAACCCTAGTTATGAACTGCTATTCAAGGAAGAAACTAAACCTGGATTAGAAGGCTATGAGCGTGGCACAGTGACCACGTTAGGTGCTGTTGCGGTTGATACCGGTATTTTTACTGGTCGTTCACCAAAAGATAAGTACATTGTGCGTGATGATGTCACCCGTGATACTGTCTGGTGGGCTGATCAGGGCAAAGGTAAAAACGACAACAAACCAATGACCCAAGAAGTTTGGAGTGAATTAAAACATTTAGTGACAGAGCAGCTATCAGGTAAACGTTTGTTTATCGTTGATGCATTCTGTGGCGCGAATGCGGACACTCGCTTAAAAGTGCGTTTTATCACGGAAGTGGCATGGCAGGCGCATTTCGTTAAAAACATGTTTATTCGCCCAACTGACGCAGAACTGGTTGGTTTTGAGCCAGACTTTATCGTTATGAACGGTGCAAAATGCACTAACCCAAATTGGAAAGAGCAAGGTCTGAACTCAGAAAACTTTGTGGCTTTCAACCTAACAGAGCGCATGCAGTTAATCGGTGGTTCTTGGTACGGCGGCGAAATGAAAAAAGGTATGTTCTCAATGATGAACTACCTGTTGCCACTTAAAGGCATCGCATCAATGCACTGTTCTGCTAACGTTGGTGAAAAAGGCGATGTCGCTATTTTCTTCGGCCTGTCTGGTACAGGTAAAACAACATTGTCTACAGATCCAAAACGTAAGCTAATCGGTGACGATGAGCACGGTTGGGATGACGATGGTGTGTTTAACTTTGAAGGTGGTTGCTATGCAAAAACTATCCACCTTTCTAAAGAAGCTGAGCCAGATATCTATGGTGCCATCAAACGTGATGCTCTGTTAGAAAACGTCACGGTACTGGCGGATGGTAGCGTTGATTTTGACGATGGTTCGAAAACAGAAAACACGCGTGTTTCTTACCCAATCTACCATATCGAAAACATTGTTAAGCCAGTCTCTAAAGCGGGTCACGCGACGAAAGTCATTTTCTTAACGGCAGATGCGTTTGGGGTGTTACCTCCAGTTTCACGTTTGACGCCAGAGCAAACACAGTATCATTTCCTATCTGGCTTTACGGCTAAATTGGCAGGTACTGAGCGTGGTGTCACTGAACCAACACCAACCTTCTCTGCCTGTTTTGGTGCGGCATTCCTATCACTGCACCCAACACAATATGCTGAAGTATTAGTTAAGCGTATGGAAGCTGCCGGCGCGAAAGCTTACTTAGTGAATACGGGTTGGAACGGTACTGGTAAACGTATTTCTATTAAAGATACGCGCGCTATTATTGACGCTATCTTAAGTGGTGATATCGAAAAAGCAGATACCATTAAGCTGCCAATCTTTGATTTGGAAGTTCCAACAGCATTACCGGGCGTTGATACCAATATCCTTGACCCTCGTAATACCTATGCTGATAAATCACAATGGGATGAGAAAGCGAAAGACTTGGCTGATCGTTTCGTGAAGAACTTCGACAAATATACTGACACGCCAGCAGGTGCAGCATTAGTGAAAGCAGGCCCTAAACTGTAATGGGTTTGTTGAACAAATAATTATAAGGCCCTGAATTCAGGGCCTTTGTTTTTTATTGAGTGGGTAAATCTGCATGCAGTCATCTATTAGTCAGCCGCAGGTAAATCAAACAGTAAAATTTCGCTGTCTTCACTCGCTGTCATTGTGAGGCTAGCTTCTTGCCAGATCGCTAAGCCATCGCTGGTTGTGGCAGTTTGGCCATTAACCTCGATGTTGCCTTTAACCACTTGGATCCAAACAACGCGTTTGTCGGCAATCGCATAGGTTTGGGTGTCATTGTTCGATAACGCCCAACGCCACAATGTCATGTCTTGATACACTTTTAGCGAGCCATCTCTCGCATCAGGTGATAGCACCAGCTGTTTCCCATCCTTTGAATCAAAACGTTTTTGCTCATAACGTGGCTCGATACCGGCCTTTTCCGGCAAAATCCAGATTTGATAAAGGTGAAGGCGGTTTTTATCATCAGGGTTGTACTCAGAATGACGTACTCCCGTACCCGCACTCATTATTTGAAATTCACCGGCTGGGATCTGCTCCATATTGCCCATGCTGTCTTTATGTTCAACGGTGCCTTCTAGAACATAGGTGAGGATCTCCATATCTTTATGAGGATGGGTACCAAAGCCTTGCCCTGCATCGATAACGTCTTCGTTGATGACACGGAGCGCAGAGAAGCCCATAAATTGCTTATCATAATAATTGGCAAACGAAAAAGTATGCCAGCTATCTAGCCAACCATGATTAGCATGGCCACGTTCATTTGCTTTGCGTAAATAGATCATTGTGTCATCTCCTTAAAAGCCTATCGCCAACCGATGTTGGAACAGTGCTAAATTTGTTGATGACAGTTTAAACAATTTAATAATAGAGAGAAGCCGTTACGATTGACCATAGAATTCAAAAAGTTTGAACAAGATCAGGAGATAAAAAAGTAGCCAGCACAAGGCTGGCTAAACTAAACACTGGAAGCAATGTGAGCAATGTCGTACTGCCAAGACAGTGACTGTATCAGTGATGTCGAGGTAGTGATTTGATGATAATAGTTATCACTATCGTTTGTAAAGTGTTTTTTTTAATCAAAATCGTATAAATTACAATAAAAATCGCAATTATATGATTTCTATCAAATTAAATAATATCCATTATTTTTCAATGGATTAACTTTTTATAGGTTCAGCGAGATTTTTGAACGATACATAGGGAAAGTAGGGGTATTATTGAGGTTAGAATGCCTCGCTATTACCCCGTTTAATCATGTTTATGCAAAAACCATTGCGTGGCTTTAAATGATTTTTTGCGTAGGTTACGCCTTTAAATAGTTTATTGCTCTGTATGTAACGGCAGATTTTCCGCGCAAGCTGCAGCCGAACTCCACGCCCATTGGAAGTTATAACCGCCTAGCCAGCCTGTGACATCCAAAACCTCACCGATGAAATATAATCCTTCTGTTTTTAGTGAGCCCATCGTTTTCGATGAAATTTCGCGGGTATCAACGCCACCTAAAGTGACCTCAGCGGTACGATAGCCTTCAGTACCATTAGGTTGTATTTGCCACTGATGTAAGTTGTTATGCAGTGTCTCAATTTGTGGGTGGGTAAGTTGTTTAAGTGCGCAATCAGGTATCTGGCCTAGCGTTTGCAAAACTTCAACTAACCGTTTTGGTAATAATTTGGCGAGTGTTGTTTTAAGGGATTGGTTTGGATGTGTTTGCTTTTCTTCAGCCAAATAATCCGTCAGAGAGTGTTCAGGAAGTAAGTTAATACTTACAAACTCTCCGGGGTTCCAATAATTGGAGATCTGTAAAATAGCGGGGCCAGATAGGCCACGGTGAGTAAAAAGAATATTTTCTTTAAATAAAGTACCATCGGCGGAGGTAACGGTTGCTGCAACAGAGACACCCGAGAGGACTTGTAGCGTCTCTAACAGCGGCTTATGCAGTGTAAAAGGAACTAACGCTGCGCGGGTCGGTAAAATCTGATGACCGAACTGTTCGGCAATTCGATAACCAAAAGGTGTCGCTCCTAGTCCGGGCATGGATAGGCCGCCCGTTGCGACAACAAGTGAGTGTGCACTCACTTTATTTCCGTTCACTGTTACCACAAAACCGTTGTCTATTTTTTCAACGCCAGTCACTTCGCTACGCAATTTTATGGTGATATTGGGTAAGCGGCACTCTTCTTCGAGCATATCAACAATATCTTGGGCGCTATTGTCACAGAATAATTGGCCTAATGTTTTCTCGTGGTAAGGGATATTATATTTATTAACCAACGCAATGAAATCCCACTGTGTATAGCGAGCAAGTGCTGACTTACAAAAGTGAGGGTTGGCGGAAAGGTAATTACTGTGTTCGGCATAGATATTGGTAAAGTTACAACGCCCGCCTCCTGACATGAGGATTTTTCTGCCAAGTTTTTTTCCGTTATCCAAGACTAGTGTATTCAAACCACGCTTCCCTGCGAGTGATGCACAAAAAAGTCCTGCGGCACCTGCACCCAGAATAATGACGTCATAATTTTTCACAATAAGAAATTCTCTATCTGTTTGATTTTAAAAGACACTACAATTTTATGAGTGGCTAGAGTTCGTTAAACTTTTATCGTTGCGATACCATGTATCGTGTAACAACTGATGAAAAGTATTGAATACATATTATAATTAGGGTCTGCTGAACTTTTAGGCTTATTTTTTGGTCAGTGATTAATCAATGACGCTGACTCAAAATTGGTTTTAGGGTTTTTCTAAAAGATCAGCGGTTCGTTCGATATTCGCCAAAAAAGATGAATTTACTCTGATTTGCGTGAAATTCTAACGAAAAAGAGAAAAAAAATCAGAATAAAAACAAATTGTGTAATATGCTGATAATTATAGGATAATAATCATGTTGTACTTTTTTCAACAGTAGTGAAATCAAAAAAAGGTTAGATTTTGCTTCCACCGCTAGCGTTTGTCACTGATAATGCGCCGCGTTCATGACCAACATAAAATGGCTTAACGTCTATGCTACATCTTTTTACAGGTTTGGAATTTTACACCGGCCTACTGTTAGTACTGGCACTGTTATTTGTGCTGTTCTATGAGGCTATAAATGGCTTCCATGATACCGCGAATGCGGTAGCGACAGTTATTTATACCCGTGCAATGCGCGCTCAGTTCGCGGTTGTTATGGCGGGTGTTTTTAACTTTTTTGGCGTTCTGCTCGGGGGGTTAAGCGTTGCTTATGCAATTGTGCACCTATTGCCGACAGATCTTTTGCTTAATGTGAGTTCAGCTCACGGCCTAGCAATGGTCTTTTCATTGCTATTGGCTGCAATTATCTGGAACCTTGGAACCTGGTACTTTGGTATCCCTGCATCCAGTTCTCATACGTTAATCGGGGCGATTATTGGTGTTGGTTTAACCAATGCAATTGTGACTGATTCATCGGTTGTGGATGCCCTCAACATACCCAAAATGATCAGTATTTTCATGTCCCTTATCCTTTCTCCTGCTATTGGTTTTGTGATCGCGGGCTTGATGATATTTGTTCTACGCCGTTACTGGAGTGGTACGAAAAAACGTCGCCGTATTCACTTAACGCCCGCAGAGCGTGAGAAAAAAGATGGTAAGCGCAAGCCACCATTCTGGACCCGTACTGCACTGATTCTTTCCGCCGTTGGCGTGAGTTTCTCACATGGTGCAAATGACGGTCAGAAAGGCATCGGTCTTATCATGTTAGTACTGATTGGTGTTGCGCCAGCCGGTTTTGTCGTCAATATGAATTCAAGCGGTTACGATATCGCAAGAACGCATGATGCTGTTGTTCACTTGCAACAATACTATGAGACACATAAACCAGCACTCAACCATGCAATTGAAAATACACCAGCAGTGACTGGCACCGATGAAATTGGCGAAGAGTTCCATTGTGATAGCTCACGTACGGCTATCGTTCTGAGCCAAGCTCAAAAGCTGTTGAATGGCGTACAAAGCTACGATGAGTTATCACCAGAGCAACGTAATCATATGCGTCGCTTATTAATGTGTATCTCTGATACCGCAAATGCGGTTGCTAAGCTGCCAGAAACTAGCTCTCAAGATGCAAGCTTGCTGAAAAAATTGAGTAATGACTTACTGTATACCGTTGAGTATGCGCCATTGTGGATCATTATTTCAGTTGCTTTAGCACTGTCTCTCGGAACAATGTTTGGTTGGAAACGCGTTGCTGTCACTATCGGTGAGAAAATCGGTAAGAAAGGCATGACATATGCGCAAGGTGTTTCTGCTCAGGTGACTGCCGCTGTTTCAATCGGTGTTGCGAGCTACACAGGGATGCCTGTTTCGACGACTCAGGTATTATCTTCCGCAGTTGCGGGAACCATGGTCGTTGACGGTGGGGGTGTTCAGAGCAAGACAATTAAGAGTATTGCTTTGGCATGGTTATTAACACTGCCTGTTTCTATCTGTCTATCTGGTGGTTTGTACTGGATTGCATTGATGATTATCTAGAACAGTTTCACAAACTGTTGATAGAATGAATACAACATAATAGTGATGAGCTGCTCAGTTCATCACTATTTTTTTGCCTTGAAAACCGTGGAGTATCGAGTTTGTTTTTTTACCCTGCTATTAAGCAAAAATAAGTAGGTAAATTAAGCTAACAATCACTAAGATACTTAGCTGACTAATTTGTAGAAATTGTTTGCGTATCCTCTCACACCGTAATATGACCTCATCGTCAAAATGCTCAAGGTATTGCTTACTATTGATATAACGAACCAGTTTTAGCTGTTTGTTTAACTGGCCGTGGGTTGTGAAAAAGCCATTACCGTCGACAGATTGATAAAGCAACGGGTCGGTATCCCGTAGGATATAAAGCAAAACACGGATGGAAGAAAAGTAGCGTATCATATTGATGATACACAAAAAGCATAAAGCCCAGAACAAGGCAACCATACTGAACATACTCACCTCCTTAGGTATCAGCTTGCGCTGTTGCTACAAAGGAAATAAAGCAAACACAGTGTTAAGCTAGCTTATTGTTTATTGTAGGATAATAAGTTGCCTAAAAAAAGTGCAAACTCGAGGATTTTTGAGCGATTTTTATCCGAATTTAAGCTGATAAAAAAGAGATATTGGGTAAAAGTGTGTAATAACAGAATGATTATCTAAGAAATAGGCTACTGCTTGTTTATATTGAAAAATATCACACATAACTCTCGTTTATATATTAATATTGTAGAGATGATGTTATTGTTTTCTAAAATGTTATGTGATGAAAGATTCACTAGGCTAATCTGCACAGATGTGATCAAAACGACACTTATCTATCATAGTATGCAGGTATAGTATTTATAAGCGATTGGTGAGTTAAGAGGCTAAGAATAGGATAGGCTCTTAACTTATCACAAAATCAGCATTCGGAAGGAGTTTACTTTATGGCGTACAAACATATTCTCGTAGCGGTAGATTTATCACCTGAAAGTAAAATATTACTGGATAAAGCCGTCTCTATGGCAAAACCTTACGGGGCTAAAGTATCCATGATCCATGTTGATGTGAACTACTCAGATCTCTACACTGGCCTTATTGATGTGAATTTGGGCGACATGCAACAGCGTATCACGGATGAAACTCGTAATTCACTCAAAGACCTCTCCGCAGGCGCAGGTTATGAAATTCAAGAAACATTGAGCGGTAGTGGTGATCTTGGTCAGGTCTTGGTTGATGCAATCAAAAAATATGATATGGACTTAGTGGTCTGTGGTCACCACCAAGATTTTTGGAGCAAGTTGATGTCTTCAGCTCGCCAGTTGATTAATACTGTCCATGTTGATATGTTGATTGTTCCACTGAATGACGATGATGAATAATCCATTCAGTTAAAAATGAAAAACTATTCGCTAAAAACGCTTGCTTATGCAGGCGTTTTTTTTGGCTTAAAAAATTTAAATTAAGTTACTTATTGTCGGGTCAAGAAAAATTTTTTTGTATTAGAGTAAAAAAACCTTGAAACTTGAATACAAACTAGTGATATATTCAATAGGCAAATGCAAATCAACCTCACATTTCCCCAAAAATTATCACAAGAAAGAGTGAGGAATATCACAACAAAAAATTTAAAAAGGAAGATATAGATGAATTCACTATCATCGTTCTTGGAGTCTGTACAAAAAAGAGACCCTCAGCAACCTGAATTCCTCCAGGCTGTTCGCGAAGTCTTTACCTCACTTTGGCCATTCTTAGAAAATAATCCTAAATATCGTGAACAAGCACTACTTGAGCGTTTTGTTGAGCCTGAAAGAGTGATTCAGTTTCGTGTTTGTTGGGTGGATGACCAAGGTAAAGTACAAGTGAATAGGGCTTGGCGGGTTCAATATAGCTCTGCTATCGGCCCATTTAAAGGCGGTATGCGTTTCCACCCTTCAGTTAACCTTTCCATTCTAAAATTCTTAGGCTTTGAACAGACACTAAAAAATGCACTGACAACCTTACCAATGGGCGGTGGCAAGGGTGGCTCTGACTTTGATCCGAAAGGCAAAAGCTATGGTGAAGTGATGCGCTTTTGCCAAGCACTGATGACCGAATTGTATCGCCATTTAGGTGCGGATACTGACGTACCCGCGGGTGATATCGGGGTTGGTGGTCGTGAAGTTGGTTTTATGGCTGGGATGATGAAGAAATTATCGAATGATACTTCATGTGTTTTCACGGGTAAGGGACTCTCTTTCGGGGGGAGCTTAATTCGCCCAGAAGCAACCGGTTACGGTTTAGTGTATTTCACAAATGCGATGTTAAAACGCCATGGTTTAGGTTTTGAAGGCATGCGTGTAGCGGTATCTGGCTCTGGTAACGTTGCGCAGTATACGATTGAAAAATGTATGGAGCTTGGCGCAACAGTCGTCACGGCATCCGACTCAAATGGTACTGTTGTTGATGAAGCTGGCTTTACACCAGAAAAATTAGCGCGTTTGGAAGAAATTAAAAACAATTATGGTCGTGTAGAGGCCTATGCAAAAGAGTTTGGCTTAACCTACTTAGCAGGTCAGCAACCTTGGTGTGTACCTGTTGATATTGCTCTACCATGTGCGACACAAAACGAATTAGATACTGCTGCCGCAGAATTGCTG
>NZ_JAMPQI010000030.1:0-34886 GCF_028482365.1 Providencia sp. PROV122 | reverse complement strand
AGTGAAAAGGGGCATCTATAGGATGCCCTTTTTATACTTAAAATTATTCGAGTTATATAGACTAACTATATGACCCGATGGATTGTGAGTATATGCGTTGTAAAATTAAGAACCTATCTCATCAATAGTTGTTCTAATTATTGGTGAGATAGGCTCTGATGCAACGAAATAACGGCTGTATCACCAGCTTTATGCAGTTATATGAGATTTATTAAGGTTTTGCTCAGAAGATATGGTATATTTTACCGCTGCCACATTAAGAAATTCATTTTCATAATATCGTGGCGAAAAATTTGCTGAGCATGCCAGTAATGACCTGCGGAAAGTAGATAGGGCGCAATTGTCTTTTTGCTCGCTGACGACACTTTTACTTTTGCAGGTATTGTCAACGATACTCCCTGTTTGACTTAGCAAGCTCGGCGGGTACATAAGGGATATGTTGGCATATTCTATTGGTTCGGTCTGTTTGCTTTACCGTTTTGTAGGCTAACAGGCTTTATACATACTTCATGGTAACAGGTTGAATTATGAGTGCGAATAGCGAAGCTCAAGGAAGTGGACGCAGTGTAGACGTCTTTAAGTGGGTGATGGTAGCTGTCCTACTACTGATTGCTATAGCTGGCAACTATTACTTCCGTCAATATAACATCGCGCTGCGTGCTTTTGCTGTTGTGGCTATTGTCGCCATTGCAGGTGCTGTCGCTTTGTGGACCGTAAAGGGGAAACAAGCACTATCGTTTGCGCGTGAAGCTCGCATTGAGATGCGAAAAGTGATTTGGCCAACTCGCCAAGAAGCATTACAAACGACTTTGATTGTTGCTGCAGTAACGGCTGTTATGTCATTAATACTGTGGGGATTAGATGGTATCCTAGTGCGTTTAGTTTCGATTATTACAAGCCTGAGGTTATTCTAAATGTCAGATTCACCTAAAAAGCGCTGGTATGTTATTCAGGCTTTCTCTGGTTTTGAAGGCCGTGTAGCGCAATCACTACGTGAACATATCAAATTGCATGGTATGGAAGACTCTTTCGGCGAAGTCATGGTTCCAACCGAAGAAGTTGTTGAGATCCGTAGTGGTCAGCGTCGCAAAAGCGAACGTAAGTTTTTTCCAGGCTATGTATTAGTTCAAATGGTTATGAATGATGATTCATGGCACTTAGTACGTAGTGTACCGCGTGTGATGGGCTTCATCGGTGGAACGTCGGATCGTCCAGCACCAATTAGTGATAAAGAAGTCGATGCGATTATGAATCGCCTACAGCAAGTTGGCGACAAACCACGTCCTAAAACATTGTTTGAGCCAGGTGAAATGGTGCGTGTTAGCGAAGGTCCATTCGCTGACTTTAACGGTGTGGTTGAAGAAATCGACTATGAAAAGAGCCGCTTGAAGGTCTCTGTTTCTATTTTCGGTCGTGCAACGCCTGTCGAATTAGATTTCAGCCAAGTCGAAAAAGTCTAACTTTTTACGGCAAAAACTGGCTTGCAAAAGGTGTGAAATTTGACTACAATTTCGCGCCTTTTGTTTTTTACGCTTTGCATTATTTGGTTAACAAATTGCGGGGCGTGTTAATTAACGGGGAGCCTAAAATTAGGCGCTATCACCCATCTAGAGGAAATATACATGGCTAAGAAAGTACAAGCCTACGTTAAGCTGCAAGTTGCGGCTGGTATGGCTAACCCAAGCCCACCGGTTGGTCCAGCGCTGGGTCAACAAGGTGTGAACATCATGGAATTCTGTAAAGCGTTTAACGCAAAAACAGACAGCCTAGAAAAAGGTTTGCCAATTCCTGTTGTTATCACTGTTTACGCAGACCGTTCTTTCACTTTCGTTACCAAAACTCCACCGGCTGCAATTCTGCTGAAAAAAGCGGCTGGCGTTAAGTCTGGTTCTGGTAAGCCGAACAAAGAGAAAGTTGGTAAAGTAACCTCTGCTCAGATTCGCGAAATCGCTGAAACTAAAGCTGCGGACATGACTGGTGCTGATGTTGACGCTATGATGCGTTCAATCGAAGGTACTGCTCGTTCCATGGGCCTGGTTGTGGAGGACTAATCAATGGCTAAACTGAATAAGCGCATGCGCAATATCCGTGAAAAAGTTGATTCAACTAAACAGTATGACATCAACGAAGCCGTTGCTCTGCTGAAAGAATTAGCGACTGCTAAATTCGTAGAAAGCGTTGACGTTGCTGTTAACCTCGGCATCGACGCTCGTAAATCTGATCAGAACGTACGTGGTGCAACTGTACTGCCACACGGTACTGGCCGTTCAGTTCGCGTTGCAGTCTTTACTCAAGGCGCAAACGCTGAAGCAGCTAAAGCTGCTGGTGCTGAGCTGGTTGGTATGGACGATCTGGCTGATAAAATTAAAGCTGGTGAGATGGATTTCGACGTTGTTATTGCTTCTCCAGATGCAATGCGCGTTGTTGGCCAATTAGGTCAAATCCTGGGTCCACGTGGTCTGATGCCAAACCCGAAAGTGGGTACTGTAACACCTAACGTTGCTGAAGCAGTTCAAAATGCTAAAGCAGGTCAGGTTCGTTACCGTAACGACAAAAACGGTATCATTCACACCACTATCGGTAAAGTTGACTTTGATGCTGACAAACTGAAAGAAAACCTAGAAGCACTGCTGATTGCGCTGAAAAAAGCAAAACCAGCTTCTGCTAAAGGCGTGTACATCAAGAAAGTTAGCCTGTCTACTACGATGGGTGCAGGTGTTGCTATCGACCAAGCTGGTCTGTCAGCAGCAGTTTAATACTAATACTTTTAGTAATTAAACTTTACCTTTGCGTCAGATTTGTATAAAATCTGACGCCTTGAGTTTGCTAGTACTATTTTAGTATTAGTAAACCACGAATTTCGGTATGGAGTCTGGCCTTTCCAGACCCCGTCCAAGACCGCAGGTGTAGCAATACTTAATCTACCTGCGTAGACGGTGACAGAGATACCAAGAATTTTATTCTGGCTTCTGCTCACCGTGTTTTAGCGCTCAACACATGTCGTGTTTGGGTGATGTGAGTCCCCGGGGTTTCCCGGTTAATCCAGGAGCAAGAAGCTAATGGCACTAAATCTTCAAGACAAACAAGCGATTGTTGCTGAAGTCAGCGAAGTAGCCAAAGGCGCGCTTTCTGCAGTTGTTGCTGATTCACGCGGCGTAACTGTAGCAAAAATGACTGAACTGCGTAAAGCAGGTCGCGAAGCTGGCGTTTACATCCGTGTTGTTCGTAACACGCTGATCCGTCGTGCTGTTGAAGGTACTTCTTACGAAGTCCTGAAAGACGCGTTTGTTGGTCCAACCTTGATTGCTTTCTCTAACGAACACCCGGGCGCTGCTGCTCGTCTGTTCAAAGAGTTCGCGAAAGCGAATCCAGCATTTGAGATTAAAGCTGCGGCCTTTGAAGGTGAGTTAATCCAAGCGAAAGATATCGATCGTCTGGCAACACTCCCAACTTACGAAGAAGCAATCGCACGCCTGATGGCAACCATGAAAGAAGCCGCTGCAGGCAAACTGGTTCGCACTCTGGCTGCTCTGCGCGATCAGAAAGAAGCTGCATAAGCCCTTTCCTTCGTTGCTTTTTAACGTATAAACTATTTCTGAATTTTAGGAACACTTGTTATGTCTATCACTAAAGACCAAATCCTTGACGCAGTTGCTGAAATGTCTGTAATGGACGTTGTTGAACTGATCACTATGATGGAAGAAAAATTCGGCGTTTCTGCTGCTGCAGCTGTTGCTGTTGCTCCAGGTGCTGCTGCTGAAGCTGCTGAAGAAAAAACTGAGTTCGACGTTGTTCTGGCTTCTGTTGGCGGTAACAAAGTTGCTGTTATCAAAGCAGTTCGCGGTGCGACCGGTCTGGGTCTGAAAGAAGCTAAAGATATGGTAGAATCTGCGCCAGCAACTATTAAAGAAGGTGCTAGCAAAGACGAAGCTGAAGCTCTGAAAAAATCTCTTGAAGAAGCAGGCGCTTCTGTTGAGCTTAAATAAGTTCAGTCTTCAGTTTGCAGCCTAACTTAAAGGCTGATGGCTGGTGATTTTTTAATCACCAGCCTTTTTGCGCTGTAAAGCGTGATTGGGTGTTAACAGCTTTTTCACGCAATTTTGATGTTAACAAACCCTCCAATACTTCTTTCTATTGACGACTTAATATACTGTGTTCTCAGCTACGACCCGCTCGGGTAGCTCGGTAGTCAGAGTGGCACAATGAAATGATTTAAGAGTAATAGCAATGAGTATTACGGAAAGTGTTCATTTTCCATTTCAAAAAATAGCGTTATCGATGCTGTCCTTATGGACGGACAGAGTGGGTCACTGATCAGCGAGCTGAGGAACCCTATGGTTTACTCCTATACCGAGAAAAAACGTATTCGTAAGGATTTTGGTAAACGTCCACAAGTGTTGGATGTACCTTATCTCCTTTCTATCCAACTTGACTCGTTCCAGAAGTTTATCGAGCAAGATCCTGATGGTCAGAACGGGCTGGAAGCAGCTTTCCGTTCTGTGTTTCCTATTCAGAGCTACAGCGGTAATGCTGAACTGCAATATGTCAGCTATCGTCTGGGTGAGCCTGTTTTTGATGTTAAAGAATGTCAAATCCGTGGCGTCACATACTCTGCACCACTGCGTGTTAAGCTGCGCCTCATTGTTTATGAGCGTGAAGCACCAGAAGGCACTGTAAAAGACATCAAAGAACAAGAAGTCTACATGGGTGAAATTCCACTCATGACCGAAAACGGAACCTTCGTTATCAACGGTACTGAGCGTGTTATCGTTTCTCAGTTACACCGTAGCCCTGGTGTGTTCTTCGACAGCGACAAAGGTAAAACACACTCCTCAGGTAAAGTCCTGTACAACGCGCGTATTATCCCTTACCGCGGTTCATGGCTTGATTTCGAATTCGATCCGAAAGATAACCTGTTTGTACGTATCGACCGTCGCCGTAAATTACCTGCGACCATTATTCTACGTGCAATGGATTACAGCACCGAAGACATTCTGAACTTGTTCTTCGACAAAACTGTATTCCAAATCCGTGATAACAAGCTGATGATGACGCTGGTTCCTGAGCGTCTACGTGGTGAAACTGCTTCATTTGATATCGAAGCAAACGGCAAAGTCTATGTTGAAAAAGGCCGTCGTATCACTGCACGTCATATCCGCTTGCTAGAAAAAGAAGAAGTCAACAGCATTGAAGTGCCTGTTGAATATATCGCGGGTAAAGTAGTCGCAAGAGATTACATTGATGAAAGTACTGGCGAGCTGATTTGTGCAGCTAACATGGAACTTTCATTAGATATGTTGGCACGTCTGAGCCAAGCGGGTCATAAAACAATTGAAACATTGTTTACCAACGACTTAGACCACGGTGCTTACATTTCTGAAACCCTGCGTGTCGATCCAACAAATGACCGCCTGAGCGCGCTGGTAGAAATCTACCGTATGATGCGCCCTGGTGAGCCACCAACACGTGAAGCGGCTGAAAACCTGTTCGATAATCTGTTCTTCTCAGAAGATCGTTACGACTTGTCTGCGGTAGGTCGCATGAAGTTCAACCGTTCACTGGGCCGCGATGAAATCGAAGGTTCTGGTATCCTGAGTGAAGAAGACATCATTGATGTTATGCGTAAGCTCATCGATATCCGTAACGGTAAAGGCGAAGTCGACGATATTGACCACTTAGGTAACCGTCGTATTCGTTCTGTTGGTGAAATGGCAGAAAACCAGTTCCGTGTCGGTCTGGTCCGTGTTGAGCGTGCAGTGAAAGAGCGTCTTTCTCTGGGCGACCTCGATGCATTGATGCCACAAGATATGATCAACGCGAAGCCAATTTCTGCGGCAGTGAAAGAGTTCTTTGGTTCCAGCCAATTGTCTCAATTTATGGACCAAAACAACCCACTGTCAGAAATCACACACAAACGTCGTATCTCAGCGTTAGGCCCAGGCGGTCTGACTCGTGAGCGTGCGGGCTTTGAAGTACGTGACGTTCACCCAACTCACTACGGTCGTGTTTGTCCAATCGAAACCCCTGAAGGTCCGAACATCGGTCTGATTAACTCATTGTCTGTTTATGCACAGACTAACGAGTATGGTTTCCTAGAAACACCTTACCGTTTAGTGCGCGATGGTATCGTTACTGACGAAATTCACTATCTGTCAGCAATTGAAGAAGGTAACTTCATCATTGCTCAGGCAAACACCGTATTGGCGGAAGATGGTAGCTTCGTTGAAGAACTGATCACTTGTCGTAACCGTGGTGAATCAAGCTTGTTCAGCCGCGATCAAGTTGAATATATGGACGTTTCGACTCAACAGGTTGTTTCTGTTGGTGCGTCACTGATCCCATTCCTTGAACACGATGATGCTAACCGTGCATTGATGGGTGCGAACATGCAACGTCAAGCGGTTCCAACTTTACGCGCTGATAAACCATTAGTGGGTACAGGTATGGAACGTGCGGTTGCTGTTGACTCCGGTGTAACAGCAGTTGCAAAACGCGGTGGTACAGTTCAGTACGTTGATGCTTCTCGTATCGTTATTAAAGTTAATGAAGATGAGATGTATCCGGGTGAAGCTGGAATCGATATTTATAACCTAACCAAATATACCCGTTCTAACCAGAACACCTGTATTAACCAGATGCCTTGTGTATCTTTAGGTGAACCAGTTGAACGTGGTGACGTGTTAGCTGATGGTCCTTCAACTGACCTAGGTGAATTGGCACTTGGCCAAAACATGCGCGTGGCATTCATGCCATGGAATGGTTATAACTTCGAGGACTCCATCCTCGTTTCTGAGCGTGTTGTTCAAGAAGACCGTTTTACAACCATCCATATTCAGGAACTCTCTTGTGTGTCTCGTGACACCAAACTGGGGCCTGAAGAAATTACTGCTGATATTCCTAACGTCGGTGAAGCGGCACTCTCTAAACTCGATGAGTCTGGTATCGTGTACATCGGTGCTGAAGTTAAAGGCGGCGATATCCTAGTTGGTAAAGTGACGCCGAAAGGCGAAACCCAACTGACACCAGAAGAGAAATTGCTACGTGCAATCTTTGGTGAAAAAGCGTCTGACGTTAAAGACTCTTCTCTACGCGTTCCTAACGGTGTTTCTGGTACGGTTATTGACGTACAAGTATTTACCCGTGATGGCGTAGAAAAAGACAAGCGTGCGCTGGAAATCGAAGAAACACAATTACGTGATGCTAAGAAAGACTTAACTGAAGAGTTACGTATTTTCGAAGCCGGTATATTTGCTCGTATCCGTTCTGTATTGATCAGTGGCGGAATTGAAGCAGAGAAACTGGACAAACTGCCTCGCGACCGTTGGTTAGAGCTGTCTCTGGCTGATGAAGAGAAACAGAACCAGTTAGAGCAACTTGCTGAGCAGTACGATGAGCTGAAATCTGAGTTTGAGAAAAAACTCGATGCTAAGCGTCGTAAGATCACCCAAGGTGATGATCTGGCTCCAGGCGTACTGAAAATTGTTAAGGTTTATCTGGCTGTTAAACGTCAGATCCAACCGGGTGATAAAATGGCGGGTCGCCATGGTAACAAGGGTGTTATCTCAAAAATCAACCCAGTTGAAGACATGCCTTACGATGAAAACGGTAACCCTGTAGACATCGTTCTGAACCCACTGGGCGTACCTTCACGTATGAACATCGGTCAGATTCTGGAAACCCACTTGGGTATGGCTGCGAAAGGTATTGGTGACAAAATTAATGCTATGCTTAAACAGCAGCAAGAAGTTGCCAAACTGCGTGAGTTTATCCAGAAAGCCTATGACCTTGGTGATGACCCACGTCAAAAAGTGGATCTGAATACTTTCTCTGATGAAGAAGTATTGCGTCTGGCTGAGAACCTGAAAAAAGGTATGCCAATCGCAACGCCAGTGTTTGATGGTGCGAAAGAAATTGAAATTAAAGAACTGTTGAAACTGGGTGGTCTGCCAACTTCTGGTCAGATTACATTGTTCGACGGCCGTACTGGTGAGAAGTTTGAGCGTCAAGTAACTGTTGGTTACATGTACATGCTGAAACTGAACCACTTGGTTGACGATAAAATGCACGCCCGTTCTACTGGTTCTTACAGCTTGGTTACTCAGCAACCGCTGGGTGGTAAAGCTCAGTTCGGTGGTCAGCGTTTCGGGGAGATGGAAGTGTGGGCACTGGAAGCATACGGTGCAGCCTATACACTCCAAGAGATGTTGACTGTTAAGTCGGATGACGTTAACGGCCGTACGAAGATGTATAAAAACATCGTCGATGGCAGCCATCAGATGGAACCTGGTATGCCGGAATCCTTCAACGTATTGTTGAAAGAAATCCGTTCACTGGGTATCAACATCGAACTGGAAGACGAGTAATTCGTTTGTACCGGAAGGCTAATTTTAGTCTTCCGGCCAGTATAAGTACTGGGATTAGGGGAGAGGCAGGGGCCTCTCACCTGACAGGTCTAACTCCGACAGGAGCCATTTTGTGAAAGACTTAATTAAGTTTCTGAAAGCGCAAACCAAGACCGAAGAGTTTGATGCGATCAAAATTGCTCTGGCATCACCTGATATGATCCGTTCATGGTCATTCGGTGAAGTGAAAAAGCCAGAAACCATTAACTACCGTACGTTCAAACCTGAGCGTGACGGCCTTTTCTGTGCGCGTATTTTCGGGCCAGTAAAAGACTACGAATGTCTGTGCGGTAAGTACAAACGTTTAAAACACCGCGGTGTGATTTGTGAGAAGTGTGGCGTTGAAGTCACCCAGACTAAAGTTCGTCGTGAGCGCATGGGGCATATTGAACTTGCTTCTCCGACAGCACACATCTGGTTCTTAAAATCACTGCCATCCCGTATCGGTTTGTTACTTGATATGCCTCTGCGTGATATCGAGCGTGTTCTGTATTTTGAATCTTATGTCGTTGTTGAAGGCGGTATGACTAGCCTTGAACGTGGACAGATCCTGACAGAAGAACAATACCTTGATGCGCTGGAAGAGTTCGGTGACGAATTTGACGCGAAAATGGGTGCGGAAGCAATCCAAGGTCTGCTGAAAAACCTCGATCTTGAGAACGAGTGTGAAACACTACGCGAAGAGTTGAATGAAACTAACTCTGAAACGAAGCGTAAGAAGCTGACTAAGCGCATTAAACTGTTAGAAGCGTTCATTCAATCTGGCAACAAACCAGAGTGGATGATCCTGAACGTTCTACCTGTGTTACCACCTGATCTACGTCCATTAGTTCCTCTGGATGGTGGCCGTTTCGCAACGTCAGATCTGAACGATCTGTATCGTCGCGTGATCAACCGTAACAACCGTCTGAAACGTCTTCTGGATCTGGCTGCGCCAGACATCATCGTACGTAACGAAAAACGTATGCTGCAAGAAGCGGTTGACGCACTGTTAGATAACGGTCGTCGTGGTCGTGCAATTACAGGTTCTAACAAACGTCCTCTGAAATCTTTGGCTGATATGATCAAAGGTAAACAAGGTCGTTTCCGTCAGAACTTGCTAGGTAAGCGTGTTGACTACTCAGGTCGTTCGGTTATTACAGTAGGTCCATACCTGCGTCTGCATCAGTGTGGTCTGCCTAAGAAAATGGCTCTTGAGCTATTCAAACCATTTATTTATGGCAAATTAGAACTACGTGGTCTGGCAACAACCATTAAAGCAGCGAAGAAAATGGTTGAGCGCGAAGAAGCGGTAGTTTGGGATATCTTGGATGAAGTTATCCGTGAACACCCAGTCATGCTGAACCGTGCACCAACACTTCACCGTCTGGGTATCCAAGCGTTCGAGCCAATTCTGATCGAAGGTAAAGCTATCCAATTGCACCCACTCGTTTGTGCGGCATATAACGCCGACTTCGATGGTGACCAAATGGCGGTACACGTTCCTCTAACTCTGGAAGCTCAGTTAGAAGCACGTGCGTTGATGATGTCAACCAACAACATTCTGTCACCAGCAAGTGGTGAGCCTATCATCGTTCCTTCACAGGACGTTGTATTGGGTCTCTACTATATGACTCGTGACTGCGTAAACGCGAAAGGCGAAGGCATGGTTCTGGCCGGCCCGAAAGAAGCTGAGCGTGTTTACCGTTCAGGTCATGCATCACTGCATGCCCGCGTTAAAGTCCGTATCACTGAAGAAGTGAAAGACGGTGAAGGTAACATTACGATTAACACCAGTATGGTTGATACTACTGTTGGTCGTGCAATTTTGTGGATGATCGTACCAAAAGGCTTGCCTTATTCGCTGGTTAACCAAGCGCTAGGTAAGAAAGCGATCTCCAAAATGCTGAACACCTGTTACCGTGTACTGGGTCTGAAACCAACGGTTATTTTTGCTGACCAAATCATGTATACCGGTTTTGCCTACGCGGCACGCTCTGGTGCATCTGTTGGTATCGACGATATGGTTATTCCTGAGAAAAAAGCAGGGATCATCGCCGAAGCAGAAGCGGAAGTTGCAGAAATTCAGGAACAGTTCCAGTCTGGTCTGGTGACAGCAGGCGAACGTTACAACAAAGTTATCGATATCTGGGCTGCGGCAAACGAACGTGTTGCTAAAGCGATGATGGAAAACCTGTCAACTGAAACAGTTATTAACCGTGACGGTGAAGAAGAACAACAGGTTTCTTTCAACAGTATCTTTATGATGGCCGACTCCGGTGCTCGTGGTTCTGCCGCTCAGATCCGTCAGCTTGCGGGTATGCGTGGTCTGATGGCTAAGCCAGATGGCTCAATCATCGAAACACCAATCACGGCGAACTTCCGTGAAGGTCTGAACGTTCTCCAGTACTTTATTTCTACGCACGGTGCTCGTAAAGGTCTTGCGGATACCGCATTGAAAACAGCGAACTCTGGTTATCTGACTCGTCGTCTCGTTGACGTTGCTCAGGACTTGGTTGTGACTGAAGACGATTGTGGTACTCACGAAGGTATCCTGATGACTCCGGTTATCGAGGGTGGCGATGTTAAAGAACCACTGCGTGAGCGTGTATTGGGTCGTGTGACTGCGGAAGACATCCTGATCCCAGGTACCGCGGACATTCTGGTTCCACGTAATACGTTGCTACACGAAAAATGGTGTGACCTGTTAGAAGAAAACTCTGTTGACAGCGTTAAAGTCCGTTCCGTCGTTAGCTGTGAAACTGACTTCGGTGTGTGTGCTCACTGTTATGGTCGTGACCTGGCTCGTGGTCATATCATCAACAAAGGTGAAGCTATCGGGGTTATCGCGGCACAGTCAATCGGTGAACCAGGTACACAGTTGACGATGCGTACGTTCCACATCGGTGGTGCGGCATCTCGTGCGGCAGCAGAATCTAGCATCCAAGTTCGTAATCCAGGTACGCTGAAACTGGTTAACGCGAAATTTGTGACTAACTCAGAAGGCAAACTGGTTATTACTTCACGTAATACCGAATTACGCCTGATTGATGAGTTCGGTCGTACTAAAGAGAGCTACAAAGTTCCTTACGGTGCGCACCTGACTAAAGGTGACGGTGAAGCAGTTAACGGTGGCGAAACTGTTGCTAACTGGGATCCACATACCATGCCAGTTGTCAGTGAAGTATCCGGTATTATCCGCTTCTCTGACATGATTGATGGTCAAACAATGACTCGTCAGACTGATGAATTAACCGGTCTGTCTTCAATCGTTGTTCTGGATACTGCGGAACGTACTAGTGGTGGTAAAGACCTGCGTCCTGCATTGCGTGTTGTTGATGCAAATGGTAACGATGTGCTTATTCCTAACACAGACATGCCTGCTCAGTACTTCTTACCGGGTAAAGCAATTGTTCAGTTAGATGATGGCATCGCTATCAACGTGGGTGATACTTTAGCGCGTATTCCACAAGAATCTGTGGGGACTAAAGATATCACGGGTGGTCTACCACGCGTTGCTGACCTGTTTGAAGCACGTCGTCCGAAAGAGCCTGCAATCTTGGCTGAGATCAGCGGTATTGTTTCCTTCGGTAAAGAAACCAAAGGTAAACGTCGTCTGGTGATCACACCGATGGATGGTTCTGATCCGTATGAAGAGATGATCCCTAAATGGCGTCAGCTCAACGTGTTTGAAGGTGAGATCGTAGAGCGCGGTGACGTGATCTCCGATGGCCCAGAGTCTCCACACGATATCTTGCGTCTGCGTGGTGTTCATGCGGTTACGCGTTATATCACGAACGAGGTTCAGGAAGTTTACCGCTTACAAGGCGTTAAGATTAACGATAAACACATCGAAGTTATCGTTCGTCAGATGCTGCGTAAAGTGACTATCTCTGACGCGGGAAGCTCTGAATTCCTTGAAGGTGAACAGGTTGAGTACTCACGTGTTAAAGTTTCTAACCGTAAACTTGAGCAGGATGGTAAGATCCCAGCTAAGTTCGAACGTGACCTGTTGGGTATCACGAAGGCATCTCTGGCAACAGAATCCTTCATCTCAGCAGCATCGTTCCAAGAAACCACACGCGTACTGACAGAAGCTGCCGTTGCAGGTAAACGTGACGAGCTTCGCGGTCTGAAAGAGAACGTTATTGTGGGTCGTCTGATCCCAGCAGGTACTGGTTTTGCGTATCACCAAGACCGTATCCGTCGCCGTCATCTGAATGATGTTGTGGAAGCGCCACAAGTCAGCGCAGATGAAGCTACAGCTAACCTGGCTGAACTGTTAAATGCAGGGTTCAGCAGCGATAACAATTAAGGCTTATAAGCCTGATTGAAACACAATAATAAAACCGGCGCTTCAATAGCGCCGGTTTTTTTTGTAGGTATAAATCAGCAATATAAAATGTCCGTTTTGCACTAACCCTTATTGACAGTGATAATGTGAAAATGCGGACACGCGAGATAATTGGCTAACTCTGGAAAATAATTATTTGGGGAAGAAATTAAAGGCTCTTTTTTAATTTCATGAAATCCTGCATTCGATCGTAGGTATTTCTAGATATGGCCAACGCTATATCTCTTCATAAATATCGGGTAATGTATCAAAAGAAGAATACTGCAAATTATGTTTGATTGTGTCACTCTCAATGGAAGGCATAAAACGATATTTTCGAGTCACTATGTCATGTCCTTAAGTAGAAAAGAATATACATAGTCATTAATATCACAAATATAAATAAAGATAAGATATATGTTTATTTATTAGCTTTTATTATAAAGTGATTAATGTGAACTTATCGCTATGGCATTAAATAAATATGAAGAGTAGGTTTAAAAGTTAATTTGCAAATTTAATAAAATAGGCCATGACAGAAAAATACTATCTCCCTAACTCAAAATTAAATAAATTTAACCATTAATTTTAGAGCATTGTTAGCGACTGCCCTTTCAATATAATCGATAAATATCCAAGTAATAGGCCAAAAATAATAATTAGAAATTTAATTTAAACACGACTAGACTGTTAACCATCGATAATAATAAATAATGGGGTCTTCAGTGCAGAAAAATATAATCAAAAAAAGTAGCTTTATTTCGGGCTTCCAATGGTTTTTCTTTATTTTTTGCAATACCGTTGTTATTCCACCTACACTGCAATCTGCCTTTCATTTATCAGCTGAAACCACATTTGTTATCACCCAATACGCTTTCTTGCTTATTGCATTAGCCTGTTTGGTACAAGCTTTTTTAGGGCACAAACGTGCACTGATGGAAGGTTCGACCGGTTTATGGTGGGCAACAATCTTAACCGTGACGCTATCAGAGTCGATGCAAGGAACCTCTTTAGCAATTATTGGTTGGAGTCTCGCCGTCGGTATTTTTTTATCAGGTATTGTTACCATATTAATAGGGCTAACAGGACTAGGTAACTGGCTCTCTGGCTTATTTAAACCGGGTGTCTTAGTCGTATTTATGTTTTTACTTGGCGCTCAGTTAGTCTCAATTTTCCTAAAAGGGATGTTAGGGCTACCCTTTGGGGTTTCAGATCCTAGTGTTACCGTTAATTATCCAGTTTTCTTTCTTGCCTTTGCAGTGCTGATTTTTGTTATCGCTATGATTGTCTTTCTACCCCCGAGTATTAGCAAATACGCTTTACTCTGTGGAACTGTTCTAGGCTGGGGGGCTTACAGCCTGCTATTTCATGGACAAATCTCCACAGTTTCAGAGGCTAAATGGCTACTCTTTCCATTAGGACGGGCAGATGATATTCAACCAAGCATTGTGATCACTGCGATACTGGCAGGTATTTTGAATACCTCAAATACTTTTGGTGCGATACGAGGCAGTGATGTTTTTTATCCGCAAAAAGAGTCGACAAAATCTATTTATCGGCGGAGTTTTGTGACGTCAGGTGTTTTAACTTTATTTTCAGCACCATTAGGTGTTGTGCCGTTTTCACCGTTTGTCTCATCCATTGGTTTGATTACACAGACCAAGGATACTTCGCGGGTCTCTTTTACGATTGGGAGTTTACTGCTGTTATTCGTTGGTGCAGTTGCCGTATTGACCCAGTTTTTTCGTTCATTACCGTTAGCGATTGGTAGCGCGGTGATGTTGGCAACTTATTTGCCATTATTATTCTCTTCTTTTTCATTTCTAGCCGAAATTAAATTGAACGCCCGCAATATTTATCGTTTAGCACTACCATTATTTATCGGTATTTTTTTAATGTCAGCCCCCGATGCTGTCATGGATTCATTACCAATGATGTTTAGTTCATTATTAGGGAATGGTTTGTTAATGGGGATCATTTTGTCGTTGATCCTCGAAAACAGTATTAAGTGGGATAAGATTCATTAACGAATACAGAAAAACCTCATTATGTAGCGTTTATAATGAGGTTAGATCACGCATTAGTACATTGGCGAGCGGAGTTGGTAACGATTTGTTTTGTCGCTAGGTGAGATATAAAACCGGCCATCAAAACTATTCTTATAGGACTTAGCGGGACCAAAAAGCCCGATTGATATTGGCATTGAGCCGTAGTTAAATTGATATTGGGCACCCTCTAAATAGATCACGGTGATCTGGTAGTTTGTGAGTGGTTTGGTATATAAAACTAAGCTGTCTTTACTGTTTGAATCCCTTACCATGTGAGGGAGGCTGTAATCCACAGCTTTCATTGTGCCACGGTAGGAGTAGTAGTATCCCTGAATATTGTTTTTATTTGGGATAGAAAAACGCGCAAAATCGGCATCGGAAATTATGCCAAGTGAATCAAAATACTCACTATAACCTTCAACTCGTATTTCATGATCTTTACCGAATAATACGACCTGAAAAGGGCGTGTGCCATGAGATACTTTTTGTGCTTTTAATCGGGCAAGCGTTTCTTCTACGGCGAACTCTTCTTCATCAATATTTCTGGCTCCCTGAATTTCCGACATCATTAATTGGATGATTTCACGCGAAGGCGTTGGATGCTTCCAACGAACGTTGGCACAGCCACTCATTAATAATGAAAAGAATAAGACAAAGAGTAGAAAAAACCATTTTTGGGTCATCATATATGATTCATTTGTCGTGAACAGAGAACGGAGTATAGCCCGATAAATGAAACGTAAAAGTAGCCAAAAAAGGGATAAACTTCCTCCTTGAAGTTTATCGGATAAATTAACGCCCTAAATAGCCATCCCAATCTTTCCAGACCGGTTGTAGCCCCGAACGAATTAAAGATTCTGCAACTTGTGCGGCACTACGATTATCATGCGGTGCAAATTGTTCCAATTCAGCATGGTCATCGGCATAACCGCCCGGCTGTGTTTTTGAACCCGCACTGACATTATTAATGGCAAGTGGCACAACGTGATCGCGAAAATAAGGCGATTCGCGGGTTGAAAGTGATAGCTCAACATCTGGCGCCAATAAACGAAATGCGCAAATAAGCTGCACAAGTTCAGCTTCACTCATTAAAGAAGCCGGCTCTATACCACCAGCACAAGGGCGTAAACGAGGAAATGAAATAGAATAACGGCTCTGCCAATAGTGTTTTTGGAGATAAATCAGGTGCTCCGCCACCATATAGCAATCGGTGCGCCAACTGTTAGATAAACCAATTAATGCTCCAAGTCCTATTTTATCGATACCAGCCCGCCCTAAACGGTCAGGGGTCTCCAGCCGCCAATGAAAATCCTGTTTTTTACCTTTCAAATGATGTAGTTGATAAGCTGGCTCGTGGTAAGTCTCTTGATACACCATCACACCATCTAGTCCTAATGTCTTAAGTTCAGCATACTCTTCGGTGCTCAGTGGCTGAACTTCCATCATCAAGGCGCTAAAATAGCGGCGTATTGTGGGTAAATGCTCACGAAAATAATCCATGCCCACTTTATTTTGATGCTCCCCTGTGACTAACAACAGGCTATCAAAACCAATTTTACGGATTGTCTCGCACTCATTAATGATTTCGTTTTTATCGAGCGTTTTTCGTTTAATGCGATTACTCATTGAAAAACCACAATATGTACAATCATTAGCGCATAGATTTGATAAATACAGTGGCACATAGAACCCCACGGTATTACCAAAACGTTGCCGTGTTAGCTTTTGGGCTTTCTGCGCTAATTGCTCAATAAAAGGGCGAGCGGCAGGGGAGAGCAATGCCATAAAATCATCAAGTGTTAAAGTATCGCTAGCAAGAGCCTGCTCAACATCTCGCGTATTTTTGGCATAAATTTGTAAGGTTAGGTCATCCCAATTTAGCTGCTGCCAGCGTTGGCGAAAGCTGCTGTTCATTGTAATGCTCCCAAAAACTCGGTTAATGGGCTTGAAGCTTCAGCATGTTGTTTCGGGCTAGCAAGGCCAGCGCGTCGGGCAAGCTCTGCGGCTTCAAGGGAGACTTTAAAAGCTTGAGCCATGAGCACAGGATCTTTTGCTACAGCGATGGCGGTATTGACTAGTACGGCATCGGCCCCCATTTCAATCGCTTCGATCGCATGGCTAGGTGCGCCAATCCCAGCATCAACCACTACGGGGATCGTCGATTGCTCAATAATGATCCGTAACATCTCTTTGGTGACTAAACCTTTATTGGTGCCAATCGGTGCACCAAGTGGCATTACGGCTGCACAACCGACTTCTTCGAGACGACGACACAGCACAGGGTCAGCACTGCAATAAGGCAGTACCACAAACCCTTCTTTTACGAGTTGTTCAGCAGCAATTAAGGTTTCGACGGGATCGGGTAAGAGATATTTCACATCGGGGTGAATTTCTAGTTTAACCCAATGAGTTCCCAACGCTTCACGGGCAAGGCGTGCGGCAAAAATAGCTTCTTGGGCATTTTTCGCACCAGAAGTATTAGGGAGCAGTTTTACCCCAATCTCTTGCAAAGGCTTTAAAATGCCATCGTCATTGCCACGTAAATCTATACGTTTCATCGCCATGGTAACAAGCTGACTGCCTGATGCAGTGATTGCGTTTTGCATCAATGTTGGATTGGCAAATTTTCCTGTGCCAGTAAAGAGGCGTGACTGAAAAGTCACATCGGCAATTTTTAACATGATTAGCCTCCAGCGATAGCTTGAAACAATAAGATATTGTCTTGGTCATTCACGAGGTGTGAATCCCATTGATGACGAGGAATGATCACTTGGTTGATGGCCAAAGCCGTGCCGACCGTACTGCGCTCTAGAGAAGCGAGTAATTGAGACACGGTTAATGGCGCATCAAACTCCATTGGCTGGTCGTTAATTATAAGGTGCATGTTTCTTCTCGGCAGATTGGACATTGAATGGACGGTGTCAGTTGCAAGGTATTCCATTGCTGCTGTTTACCATCAAATAAACGCAATTTACCGCTTAGCGAGGAAGGCAATCCGACTAATAATTTGATGGCCTCTAAGGCTTGCAATGTGCCTATGACCCCCACGACAGGGCCAAGTACACCAGCGGTACGGCAGTTACGCTGAGGCTCCGTCTGGTCAGGGTATAAACATGCGTAACAGCCGTGATTAAAGGGTGGCTCAAGCACCATAAGCTGCCCACCAAACCCCACGGCACTGCCACTAACCAATGTTTTATTTGCCATGACACAGGCCGCATTAACGGCATGGCGAGTGGCCATGTTATCGCAACAATCGAGAACTAAATCGACTTGCTCAACCAAGGGAAGCAATGTGTGAATATCTAACTTTTGTTGTAAGACATGGGTATGGATCAGTGGATTAAGATCTTGTAGTCGTTTTGCAGCAAGTTTGGCTTTAGATTGAGGAATGTCCTCAGTGCCATATAAAACTTGCCGCTGTAGATTAGAAAGGTGTAGCTCGTCGTGATCCGCAAGCCATAACTCACCGACGCCAGCGGCCGCTAAATAAAGTGATGCCGGTGCACCTAAACCACCAAGGCCAACAATCAGTACCTTACTCGTTTTAAGTTTGCCTTGTCCTTCAGGGCCGATATCTTCAAGCAGTAGCTGGCGGCTATAACGCATAAATTCATGGTCATTTAACATGATGAACTCCTCGAATTAACCCGCCATCACGAGAGCGTGTGGGCGGGTTTGATTCAGGTAATCAGTGATTTTCTACGAGGCGTAAAAGGGTTTTTGTTGCCTCTAGCCAATCATCCGCTTTGGTAATTGCACTCACTAAGGCGACACTTCCAACACCGGTTGCGAGCACTGCTGGCACTCTATCGATAGAGATACCGCCAATCGCGACCGTGGGGTAATCGGGAGTCGCTTCTACCATGGTTTTGAGTGTCTCCAATCCTTGAGGTGCTGAGGGCATTTTCTTGGTTTCTGTTGGGAAAATATGCCCCATCGCAATATAAGAAGGGCGCACGGATTTAGCGATAGCAAGCTCATGTTGATCATGAGTTGAGATGCCTAAACGTAGCCCAGCTTGATGAATAGCCAATAGGTCGGTGGTTTCCAGATCTTCTTGCCCAAGATGAACACCATAGGCACCGAGCTCGATAGCTAAGCGCCAATAGTCATTGATAAATAGCCGCGCATGATGCTTTTCACCGAGAGCAATCGCTCGTTGGATATCATCACGCACTTCATCATCATGCTTATCTTTAATACGTAGCTGGATAGTCGTTACGCCTGCATTAAGCAAGCGTTCAATCCATTCTACAGAGTCGACCACAGGATAAAGCCCCAATCGTTGCTCAGTGGGAGCAAAGGGAGTGTTAGGCAATTTTTTCATCGGACACGACCTCGGCACTGTGATACAACTCGCTGCCATGAGCGCGGAAAGCTTCGGACATTTGCTCCATGCCAGCTTCCTTTTGCGCCGCATAATCACGGACTTCTTGTGAAATTTTCATTGAGCAGAATTTAGGACCACACATAGAGCAGAAATGGGCAACTTTCCCTGACGCTTGTGGCAGGGTTTCATCGTGATAAGCACGTGCGGTATCTGGGTCGAGAGCAAGGTTAAATTGATCTTCCCAGCGGAACTCAAAACGCGCTTTAGACATAGCATTATCACGAATTTGTGCTCCGGGATGCCCTTTCGCGAGGTCGGCAGCATGAGCCGCAATTTTATAGGTGATTAGCCCTTGCTTAACATCCTCTTTATTTGGTAAGCCCAAATGCTCTTTTGGGGTGACATAACAGAGCATTGCACAGCCAAACCAGCCGATCATGGCTGCCCCAATACCTGATGTAAAATGGTCATAACCGGGAGCGATATCGGTAGTTAGTGGGCCGAGGGTATAAAACGGCGCTTCATGACAATGTTCAAGCTCTTCCGTCATGTTGCGGTGGATCATCTGCATTGGCACATGTCCTGGGCCTTCAATCATCACTTGCACGTCATATTCCCAAGCAATTTTTGTAAGCTCACCAAGGGTATGCAGTTCAGCAAATTGGGCTTCATCGTTGGCATCTTGAATTGACCCTGGACGTAAACCATCACCTAATGACAGTGAGACATCATAGGCTGCACAAATCTCACAAATTTCACGGAAATTTTCATACAAGAAGTTTTCTTGGTGATGAGAGAGGCACCATTTCGCCATGATCGAGCCACCACGGGAGACAATACCGGTTAAACGTTTCGCCGTCATAGGGACATAGCGCAGGAGCACACCTGCATGGATAGTAAAGTAATCGACCCCTTGTTCGGCCTGTTCAAGCAGTGTATCGCGGAACATTTCCCATGTAAGATTTTCGGCAACCCCATTAACCTTTTCGAGTGCTTGATAAATAGGCACAGTACCAATTGGCACTGGACTGTTACGTAGGATCCACTCACGAGTTTCGTGAATATAACGACCAGTAGACAGATCCATAACGGTATCGGCTCCCCAGCGGGTAGACCAAATCAGTTTTTCAACCTCTTCTTCAATGGAAGAAGTCACCGATGAGTTACCGATATTGGCGTTCACTTTCACTAGGAAGTTGCGACCAATAATCATTGGCTCAGATTCAGGGTGATTGATATTGGCTGGGATGATGGCACGGCCCGCGGCAACTTCTTGGCGGACAAATTCCGGCGTGATGTTTTCAGGCAGATTTGCACCAAATGATTGTCCGGGGTGCTGCTGTCTTAAAACGTCACCACGAATACGTTCACGTCCCATATTTTCGCGAATGGCGATAAATTCCATTTCAGGGGTAATAATACCTTGGCGTGCATAATGAAGCTGTGTTACACAGCGACCCTTCATCGCTTTCAATGGGTGGGGGCGATGATTAAATCGTAAGTGATCGAGACCCGCGTCGGCAAGTCGCTGCTGCGTAAAATCTGAGCTGAGGGTATCAACCGGAACAGTATCATTACGCTCGCGGATCCAACCTTCACGGATCTTTTTTAATCCTTTATGAACATTTAATTCTGCGGCTGGGTCGCCATAGGGGCCTGAAGTATCATAAACAGGAACAGGCTCATTATCTTCAAATTGAGGATTATCTTTATCGCCGCCAATGAGGGTTGGTGAGAGCTGGATTTCTCGCATTGGCACTTTGATATCGTCTCTTGAACCTGTTAGGTAGATACGTTTTGAATTAGGGAAGGATACGCCAGAAACTGTATTGATAAAGTTTTCGGCCGCATCACGTTGTGCTTTGCGCGTTCTTGCAGGCGCCGCTTTAGGAGAAAGATCGCTTGTAGGGATAATATTATTTTGGGACATAGCAATTTCCTGACATTGTCACGAGCGATTACGCGTATATGGGCGTAGCACTCAGGTTTATCGTAAGAAAGTTGCTTGTCTGGAGTTCGGATGGAGTAATGGTATGGCGTTGCGTGTTCATTTTGTTAGGTGACGTTTGCTGTGTTGCGTATGAGTTGTCAGCCTAAATATGCAAAAGCAAATAACCAAAATTGTTACGCTGAATGATTACTCTTGTTCCCTTCGCAGGTATTAACCCGATCAGGTTCCGCGGATCCCGAATTAACGGTCTCAGCCCGTAGCTTTTGCCACTAGGCACTCCGACAAGATGGACCTAGTATAAGAGGTGCAAAAAAAATATTCAAACTTCCCAGTGATATTGTGTCCAATGTTGTTCGGTGGCGACTTGGCAAAGACGCGCGTCACCATTTACGATAAACACCTCATCGGCAAATTGGCACATGGGCAGATCATTGGCGGAATCGGTATAGAAATAAATATAGGCATCGGTAATTGGCTGGTGGCGGATCCACTGAAGCAAGCGTTTGACTTTGCCTGCTTTAAAAGTCGCAATGCCTTCTATTTCGGTGCTGTAACCGCCATTTTTCTGCTTGATGTCGATTCCCATCACGACATCAGCAGCGAATCGTTCGGCTATTTTTTTCACAATAAAAGAAACGGTTGCAGAGATCACAATGATCGGGATCCCTTGCTTTCGATACTGCTCGATTGTACGGATCCCTTCGGGATATATGCGTGGCACGATCATGCTCTCAACAAAATCATCTAACCAGAGATCAACTTGCTCGATGCTGAACCCAGATAGCGATTGCAGGCTAAAACGCAGGTAAGTCGCCATATCTAGGGAGCCTGAGTTATATTGTGCCATCATTTGTTTGTCGGCTTCGACAAAACGCGGGTCGGTGATAATTTGCTTATCCCACAGGTATTGTGTCCACAGTACGCTGCTATCCCCCTGAATTAGGGTGTCATCTAAATCAAAAACCGCCAATTTGTTTTGCATTGTGCCTCTTTTATCTCGTTTGCTAACGTAGTGCGCGAATTTCGTTCTTATTAAACATTAACTCAAGGCGTGTACCGGGTTCAAATAGTCTTTCAGATGAGCGATTTAACAAATCAACCGTCATATTGCCTGCCGCGGTATTGACGGAATAACGAATAATATTACCTAACAGTTGATGATCTAAAATAATCGCATCGACGGGCTGTGAAATATGCTCACCGTAATGTCGCCCTGCTTCTTTAACATAGATGGATTCTGGGCGAATAGCGAGCGTACCTTGCAAATTAAGCCCGAGTAGCGCATTGGCTTTGTCAGCCTCCACAAGGTTGTAATTGCCCATAAAACGCGCCACAAACTCATTGGCTGGTTGCGTGTAGATATTCTCAGCTGTATCGTTCTGGATAATCGCCCCTTTATTCATTAAAAAGATGCGATCAGACATGATCATGGCTTCATCTTGATCATGAGTAACAAAAATGGTCGTCAATTTTAACTCACGTTGGATATGACGGATCTGTTGGCGCAGATGTTTACGAATACGCGCATCTAATGCCGAAAGTGGCTCATCCAATAGCAATATTTGGGGCTTCATCACCAATGCACGAGCAAGGGCGACACGTTGCCGCTGTCCACCCGAAAGCTGGTGAGGAAATTGCTGCTCTTTACCTTGCAACTCAACCATTTCAATAACGTCTGCAACCGCTTTATTGCGCTCAGTGCTGTTGACTTTACGCATTTTTAGGCCGAAGGCGATATTGTCTTCAACTGTCATATTCGGGAATAACGCATAACTTTGAAAGACCATGCCAACGCCTCGCTGCTGGGCTGCTTGGTGCGTGATGTTTTGGCGATTGATATACAGGTCACCATTATCAGGTTGTTCGAGTCCGGCAATACAACGCAATAAGGTCGATTTTCCACAGCCGCTAGGCCCTAACAGGGTAATAAATTCGCCTTTTTCTATTGTGAATTGAATATTAGAGAACACCTGATTTTGACCAAATGATTTACTCAAATTTTCAGCAATAACATAACTCATTATTCATCTCCCGAACGGCTCATCCGCGTGGCGAGCCATGTGAGTAACAAGGTAAATAAGAAATAAGACATCACCAACGCAGAGGTAAAGTGACCGCTGGTTTGACGCATATTAAATAAGTAGATTTGCAATGTTTCATAACGTGTTCCCACCAAAATGTTGGCAAACACAAACTCACCCATCAAAAATGAAAATGAGATCAGTAATGAGACTAGTAATCCTTTGCGAATATTCGGTAATACTATTAATAAGAAAGCCTTAAAGGTACTTGCTCCGAGTAAATGCGCGGCATCCATTAAGTCATGTAAATTAATGCCTTGGAAGCTATTAGCGAGTGCACGGTACATGAAAGGTAGGGTGATAGTGAAATAAGTACCAATTAATATCCATGGCGTACCAACCAGCATAAATGGCTCATCAGCAAATATTTGTAATAGACCCACCGATGACACCACAGGGGGAATAGCAAAAGGCAGGATGATCGGTAAATCCATCAGCCCCTTTAATTTCGGGAAGCGGTAAAACACGGCAAATGCCATTGGTAAAATGATTAGTGTGCTAACCAACAAAGTACTAAAACAGATGAGCAGCGACCGCCCAAAAGCATACAGAAATCGAGGGTCTTGCCATAACTGTAAATACCATTTTATCGATAAGGCATCCGGTAAAACGGTCGCTCCCCATTGTGTAGAAATTGAATAAATAAAAGTGGCAACAATAGGTAGAGCTAATAACAAAACAACACTAATAAGAATGAATTTATGTAGCCAAAGGCCGGAAGAGCCATTTGGCTTGGCGGTAAGATTATGACTTGGCATGATAACTCCGTTTTAATAGCCAATGATGGATGGCAGTGATAAATCCAAGAATAGCAATTAGTAAAACGGATAATGCTGCTGCTAAATTAGGCTCTAAATAAAGGTCGCCGGAGACTAAGCTGGCAATACGGATGGTCACTAGATTGTAATTGCCACTCATCAGGGCGTAAGTGCTCGCGTAAGCCCCAACGGCATTAGCAACTAAAATAATAAAAGTACCAAGTAATGCGGGAGCGAGTACGGGGATAGCAACGTTGCGCCAATAAGATAATTTACTGGCTCCCATGGTTTTAGCCGCATCTTCCCACTCTGGTTTCAACGCATCAAAGGCAGGATAAAGCAACAAAATACCCAGAGGAATTTGAAAGTAGATATACAGCAGCATTAACCCACTTGCGCTATAAATATCGAAATCCTCAATAATTCCCCAAGATTTCAATTGCAGGGTAATTGCGCCATTGACCCCAAGTATGATGATAAAAGCAAAGGCAAGGGGAACACCGCTAAAGTTACTCGCCATTGTGGTGAAGGAAATCATCATACTGCGTACTCTGCCTTGCATTTTATAGATGGAAAATGCCGTTAATGCAGAAATGAATAGCCCGATGACACTACAGACAATCGATAACCAGAGGGTGTTCTCAAAGGCTTGCAGATAAAAATCGTTGGTGAAAATATCAAGGTAGTTGTCGACTGACCAAGCTTCTTCATAAATAAAGCTATTGATAAATACCCAAATCATAGGGGCGATTTGAAACAAGCAAAACAATGTAATAAATGGCAGTGTTAATAAGGCTGATCCCCAATGAAAACGTGATAAGTGTTTCTTTAACATTGCGGCTTTCCCTTGTTGGTGGTTTGCTTGTTCACAAGGTACGCTAACGTCGGCCATTAATTATCTCCTACCAATAATGTGTGACAGATTGTTTTATCGCCATATTCAATTCCGAGTAAGGCGCAAACCGTGCCACAAATCGCAGTTTGCTTCACCATACACTGTTCTTGATGTGAAAATTGCTCGCCAATAACAAACAGAGGAACAGCGCGCTCTTCAGGTAATATACCGCCATGGCTACGATCACTGTTCATGCCATGATCACTCGTGACAATAATTTGATAGCCTTGCTCAATCCATTGAGGTAAGTAATTTGACAAAATAGTGTCGGCTTGCCGCGCCGCGTTACGATATTGTGAGGAATCAAAACCAAACTTATGGCCTGTATCATCAATATTCATCGGATGGATCAGTAAAAAATCAGGCGAGTATTGAGTGCGCAGGTATTCCGCATCCATAAATAGGTGGCTGTCTGGATAATGGTCTGCTTGGTAAAAACAACCATGCTGGATAGCGAGTTGCTTATCATTGGTAAAACGGTCTCGAGTCGCAACAAAAGGTGCTCGGTTATATAGCTCGCTGACCCAATAATAAGCCGCGGCTGCCGTTGTTTTACCTGCTCTCTTGGCTAAAGAAAAAATACTATCAAAGTGGGAGAGTCGCACGACGTCATTGTTAACGATACCGCTATCGACAGGGGAAACTCCCGTCAAAATACATTCGTATAAAGGGCGTGACATAGAGGGTAGCTCACACTCCACTTTATAGAGCGTTGCTCGATCAGCTTCGATCAGCCCATTGAGGTAGCCCATACAATCATGGGCTACTGGGTAACTCAAGCCATCGAGAACAACAAGGATCACTTTATCAGACATGAGATATTTTCTTCCTAAGTGACATTACTGCTGGTGGATTAACACTTGCTGTTGCCACATTTTGGGGAGTTTGCGAGACGACTTTTCCCAGCCATCCGCATCGTTAATTGGGCGAACATTTTTGTACTGCTCATCCGGTAACAATTTGGCTTTAATCTCTTCGGGGAGGGTGAGGTATTCAGCACGAATTGGGCGGGCGTAGCCTTCAGCTAGGTTAATTTGCCCCTGATCGCTAAAAATAAATTCACGTGCTAACTTCGCGGCATTTGGATTTTTGGCATATTTATTAATGATAGTGGTATAGCCTGAGATAACTGAACCATCAGAAGGAATGACAACGGTAAAGCGATCACGATTGATCTGATCACGATAATTCAGCGCATTGAAATCCCAAAGAATACCGACGGCAACTTCGCCTTTTTCAATATTTGCAACGGTTGGATCATTCACGGAAAGACGTTTTTGCTTGGCAAGTTCAGCAAAAAACGCAATAGCGGGCTGTAAGTTATTTTCATCACCACCGCGCGCATAGGCCGCTGCTAATACTGCATTGTTAGCTTGAGCTGCGATACCAACATCACCAACAGTGACTTTATATTTACCTTTTAGCAAATCATCCCAGCTTTTTGGTGCATCTTTAACTAACTCATTATTGATCATGAAAGCAATGGTGCCCGTATAAGCCAGTGCCCAATGGCCTTCTTTATCTTTTGCCCAATCAGGGATTTGTGACCATGTGGTTGGTTTATAAGGTTGGGTAACGCCTTTCTGTACGGCAACAGGGCCAAAGGAGGCGCCGACATCGCCAATATCTGCGGTAGCATTATTTTTTTCAGCGGCAAACTTAGCAATCTCTTGCGCTGAACTCATATCCGTATCTTGGTGCTTTAATCCATAGGTTTTTTCGAGATCTTGCCAAGTTCCTTTCCAGTTAGCCCAAGTATCTGGCATTCCAACACTGTATACTTGACCTTCTTTTTTAGCGGCTTCAATCAAGGCGGTTAAATCGTTATCGGCTGCTAAAGCAGCACTTGACGCGGTTAATGAAAGTAAAACTGCGGGTACAATCGTTTTCATTTTATCTCTCACTGTATAGAGGAGTTATATTGGTTAGTTAGTATGCTAATTTTCCAAGGTGACAGTGAGTTGACGGTTTTGTGACACTTTTTCGATGTTTTAGGGAAAAAACTGTCTAAAAAGTGTCAAAAACACTAACTAAAAATGATTAAGTACAACGACTAGATTACATTTTGTGAAAAAAGCGTATCTTTATAGAAAAAGATGAAATCCTTTTATACCAATAAAAGATGTAAAAAATGACAAAAGTGACATTAACTGGAACAGAGAAAGGTTGGTGGTTTGTTTGCTTTGCTGGGCGCTTATGGTTACCACAAGGAGATGCTCCTAGGGGGAGTGCAAAAGATTGGTCACTGTTTGGGAAGATAGCAACACCGATTGGTGAATGGCAAGGTGAGGTTGTTTGGCTAATTGCTGAAAAAATGCCAACAGATATGGCTTCACCGCGCTTATTAGCATCACAAGATGAGGGATTATTTCGTTTAGCTGGGCGTGGAGTACAGTTAGCGGAGTTTTATCGTTCCCATCGTTACTGCGGTTATTGCGGCACCGCAATGCGTCATAGTACGACTGAGTGGGCTTGTCTTTGTGACCATTGCCATGAACGCTATTACCCACAAATTGCGCCTTGCATTATTGTTGGCATCCGTCGTGGTGACCATATATTGCTAGCACAGCACCGCCGCCATACTCAAAACCCTCTCTTTACCGTACTTGCGGGTTTTGTTGAAGTGGGTGAGACACTGGAAGAAGCGGTAGCACGAGAAGTCATGGAAGAAAGCGGGATCACAATACGTAATATTCGTTATGTGTCTTCTCAGCCTTGGCCTTTCCCTCACTCATTAATGATGGGGTTTCTGGCTGACTATGACAGTGGCGAAATTAAGGTTGACCCGAATGAACTCGTGAGTGCCGCGTGGTATCACTACAATGAATTACCTAAAATTCCTCCGAGTGACACAATCGCAAGGCGATTAATTGAAGATACGGTGGCTTTATGTCGCCAAGAGGACGCCTAAACGTGCGAATTGCTTAGGCGCTGATATTGTTGTGTGTAACATGCTACAATAGCGGCCCTTAGCCATTTGCGGCGGCCACTGACTATAATGGAGTAAATAATGACTGAGTTGAAAAATGACCGCTATCTACGTGCTTTGCTACGTCAGCCTGTAGATACCACCCCTGTATGGATGATGCGTCAAGCAGGGCGTTACCTACCGGAGTACAAAGCAACGCGTGCACAGGCTGGTGATTTTATTTCTCTGTGTAAAAACACCGAGTTAGCGTGTGAAGTGACACTTCAACCGTTACGTCGTTTTCCATTAGACGCCGCAATCCTATTTTCTGATATCTTAACCATCCCTGATGCTATGGGGCTAGGCCTCTATTTTGAGACGGGTGAAGGGCCTCGTTTCAAAAAGCCAATCACTTGCCTAAATGATATAAAAAACATACCAGTACCTGATCCGGAAATGGAACTGGGCTATGTTATGGATGCGGTAAGAGCAATCCGTAAAGCGCTAAAGGGGGATGTACCTCTTATCGGTTTTTCGGGGAGTCCGTGGACATTAGCCACTTACATGGTCGAAGGTGGCAGCAGTAAAGCGTTCACAAAAATTAAAAAAATGATGTATGAAGACCCGAATGCGCTCCACTTATTACTGGATAAACTCGCTGATAGCGTGATTTTATATTTAAATGCGCAAATTCGGGCAGGGGCTCAATCCATCATGATTTTTGATACATGGGGTGGCGTGCTAACTAAACGTGATTATTTACAATTCTCTCTTCATTACATGCATAAGATCATTGATGGCCTAATACGTGAAAATGAAGGCCGCCGTGTGCCTGTGACCCTATTTACAAAAGGCGGTGGGCAATGGCTAGAGGAGATGGCTGCAACAGGTTGTGATGCTCTAGGTCTTGATTGGACCACTGAAATTGCGGATGCCCGTCGTCGAGTCGGTGACAAAGTGGCACTACAGGGAAATATGGATCCATCAATGCTTTATGCTCCGATACCGCGCATTGAAGAAGAAGTACAAAATATTTTGGCAGGCTTCGGGCAAGGTAATGGACATGTCTTTAATTTAGGTCATGGTATCCATCAAGATGTTCCCCCTGAGCATGCAGGTGCTTTTGTTGATGCCGTCCACCGTTTTTCCCGCCAATACCATCAATAACTGATCGGTTTTTTGATAGCGTACTCACAGATCCTTGTAAGTACGCTGTTATCTTCTATCATTAATCGTTAATCATAATAAGTATTGAGCACATCATGGCCATAGACACTCGATTGTTGCGACAAGAGCAAGCAGATAAAGCACAGCTTATTGTATTGAATGAAAATAATATACAGCCGATTTTTATCGGTGGTGCTGATGTGGGCTTTGAGCAGCAAGGTACTGTCACTCGTGCGGTGATCGCCGTTCTGTCATGGCCTGATTTGCAATTGGTTGAGTATCAGATTGCGCGAATACCCACACAATTACCTTATATTCCGGGTTTGCTCTCTTTTCGTGAAGTGCCTGGATTGATGGCAGCTTGGCAACAACTGCATCATAAACCTGAATTAGTGTTAGTTGATGGCCAAGGGATCGCCCATCCTCGTCGTTTCGGTGTTGCGTGTCACTTTGGCTTACAGGCTGATGTGCCAACCATTGGAGTCGCAAAAAGTCGATTGTACGGTGACTATGAAGCAGTGAATGAAGCCCCGGGAAGTTTTCAACCATTACGGCATGGCGAAAATCAGCTTGGTTGGGTGCTGAGAAGTAAAAAAAGATGTAATCCTTTGTTTATTTCACCGGGTCATAAGATGAGTGTCAGTGCTTCTCGTGAGTGGGTTGAACGCTGTTTAAAGGGGTATCGGCTACCTGAGCCAACGCGACTTGCTGATGGAATAGCCTCTAATAGGTCGTTTTTTGAGCGAATGAAAGAGAAATCCGGCTAATTATCAGCAAAATATGTGGTATTGGCAGATTTTCAGGTAAACTGCGATGTATTGAGATTGATGAGTCTGAAATTATGTTAAGAAATCCCATCCATTTGAGGTTGGAAAAACTAGAAAGCTGGCAACATGTTACTTTTATGGCATGCCTGTGCGAACGAATGTACCCCAACTACCAAATGTTTTGTCAGCAAAGTGAATTTACTGACGCAAAGGTTTATCGGTCTATACTTGATTTGGTATGGGAAACGCTGGTCGTTAAAGACAGTAAAATTAATTTCGACAATCAGCTCGAAAAATTAGAAGAAATTATACCGTCAGCAGATGATTTTGATTTCTACGGTGTTTATCCAGCCATCGATGCTTGTATCGCTTTAGGTGAAGTGGTTCATGCAAAATTAAGTGGCGAAACACTGAGCCATGCTATTGCGGTTAGCGAAACATCGATTCGTACTGTTGCGATGCTGGAAATGACCCAAGCTGGTAGGGAAATGTCAGAGGAAGAGCTGAAAGAATTGTCCTCAATTGAGGAAGAGTGGGATATCCAGTGGGAAATTTTCCGTTTACTGGCTGCCTGTGAAGAGCGAGACTTAGAGTTAATTAAAGGATTAAAATCTGACCTCCGTGAAGCGGGGGTTAGCAATATTGGTATTACTGTAGGCTAGTTTTTAGCGTTTCATTGATGAAAACGTGACTTAGCGCAGTAATGCTGATGACTAAGACTTCACATTTGCCCCTAGACTGGTCTACATTTAGGGGCAAGAAGAGAAGTGGCTATCGGGGGCGTGTATCAGGGGCTGTCAATTTGGCATATCCGACGCACTCGATGCTTTGCAAACGATAAACACACTGTGTAAGGATAATTTATGAACAAGACTGAATTAGTTGATGCTATCGCAGAATCAGCAGACCTGACAAAAGTACAGGCTAAAGCAGCATTAGAATCAACTCTGAATGCTATTTCAGAAACGCTGAAAAAAGGCGAGCAAGTACAACTGGTCGGTTTCGGTACTTTCAAAGTCAGCCACCGTGCAGAGCGTACCGGTCGTAACCCGCAAACTCGCGAAGAGATCACTATCCCAGCAACTAATGTTCCTGCTTTCTCTGCCGGTAAAGCACTGAAAGAAGCGGTAAAATAATTAAGTTGCAAACTAGAATTATCAGGGGGGGTAGTCAACGACCCCTTTTGTTCATTCGGAAAGGGTTGCTGGTATTGGGAGCCATCTCAATGCTCAGCGCCTGTTCTTCTCGTAACAACTTTCCCGAGTTTAGTGCGAGTGGATTTATTGCGGATGATGGTGTAATCCGTATGTGGCGTCTTAATGACGCAAAAAATGACCCTCAAGTGCTTATGGTTGTTTACAGCCCTTACAAAGGCACTGATACTTCTGTTAATTTCTTCGAGTACCGAGCAGGCCAGCTTTGGCAAATTCGTAGCCAAATCTTAAATGCGGGTGAGCAAGAAATGATGGAACAACTCCGTTTTAACAAAAACGATGATGTGATCTTTATGCAACGAGTCGAAAAAGATCGCAAAACCGCACTTTCTTCCGATGACATTATCCGTTGGCGTTTTGAAGCAAAACGTATTTTAGATATTAATACTGCTTTGGTAGTCGGTGGTGTGAAACTATACCAAGGTCGTTGGTCACAAAACCAAGTCGTCACTTGTGGCGGTGATGTCAAAAAAGTCGAATTTGAACCTTATGCACAAAATTGGTTAGAAAGCCGAACAAAAGTTTGGCATAAACAGCTGAATATTGCTTGGTTAGAATCCCCTGAAGGGAATCAACTTTTGATGGTTGCGGATACCGATTTTTGCCGCTGGCAGCCTAGTAAAGATTCATTGTAATCTCACCGCTCGTCGTCTTTCGCATCCTAACGTTGTTGGCTTCAGCAACTCACCTCAGTCACATATTTGTGTATACCCCCGAGGGTAAATTACTTTGTCGCCTAGTTAGGCTACGAAATACTCAGCGCTTTCGCCTGTTAGAAATAAAAAAGCTGATAAAGCGGCTGTTTATCAGCTTAGTGAGTTTAACTTCTGTGCTCGCTATTTCAGGCGTGCGACGGCACGATAACCAATATCTTTACGGTAAAAACTGCCATCCCAATGAATATTTTCAGCGGCTTGATAGGCTTTTTGTTGAGCTTGGGCGATATCATTACCGAGTGCTGTGACACAAAGAACACGGCCTCCGGCAGTGATGACCTTATCATCTTTCATTTTAGTGCCAGCATGAAATACTTTGCTATCCGCCATTTCTTCGGTCGGCAAACCGTGGATCACATCACCTTGGCGGTAATCACCTGGATAACCTCCGGCAGCAATTACCACACCGAGAGCAGGGCGTTCATCCCATAAGGAATCTTTACCTGCTAGCTCACCTTTTGCCCCTGCAAGACACAACTCGACTAAATCAGATTGTAAACGCATCATGATAGGTTGAGTTTCAGGATCGCCAAAACGGCAGTTAAATTCGATAACTTTAGGGTTACCAGCCTTATCAATCATTAGACCCGCATAGAGGAAACCTTGATAACGATGCCCCTCGGCATCCATACCTTTTACTGTTGGATAGATGATTTGTTCCATGACACGCTGGTGAATTTCATTTGTCACAACGGGCGCCGGTGAATATGCGCCCATGCCGCCCGTGTTAAGACCTGTATCACCATCACCAACACGTTTATGGTCTTGGCTAGTTGCCATTGGAATGACATTTTCGCCGTCCACCATCACAATAAAACTTGCTTCTTCACCGTCTAAGAACTCTTCAATCACGATACGGTGACCTGCATCACCAAATGCGTTACCAGCAAGCATATCGTGCACAGCATCTTTAGCTTCAGCCAGCGTCATCGCGACAATGACACCTTTACCTGCGGCAAGACCATCAGCCTTAATAACAATCGGTGCGCCGACTTTATCCAGATACGCCAAAGCAGGTTCGATTTCAGTAAAATTTTGGTAAGCGGCTGTCGGTATTTTGTGACGAGCTAAAAAGTCTTTCGTAAAAGCTTTCGAACCTTCGAGCTGTGCGGCGCCTTGAGTCGGACCGAAAATGGTTAGCCCTGCTTTTTGGAACGCATCAACGACCCCAATGACCAGTGGTGCTTCTGGGCCAACAATCGTTAGGCCGATTTGTTGCTCTTTCGCAAATTTTAATAATCCATCGATATCCGTTGCTGAGATAGCCACGTTTTCAAGATTAGGCTCTAATGCAGTTCCAGCATTACCCGGAGCCACATAAACTTTGTCAGCAAGTGGTGACTGTGCGGCTTTCCATGCTAGGGCGTGTTCACGACCACCGCCACCAATAATTAAAATATTCATACTTAACTCCACATGATTAATGGCGGAAATGGCGCATATTAGTGAAAATCATGGCGATGCCGTGCTCGTTAGCCGCTTCAATCACTTCGCTATCGCGGATTGAACCACCTGGCTGGATCACACAGGTCACGCCAACGGCTGCCGCTGCGTCAATACCGTCACGGAACGGGAAGAATGCGTCGGAGGCCATTGCACAACCTGCAACTTCTAAGCCTTCATCTGCGGCTTTAATACCTGCAATTTTCGCAGAATACACTCGGCTCATTTGCCCTGCACCAATGCCAATAGTCATATCATTTTTGGCATAAACAATCGCGTTCGACTTAACGAATTTAGCGACTTTCCAACAGAATAGGGCATCTTTAAATTCACGCTCAGTGGGTTGGCGTTTAGTCACAACACGTAGCTCGTCAGGTTCAACCATACCAAGGTCACGGTCTTGGACCAATAAACCACCGTTAACACGTTTAAAATCTAATCCTGCAACAGGTTTATCCCACTCACCACATGTAAGTACACGCACATTTTGCTTGGTCGCTAATACTGAAAGAGCATCATCGGCAACCGTTGGTGCAATAATAACTTCTACAAATTGGCGCTCAATAATCGCTTCTGCTGTTGCCTTATCAAGCTGACGGTTAAAGGCAATGATGCCACCAAATGCAGACGTTGGATCCGTTTTAAACGCGCGATCGTAAGCTGCATGAATATTATTACCAATAGCAACACCGCAAGGGTTGGCATGTTTGACGATAACGCAAGCTGGCTCTTCGAAAGATTTAACACATTCTAAAGCGGCGTCCGTATCAGCAATATTGTTATAAGAGAGAGCCTTACCTTGCAGCTGTGTCGCCGTGGCGATTGATGCCTCTTTAGGGTTCTCTTCTATATAAAAAGCGGCATCTTGGTGACTATTTTCACCGTAACGCATGTCTTGTTTTTTGATAAAGTTTAAATTCAACGTACGAGGGAAACGTCCCGATGGTTGCGTTGTATCGCCATAATAAGGGGTGACTAATTCGCCAAAGTAGTTGGCTATCATACTGTCATAAGCGGCAGTATGTTCGAACGCTTTAATAGCAAGGTCAAAACGAGTAGACCAATTTAAAGAGTTATCGTGGTTATCCAATTCTTCAATGATTTTTTCATAATCATTGCTGTTCACAACAATCGCGACATCTTTATGGTTTTTAGCGGCTGAGCGCACCATTGTGGGGCCGCCGATATCAATATTTTCAACAGCATCTTCTAGGGTGCAGTTAGGCTTAGCGACGGTTTGTGCAAAGGGGTACAGATTGACAACAACCATATCAATCGGTTCGATATTATGTTGCTGCATAATGGCATCATCAATGCCACGACGACCTAAAATGCCACCATGAACTTTTGGGTGAAGTGTTTTAACACGACCATCCATCATTTCAGGGAACCCTGTATAGTCTGAAACTTCGGTGACTTTTAACCCTGACTCGGCAAGTAGTTTTGCGGTTCCACCTGTAGAGAGCAGTTCAACACCTCGTTGTGAAAGCGCTTTAGCGAATTCAACAACACCTGTTTTATCAGAAACACTGAGCAGGGCACGACGAATAGGACGAAGCTGTTGCATGAGATAGATCCCTTGGATAAGAAAGCAATAAAACCGTAAGAGTTAGTTTAAAGCGTAAAAACGACGCTTCTTATATATACCTATTTCTGCTGTAACTGTTTAATCACATCAAAATATCAATAGATAGAGATAAGCCACTAACAATTTCAGAACATAAAAATAAAATCAACGATGAATTTTCATGCTAATTGTAACGCAATCGTTTGCGTAATGCGCGTTATATTTTAATTATTTTTATGGTTGTGGATAACTTTGTGGGTAAATCTGTATAAAGGTGCGTTTTGCTGTGGAATGCAGCAATCGAATAAAAAAGTGATAAAAAGG
>NZ_JAMPQI010000029.1:0-38092 GCF_028482365.1 Providencia sp. PROV122 | reverse complement strand
CTGCTATTGCCCGTGCCAAAGCGAAAAAAGCAGCGCAACAAGCAGAAGTTGAACCTGCAACGGCAGAAACTGAGCCAGCCGACATTGATCCGCGTAAAGCCGCAGTCGCTGCCGCTATTGCCCGTGCCAAAGCGAAAAAAGCAGCCCAAGAGAAAGCACAACTTGAGGCTCAAGTGAGTGAGGAGGAAATGCTGTCACCTGCTGCTGAACAACCCATTGAAGAAGAAACAGATCCTCGTAAAGTTGCGGTTGCTGCGGCGATAGCTCGCGTAAAAGCCAAACAAGCTCAAAAACAAAACGAACAAACAATGATAGAGTAAGTGATTAAACACCATGAAATTTAGGCCTATTGATCCAAATAACCGTCGTTTAAAAATCGCTAGCGCGCCATTTACCCATGATAACCAAAGCACTAGTCTTGTTATGCTTTGGGTTTTATTGGCTGCGATACCGGGTATTGCAGCACAAATTTACTTCTTTGGTATTGGCACTCTCTATCAAATTGTTTTAGCCATGCTGGCTGCTGTGATCACAGAAGGCATCGCTATCCGTTTACGTAAAAAGCCCGTTATTAACGTTCTTAAAGATAATTCAGCCATTGTTACCGCGCTATTACTGGGTGTGAGTCTACCGCCATTAGCACCTTGGTGGATGATCGTTCTTGGAACTGCCTTTGCCGTGATCATTGCTAAACAATGTTATGGTGGTTTGGGGCAAAATCCATTTAACCCTGCAATGGTGGGTTATGTCGTATTACTAATTTCTTTTCCTGTACAAATGACCAGTTGGCTCCCGCCCTCTGAATTACAGACTCTTAATATCAATGCACTAGAGAGCCTTTCAATTATCTTCACTGGACATACTCCAACGGGGATCACGCTGGATGCCTTGCGAATGGGTGTCGATGGAATGAGCCAAGCAACACCATTAGACAGCTTTAAAACAGGGCTATTAACCCATTCGATTTCTGATGTTTTACAGCAACCAATTTTACAAGGCTCTCTGGCGGGTATTGGTTGGCAATGGGTCAATATTGCCTATTTAATCGGCGGCCTCATAATGTTAAACCGTCGGATTATTAGTTGGCAGATCCCTGTTTCATTCCTTGCCACCTTAGCATTCTGTTCAGTAGTCAGTTGGTTATTAGATGATGGTCGCTACTCGCCACCACTAGTACAGTTACTCTCCGGCGCAACTATGCTAGGGGCATTTTTTATTGCAACAGATCCAGTTACGGCATCGACGACACCAAAAGGCCGCTTGATTTATGGTGTAATGATTGGCTTATTAGTGTGGCTAATCCGTGTTTACGGTGGTTATCCCGATGCTGTCGCTTTCGCTGTGCTACTAACTAATATTGCGGTGCCTCTCATTGACCATTATACGCAACCTCGTGCATACGGGCATGGACATAAGTAAGGAGCCTATATGTTAAACACAATGCGTCGTCATGGAGCCATCTTGGCTATTTTTGCAGCCGGCACAACTGCACTTAGTGCGGCTGTTTATACCTTAACGAAAGAGACAATCGCACAACAAGCGGCGATCGTACAAAAACAGCTACTTGACCAAGTCGTACCAACTAGCCTGTATGATAATGCATTTGGGCAGGAGTGTTATTTAGTCGGAGCAGAAGCTGAGCTAGGCAGCAAGCAACCACATCGGTTATATATTGCGAGAAAGAATGGTGAGCCTGTTGCCGCCGCCCTTGAATCTACAGCACCCGACGGCTATTCAGGTGCAATACATCTCTTAGTCGGTGCAGATTTTAATGGAAATGTGCTAGGTGTTAGAGTGACAGAGCATCATGAAACACCGGGTCTCGGCGATAAAATTGAAACACGAATTTCAAACTGGATCACTTTGCTCACAGGGAAAGTTGAATCCGACCATGACCCCAAATGGGCAGTTAAAAAAGATGGCGGTGATTTTGACCAATTTACTGGGGCAACCATAACCCCAAGAGCGGTTGTTAATGCGACCAAACGTACCGCCGTTTTTATGCAAAAAATACCACAAAATCTCTCTAGCTATCCTATTTGTGGAGCTGAATAATTATGAGTCAATCTAAAGAACTTTTTGTACAGGGCTTATGGAAAAACAACTCGGCACTTGTACAGCTTTTAGGCCTATGCCCATTACTGGCTGTTTCATCAACAGCGACCAATGCATTAGGGTTAGGACTTGCTACAACATTAGTGCTGGTCTGTACCAATGTTGCCGTATCCGCATTTCGTCGTTGGGTACCAGCTGAAATTCGTATTCCTATTTATGTTATGATCATTGCCTCTGTCGTTAGTGCAGTACAGATGCTTATTAACGCCTATGCGTTTGGCCTATATGAATCGCTGGGCATATTTATTCCGCTGATTGTGACCAACTGTATTGTAATTGGTCGCGCTGAGGCTTATGCCTCACGGAATCCTGTACCACTTTCTGCTATTGATGGCCTTGCGATGGGGTTAGGTGCAACGGCAGCCTTGTTCGTTTTAGGGGCTATGCGCGAGATTTTAGGTAATGGCACACTGTTTGACGGTGCGGATTTACTACTAGGATCATGGGCTAAATCATTGCGAATAGAGGTTTTACACCTTGACTCACCATTTTTACTCGCTATGCTGCCACCGGGCGCCTTTATCGGCCTCGCCCTGATGCTTGCGGGCAAATATTTAATTGATGAGAAAATGAAAAAACGAGCCGCCCTAAAATCGGGCCAACAACCTGAACGTGAATACCAAAAAGAACAAGGATGCGGCAGCCATATTTCTAGATAAGATTAATTGTGAGCTATGAATAAATCAAAACGTATTGAGATATTGACTCGCCTGCGCGATAACAATCCCAATCCAACAACTGAGTTACAATTTAACTCCCCTTTTGAGCTGTTGATAGCGGTTTTGTTATCTGCACAGGCGACTGATGTCAGCGTTAATAAAGCAACAGCCAAATTATATCCTGTCGCTAATACTCCTGAAGCCATGCTCGCTTTGGGCGTCGATGGTATCAAAGAGTATATAAAAACAATTGGTCTGTTTAACACTAAAGCTGAAAGTGTTATCAAAACCTGCAAAATCTTAATTGAAAAGCATAATAGCCAAGTTCCTGAAGATCGCGCAGCTTTAGAGGCCTTACCCGGCGTTGGTCGTAAAACAGCAAATGTGGTGTTAAACACGGCTTTTGGCTGGCCAACCATTGCTGTTGATACGCATATTTTTCGAGTTTGTAATCGTACCAATTTTGCTCCAGGTAAAAATGTCGTTGAAGTCGAAGAAAAACTTCTCAAAGTCGTTCCCACAGAGTTTAAAGTCGACTGCCATCATTGGTTCATTTTACATGGTCGCTATACCTGTATCGCACGCAAACCGCGCTGTGGGTCTTGTATTATTGAAGATCTCTGCGAATTTAAAGATAAGGTGTACCCTGAGAATTAACATTACACTGCTCCCAGTTATTTGTTCACAATGCAAATTTTTTCTTGCTCTAAGACTTTGTCTTACGTAACAATGGGAGCCAAACTCAACCTCCATAAAAACGGTAAGTATGTTCCAAGACAACCCATTGCTCGCGCAACTTAAACAGCAACTGCACTCCCAAACGCCTCGCGTTGAAGGATTGGTAAAAAGCACCGATAAAGGTTTCGGTTTTCTCGAAGTAGATGGCCAAAAAAGCTACTTTGTTCCACCTCCACAAATGAAAAAAGTGATGCATGGCGATCGCGTTATCGCGGCCATTCATACAGACAAAGACCGTGAATTCGCTGAACCAGAAGAACTTGTTGAACCCTTTCTCAGCCGCTTTGTCGGGCGCATTCAGAAGAAAGATAATGACAACCGCTTATTTGTGATCCCTGATCACCCACTGCTAAAAGATGCTATTTCTTGTCGCCCAGTAAAAGACATCGACCATGAATTTGCTCAAGGTGATTGGGTTGTTGCACAGATGCGTCGCCATCCTTTAAAAGGTGATAAAGGTTTTTACGCTGATATCACTGAGTACATCACCGATGCTAATGACCATTTCGCCCCTTGGTGGGTCACTTTACGTCGTCATCAACTTGATCGTGCTGAGCCGCAAATGGTTCACAGTGAACGCGATGATGAAGGCATTGAGCGTGTTGACCTTACCGACCTGCATTTCGTGACTATCGACAGTGCAAGTACAGAAGATATGGATGATGCTCTGTATATTGAAAGAACAGCAGACGGTCATTTAAAACTTTATATCGCTATCGCGGATCCAACCAGTTATATCAAAGAAGGCAGTGAATTAGATAAGCTCGCTTTAGCTCGCGCTTATACGAACTACTTGCCTGGCTTTAATATTCCGATGTTACCTCGTGAGCTTTCAGATAACCTCTGCTCTTTACGCCCAAATGAGCGCCGTCCAGCATTAGTGTGTGCCGCAACCATTTTGGATGATGGTAACCTAGCTGAAGATATTCAGTTTTTCAGTGCATGGGTTGAGTCTAAATCAAAGCTGGTTTATGACGAAGTTTCCGATTGGCTAGAAAAATCAGGTAGCTGGCAACCAACTAATGATGTAGATCAGCAACAGATTGAATTACTGAAAGAAATGGCGGATAAGCGTCATCAATGGCGTCAACAAAATGCGTTAGTCTTTAAAGATCGCCCTGACTATCGTTTCTTATTAGATGACAAAGGGAATGTTATTGACATCGTCGTCGAAAGCCGCCGTACGGCAAACCGTATTGTCGAAGAAGCGATGATCACCGCTAACTTGTGTGCCGCAACACAGCTCAAAAACACATTAGGTTTTGGCGTATTCAACGTTCATATGGGCTTTGAGCCATTACAAATAGAGCAAGTTGTACAAACATTGAAAGAGCATGGTATTGAGACAACGGCCGAATCCCTGCTCACCTTAGAAGGTTTCCGCCAACTACGCCGCCAATTAGATGCACAACCGACACAATTCTTAGATAGCCGCATTCGTCGATTCCAAACCTTTGCAGAAGTCAAAGGCGAACCCGGCCCTCACTTTGGATTAGGTTTTGAAGCTTACGCAACGTGGACATCACCAATCCGTAAATACACGGATATTGTTAACCATCGTCTACTTAAATCGGTTATTGCGGGTAAACCCTCAACTGATAAACCGACAGAAGAGTTATCGATTAAATTAGCGGAGCGTCGCCGAGCCAATCGCATGGCTGAACGTGATGTTGGTGATTGGTTATATGCGCGCTTTTTAAAACCTTTCGAAGGTACAGACAAGGCATTCCCTGCGGAAATTATCGATATCACACGTGGTGGTGTACGAGTGAGGTTAACCGACAATGGTGCCGTAGCCTTTATTCCAGCGCCGTTCTTACACGCTGTACGCGATGAGATCCAGTGCAGCCAAGAAACAGGTAGCGTGTTAATCAAAGGCGAACCCGCATACAAACTCAACGATATTATTAATGTTAATATCGCTGAAGTACGTATGGAAACTCGCAATATTGTTGCTCGCCCTGCCGCATAATTACTTTTGATGCTATAATAAATATGCTACTGGTTTTAGCAGTAGCATATTGTTTCTTACTTTTCCTTCTTAATGAGTTCCACTCAGATATATTGTCGCTTTTTATATACATTAATTCCCGATAATTCTGATTCGTATAATTACTGATTGTGATAATTTGGTAGCGTCCTTAAAACTCGGAGTCACTAAAATGAACACGACAAGTAAACGCATTATGACATTCACACTTGCAACCCTTATCGCAATAAGCGTTAGCGCATGCTCTAATATGTCAAAGCGAGATAAGAATACGGCTGTAGGTGCTGGCGTAGGTGCTGTAGGCGGTGCTATCCTAACGGGCGGTAGTGCACTGGGAACGGTTGGTGGCGCTGCAGTTGGTGGGATTATTGGTAACCAAGTCGGAAAATAAATCTATGGATAAGGGGGGATGCCCCCTTATCCTATATTGTGTTATCCACCCGCTAACTTCACTTGATAACCTTTTGCTTCAAGAAGTTGCTTAATCAGCTCTCTCTTATCACCCTGAATTTCAATATCACCGTCTTTTACTGAGCCACCGCAACCACATTTTTTCTTTAATTCCGCGGCCAATTTAGCCAGTGCATCATCTTCAAGATCGAGTCCTGTCACCACGCAAACGCCCTTGCCTTTGCGACCCGATGTTTCACGGCGGATCCTGACAATACCATCTCCTTTTGGGCGTTGTGCTTTCGGTTTTTCCTCTTCGATGCGACCGATATCCGTGCTATACACTAAACGGCTATTTGTATCCTTCATGCACAATCCTTAATAGATTGGTTGATCTGCTTTAATGTGAGTGCAGGGTTATCACTACGCGTAATAGGACGGCCGATAACCATATAATCAACCCCGACTTTTAATGCTTCTTGAGGTGTCATGATACGGCGCTGATCCCCAACATCACTACCAATTGGGCGAATACCTGGTGTCACTAATTTAAAATCATCACCACACAATGATTTCAGTCTTGCAGCTTCATGTGCTGAACACACCACACCATCTAAGCCACACGCTTTTGTCAATAAAGCTAAACGTTCAGCATGCTCAGCTGGCGTAGCATTAATACCAATGCCAGTCAGATCGGATTGATCCATACTGGTTAAAACAGTGACCGCTGTTAATAATGGCGCCTCTTTTCCATAAGGCTCTAATGCCTGACGAGCCGCTTCCATCATACGGCTGCCACCACCAGCATGAACGTTAACCATCCAAACGCCCATTTCTGCTGCTGCCCCAACCGCACGCGCAACCGTATTAGGAATATCGTGAAATTTTAAATCGAGAAATACATCAAAACCACGTTGGTGTAGTGATTTCACAAATTGAGGGCCATTGAAGGTAAACATCTCTTTACCGACTTTCAAACGACATTCACGCGGATCAATAAGATCAACAAATGCCAATGCCGCGTTTGCATCTTCATAATCGAGCGCAACAATAACTGGCGAGTGAGTAGATACGCGAGCGTGGTTCTCAGTTGAAGAAATCATTTAGTAGTAGCCTTAATCATATTTGGTAATAAAGTGACGCTGTCACTGCCCATCTAAACCACGAATTGGCTTAATGGTGTCCCATGAACGACAAGACGGGCAGTGCCAATATAATGAATGCGAAGTAAAACCACATTTGTGGCAACGATAGTCAGGTTTGGTTCTAATTTGTTCCCCGACCATTTTCCGCAGCAAAATCAGGCTCTCTTTTGCTCGCCCTTCTTCTGCTTCTTTTAAATGGTAATCCATCAAACGATAAAATAACCGCATTGTTGGGTGACGTTGAATCTGATCGTTAATATAACTTGCGGCGGCTTCATGACTTTGCTTCTCAACAATAATGTCGGCGAGATACAGTTCAGCGACTGCCCCCGTATTACCCGCAACACATTGGCGTAGATACACTTCCCAAGCATCCATATCTGCGATTTGTTGATAGCAATCATAAAGTAAAGGTAAAGTTTCAGCCACCAGCTCTCTATCTTGTTCGTAGACTTGTTTAAGAACATTGATAGCTTTGTCGTAATGTTCCTGCTCGATAAAAATTCGCCCTTTCATAATTGAAACACGGGCACAATTTTTATCCGCCTGTTCGGCTTTATTCAGAAGACTTAAAGCTCCATCAAGATCGTCACTGCCTAAGTGTTGATTGGCTAATTCACAATAAAAATGCGCAATATTTTCGCGTAACTCTTCATTACCCAATTTAACCAACTTAGTCGCCGTTTCGATTGCTTTCGTCCAATCACTGGTTAATTGAAAAATCGCCAATAATGACTGTAGTGCACTTTGCTTAAAATCCACCTCATCCGTCAATTGCTGGAACATATTTTCAGCACGATCGTAAACCCCTGCGGCCATATAATCACGACCGAGTTGTTGCGTGGCTAATAAGCGTTGTTCAAAGGATAATGCGGCACTTTCAACAAGTGACTGATGAATACGGATGGCTCGTTCAACTTCACCACGTGAACGAAATAAATTACCTAAGGTTAAATGCGCTTCAAAGGCGGAACTGTCTTCCTTGAGCATATCAAGGAATAAATCAACCGCTTTGTCTTGCTGATTTGATAAAAGAAAGTTAACGCCCGTAACATAATCACGTGACAGGCGGTTAGCATGTTGCTGCTTGTCTTGTTGAGCGCTTCGACGCCCCATATACCAGCCGTATGCAGCGGCGACAGGTAACAACAGAAACAGCAACTCAAACATACAAGATTATTCCTTGCTCTTTTGAGCCACAACTTCTGTAGATTCAGAGATGGTTTTATCATCCACACTCAATTGTGATTCAAGACGTCTAATTTTACGGCGTGCATTTTTCAAGCTCACCACAGCACGCAGATAAAATAGCCCTGCAACTAACCAACCCAGTACAAAGCCGACACCAAACAAAGAGGCTAAAAGTGAAGATAATGCAAAATCTCCTTGTGCAATCAGGTAGTTAAATGTAATAACCTGATTATTGCTTGAGCCTAGCGTGATTGAAATAATAAAAATAACCACAGCTAGTAATAATATCAGAAAATATTTCACATTCTTTCCCGTTATCCGTTCTTATGAAAACAAATTATCTACCTGATAAGGTAGCATTTCTGGCGCACTCAGACAAAGTAATTTATCTTATACGCCCACTTTGTTAATGTATATTGAACCTTATTTAACCTACATGTTTTTACTTTCACTCAAATTGGGTGTTTTATCCCTTAAGAGCGTACACGCAATCATCGCCAAAATTGCACTAATGATAATAGAAGCGATTGCATCTGAAGGCCAATGCATCCCTAATAATAACCGACTAAATACGATAGCTTCCGCCCATACCGCCAGCACGATGGCAAGTGCATATTGACGACGCTGCCAAAATAATCCAATCAATAAAAGTGCCCAGCCTGCCGCAAATAGTACATGCCCAGAAGGAAATGAGTAGCCAGTTTCCGCTTGCCAATGTTTGCGTAACCATGAAGGAACCTGATCACTTTGTTTAACGGTTTGTTTGATAACGTCTGCTCGCTGCTTTCTTTTTAAGTCATAAAATTCTGTCGCTGAAAGCCCATATTCTTTTTCTAGCCAAACCACATATGGGCGTGGCTCTTGGAAACTATTCTTAACAACGCTTTTGATCCCTTGTCCTACCAAAATACAGCATACAACAATAACAACCCATTGAAGGACACTTTTCAACTTTGGTTTACAGATATAAAGGGTCAAGGCTAATAATACGATAGAGGTTATCAGACTATAAGGGAGACCAGCCGTTTCTGTTAGCCAAAATAACCATTTAACCGATTCTACATTCTGAGACGGCAGCCAACTCCACCCTACCATCAGTAACGCTGTAGGAGGTATGATTAATAAAACAGCAAAGACTAATATCGGGTAAATTGATTTATTCATTTTATGCTATCCATGTCAGTTGACTGTTCGAATCAATAAAATTAGATTCACAAATGATTAACTCTGTTATAGTAATGCATAGTGGACTGTGTGCAAATAAATGTCTGCGCTATATGCTAGATGTCATATAGTATCGATAAGCAATATTTTTATCGATTAACGTTATTAATTAAGCAAGAGTTATCTCAACTAATGAATGAAAATATGCAGCTAAAACGCGTTGCCGAAGCCAAATTACCAACTCCTTTCGGCGAATTTTTAATGGTAGGGTTTGAGGAAATCGCAACAGGTCGTGACCATGTCGCACTGATTTTTGGCGATATTTCAGGTCCAGAGCCTGTTCTCAGTCGGATCCACTCGGAATGCTTAACCGGAGATGCATTATTCAGTTTACGCTGTGATTGTGGCTTCCAATTAGAAGCGGCACTGTCTCAGATCAGCAAAGAAGGTCGAGGCGTACTGCTCTATCATCGCCAAGAGGGTCGTAATATCGGCCTAATTAATAAAATTCGTGCTTATGCCTTGCAAGATCAAGGTCTAGACACCGTAGAAGCCAATCTCAAACTAGGCTTCAAAGCGGATGAACGCGACTTTACGCTCTGCTCTGATATGTATAAGTTATTAGGTATTAATGAGGTTCGCTTATTAACTAATAATCCAAAGAAAATAAATATCATGCGTGAAGCAGGTATTAATGTCGTTGAACGTGTGCCATTAATTGTTGGTCGCAATCCAAGTAATGCTCATTATCTCGATATTAAAGCTGAGAAAATGGGCCACATGTTATTTAAACATCAATAATCCTTCTCATAATGGAAGAGTATGACACTGCTCTTCCTTGACTAATATTAAAATGATAACAATCGGTTGTAGCACTTTTGCCGATTGATATATTCACTTTCATTTCATAAGGTTTATACTGTTTATCAACAATGATCTCGATGAATAAATTTAATACGTTAAGTTTATTTTTCTGATAACAAGGAGCTACGGTGAATAACCTGCATTCTATCCAACGCATGAGAAGATTACGTAAGACTGAAAAAATGCGTGATCTCTTCCAAGAAACGCATCTTTCTCTTAATGACCTGTGCCTTCCAATCTTTGTTGAGGAAGGGCTTGATGATTATAAGCAAATTGACAGCATGCCAGGTGTTGTACGTATTCCAGAAAAACGTTTAGCTTATGAAATAGAGCGTATTGCCAAAGCAGGTATTAAATCTGTTATGACTTTTGGCGTCTCTCATCATTTGGATGAAACAGGGAGTGATGCTTGGCAAGAAAATGGCCTTGTCGCACGCATGTCTCGTATCTGTAAAGAGACAGTACCTGAAATGATTGTGATGTCAGATACCTGTTTTTGTGAATACACTTCACACGGCCATTGTGGGGTAATGCATGGCGATATCGTTGATAACGATGCCACTATCCATAATTTAGGTTTACAAGCTGTTGCAGCCGCCCGTGCAGGTGCTGATTTTATCGCCCCTTCTGCTGCAATGGATGGGCAAGTTGCCGCTATCCGCCAAGCTCTAGATGCAGCTGGTTTTAAAGATACCGCCATTATGTCTTATTCGACTAAATTTGCGTCAGCACTCTATGGCCCATTTAGAGACGCGGCAGGCTCTTGTTTAAAAGGGGATCGCAAAACCTATCAAATGAATCCAATGAACCGCCGTGAGGCAATTCATGAATCCTTAATTGACGTACAAGAAGGCGCGGATGCATTGATGGTTAAACCAGCAGGTGCCTACCTTGATATTATTCGTGACCTACGTGAACGTACTGAATTGCCTATCGGTGCTTATCAAGTCAGTGGTGAATATGCACAAATTAAATTTGCTGCAATGGCTGGGGCTATCGATGAAACCCGCGTCACTCTGGAAACATTAGGCTCTATCAAACGGGCTGGCGCTGATATGATTTTCACCTATTTTGCCCTGCAATTAGCCGAAGATAAAATTTTGTCACGATAATGAGCGCGTGAGAAATAACAACATGCCCGCTGTCGAGTCGATTAGCGGGCATGTTATTTTAATAAACAGCAATGTTTGAGGGTACTTAAACAAAATCGCCTGTTATGCTTTTTGTGCTGCCAGTTGCTCTGTAAAGCGCTGAGCATAATTTAACGCAATGCGAGGTTCATAGAGACCCGTAATAAGTAATTTCTGTTCGCCATTCAATGTATTAGCCACAACGCCCCATGATCCAATATCCTCTCTTGTTTGATAGATTTCATCTGGAACTGGCGATTTTTCTGGCATTGTAACTATCTCATTAGCGAAAGATAATGGTACGATTTCAAACGAGGCATAATCGGCATTTCGTCCTAATGGGAATTCCCTATCAACCAATAAACGAAGATCGCAGACTTCAGTTTCTGGGGTTTGCATGACAATGGAATAGAGATTCGGAATATGTTCAAGAATATCTCGGACTTCATCTAAATAATGATGATTTGGCGAGGTGGTAATTAAAATGTCAGCCGCCCAAAGCGCCCCTTTGTAAAAATCCGTTGCGTTAATATCTGCCATATATTAATACCTCACGTTGGTGATTTTATTGGTTTTGTGACGTCTGATTTAATGTCAGCAACCCCACATTTATCTTGGCTAGTTTAAATATGAGCCATAATCTCTACTCGTTTTTGCCTCACGATAAAAAGTAAAACATACCTCTTTCCAATAACGAAATTTTTAAAATGATATCTCTGCATCACTCAATATAGATAGGCAATCATCATAGCCTAGACTCAATCCTCATATATTGCGAAATAACAATAAAAAACGCCCATCGTGCAAACAAACACAGATGGGCGTTGTTAACTTAGAGATTAAAGATTAATGGAGCATTTGGCGGATCACATAATGCAGGATGCCACCATGACGGTAATATTCCATTTCTGTTGAGGTATCAATACGGCAACGTGTTGCAATTTCTTTGACCTGTCCATCACCATAGGTAATTTTCACAATAATATGTTGACCCGGCTCAATGGATTGCAAGTGTTCTATATCGATACGTTCATCCCCTTTAAGGCCCAATGTCTTACGCGTTGTACCTTGTGGGAACTCTAATGGGATAACCCCCATACCAATTAAGTTAGAGCGGTGAATACGTTCGTACGATTCCGCAATAACGACACGGACACCAAGTAAATTAGTACCTTTAGCCGCCCAGTCACGGCTTGAGCCAGAACCGTATTCTTTACCTGCAATGATAGCGAGAGGCAGCTTTTCCTTTTGATACAGCATCGCCGCATCATAGATCGCCATCTGTTTACCTGTAGGGATATGTTTCGTATATCCACCTTCAACCCCCGGCACCATTTCGTTGCGAATACGGATATTGGCGAACGTACCACGCATCATCACTTCATGGTTACCACGACGAGAGCCATATGAGTTAAAATCGGCGGCAGCTACGCCATGCTCTTGCAAATAACGCCCAGCTGGACTATCCGCTTTGATATTACCCGCAGGTGAAATATGGTCAGTCGTTACCGAATCACCCAATATTGCCAAGATATGTGCGCCATGAATATCTTGAACCACTTCCGGCTCTGCTTTCATCCCTTCAAAGAACGGTGGATGGCGAATATAAGTCGAATCTGGCTGCCAATCATACGTGGAAGAGCTTGCCACTTGTAATGCTTGCCATGCCTCATCACCATCGAAAACCGCACTGTACTCTTTGCGGAACATTTCTGTTTTAACTTTTTCAACGGCTTGAGCAATTTCAGCACTGGATGGCCAAATATCTTTTAGATAGACATCATGACCTTGTGCGTCTTTGCCTAATGAGTCAGTTTTAACATTAATATTCATGTTACCCGCTAACGCATAAGCAACCACCAGCGGAGGTGACGCTAACCAGTTCGTTTTGACTAAAGGATGGATACGGCCTTCAAAGTTACGGTTACCCGACAATACCGCACCAACGGTTAAATCCGCCTCTTTGATCGCTTGCTCAATCGGATCAGGTAATGGCCCAGAGTTACCTATACAGGTTGTACAGCCATACCCCACTAAGTTAAAGCCGAGTTTATCAAGATAAGGTGTTAGTCCTGCCAGAGCTAAATAATCCGTTACCACCTTAGAGCCTGGTGCCAACGAGGATTTCACCCAAGGTTGACGAGTTAGACCTTTTTCTACCGCTTTTTTAGCGAGTAAACCTGCCGCCATCAACACACTTGGGTTTGATGTGTTCGTACAAGAAGTAATCGCTGCAATCACAACAGCACCATCGGTCATTTCAAAGGTTTGTCCTTGATAATTGACTGTCGGATGTGCATCTTTCTCTTTTTTGTTAAGCTCCAGCTCAATAGCGGCTTGGAATGCTTGCGGAACTTGACCCAGTTCAACACGATCTTGTGGACGTTTAGGGCCGGCTAAACTAGATTCCACCGTCGACATATCCAATTCTAATGTGCTCGTAAAGATAGGTTCATCACCCGCATGACGCCATAAACCTTGCTCTTTACAATAGGCTTCCACCAGCGCAATTTCATCATCGCTGCGCCCAGTTAACTTCATATAATCTAATGTGACGTTATCGACAGGGAAGAATCCGCAAGTAGCACCATACTCAGGAGACATATTGGCGATAGTCGCCCTATCAGCCAGCGGAAGATCAGCTAAACCATCACCATAAAATTCAACAAATTTACCGACAACACCATGCTTACGTAGCATTTGTGTGACTGTCAGTACCAAGTCTGTCGCTGTAATACCTTCACGCAATTTACCCGTCAGTTTAAAACCGACAACGTCTGGGATCAGCATGGATACCGGTTGACCTAGCATTGCAGCTTCGGCTTCAATCCCACCAACCCCCCAGCCTAATACGCCAAGACCGTTGATCATCGTGGTATGCGAGTCGGTGCCCACAAGGGTATCTGGATAAGCATATAACTTCCCATCCACCTCTTCATACCAAACCGCTTTACCTAAATACTCTAAGTTGACTTGGTGGCAAATACCGGTTCCTGGTGGCACAACCCTAAAGCGATTAAAGGCTTTTTGCCCCCAACGTAAAAAGAGGTAGCGTTCATGGTTACGCTTCATCTCAATTTCAACGTTGTCATCAAATGCTTTATCCGTGGCAAATTCATCAACCATTACCGAGTGGTCAATGACCAGATCAACTGGCGAGAGAGGATTGACTTGCTCAACATTACCACCTAATGATTTAACCGCTTCACGCATTGCAGCTAAATCCACGACCGCAGGTACACCCGTAAAGTCTTGCATTAGTACCCGAGCTGGTCGGTAAGCAATTTCTCTATCTGCATGCCCTGTTTTCTGCCAATCAATAATGGCTTGCAGATCGGCTTCTACTACCGATTTGCCATCAATATTTCGCAATAAGTTTTCAAGTAATACTTTAAGGGATTTGGGTAGTTTTGTGGCATCACCGAGTTGCTGAGTCGCAATCGGTAGACTGAAGTAATTATAGAGCTTGCTTCCGACACTGAGTGTTGCTGCACTCTGTGTTTTAAGACTCAACGACATAACTCCTCCTTGGTTTTTTATGATGATTATCGGTCATCTTATTTACCTAACAAATTACAGTGAATTTGTTAATTAGTTGTAATTATAGTTGCTGAAAATATTTACTTTATGGATTTTGTGTCAAATCCATAAATTTGCTGTGCTTATCATCAAAAAAACAGTAAATGGCGGGGAAATTTAGCCAAGTGACTCATAAAAAGAGTAGTAGAATGCTAGGATTTTGAACTTGTCAATTGAACGCTGACATTGGAATAGCTAAATAGAGAACAAAAAAGTGAGTCACTAAGCTTCTAGTTGAATTCACATCAGTCACTAAAAGCTTAGCTCTCGTTTGAAAGGCAACCTAAAGTTAGATGATAGGCAATTTAATGTCTTTAAACATTTCCTCAATATCTTCATTGTTGCGCAGTGCAATCGCCCTATCTACAACATCACGGGTTAAATGAGGGGCAAATCGCCAAATAAAGTCATACATATAGCTACGTAAAAAACTGGTACGTTTGAAGCCAATTTTCGTTGTGCTATAACTGAATTTATCGCGCATATCGATGACAACCAGATCACTATCCAACTCTGGGTTAACCGCCATACTGGCAATAATCCCAATGCCCAACCCAAGCCTTACATAGGTCTTGATAACATCCGCATCTGTCGCCGTAAAAATAATTTTAGGTTCTAAATTGGCTTTTTGGAATGCCACATCTAATTCAGAACGCCCCGTAAAACCATGGGTATATGTTACGATTTGGTATTGTGCAACATCTTCAATCGTCACATTTTTCTTTTCGGCTAACGGATGCCCTTTTTGCACCACAACACAGCGGTTCCAGTGATAACAAGGTAGCATGATCAAGTCACTGTATAGGTGTAACGCTTCAGTAGCGATCGCAAAATCACTATTCCCTTTGCAAACTTCCTCTGCGATTTGCGTTGGGGAACCTTGTTGCATATGCAGTGAGACATGCGGATAGCGCTCGATAAAACCTTTGATTACCGGCGGAAGCGCATAACGTGCCTGAGTATGTGTTGTTGCAATATGCAAAGTGCCTTTATCTGGATAAGTATGCTCCCCTGCAACGGAACGGATCGCCTCAATTTTTGAAAGCACTTCCCGTGAAATACGGATAACTTCTTCCCCTGCTGGCGTAACATGAGTGAGATGTTTTCCGCTGCGAGCAAAAATTTGGATCCCCAATTCGTCTTCCAACATACGCACTTGTTTGCTAATACCCGGCTGTGAGGTAAATAACCCTTCAGCGGTTGCAGAGACATTCAAGTCATGATTCACCACCTCAACAATATAACGTAATTGCTGCAATTTCATTTTTAGGTCCACCTATACAGAGCCGTAAGAAATTCGCTATAGCTAAAAATTATTATTTATAACTAAAAGCTATATGTATATGATTTGATATAACCAATATATCATCATTATGCTGAGTGTGAATAGCTAGATGATAAAATTTCACCTAAAATAGTTTAAATTTGAAATTATCTTCATTGTTAACTAGTAAGAAAATGCAAAGTTACATTTAAATTTTCCCAATCTATGCTTGAATAGCTGATAGGCAGTTTTGCAAGATAAATGAATCGGCTTTAATCTTAAGTAATGGAAACAATAATTCTCAACGAAGAGAGGGTATTACATGCAGAAAAAAATTTTGGCGCTCCTTATCAGTATGTCAACCATCGCTATAGCGCCTAGCCTTTATGCCAAAGAAGTTTCTTATGGCGACCAAAAGATTGTTTTATCTGATAATATCGCTTCAGGGGATGATTTTTATCGCTACGTCAATCAGGACTGGATAAGCAAAGCGAAGATCCCAACAGGCATGCCGCGCATTAACTCATTTGTTGAGTTATACCTCACGACAGAGAAACAACTACAAAGCATTATCGATCAGTTGCAAAGCTCACCAGAGAAGGAACTCAATCATAATCAACGCAATATTCGTAATTTATATGTAAGTTATCTTAATGAAGACGCGATAGAAAAAATAGGAATAAGCCCTCTCAAAGATGACCTTGATGCAATTACTAATGCAAAAAATCATAATGATATTAGTAAATTAATGGCACTTCCGGCCTATACGCCATTTATTTCTTATTGGGTAGACTTGGATGCTAAGCAGCCGGATACTTATGTTTTATACCTTGGGCAAGGCGGTTTAGGCTTACCGAACCGTAATTATTACCTCGACGATACCCCGCAGATGGAGGAGATCCGCAAAAATTATATCGCCTATATTGCCACTATCTTAAAACTGGCGGGCGAAAATGATGTTGAGAAAAAAGCCCAACAAATTTTCGCACTGGAAAAATCAATGGCACAGGCTCATTGGAGCCCAGAAGCGCGCCGTGACACAATCAAAAATTATCACCCAATGACACTGAACGATATGAAAAAGTTCACTCAAGGCTTTGCATGGGATAACTTTATTCAACAGTGGCAACTTTCAGACAAACAATTGAATAAGGTGATAGTTGAAACGGATACCGCAGTAGAGCAATTAGCCAAAATTTATGCCAATACCCCTGTATCGACACTTCAAGACTACCTACGTTTTCACTATTTAAGTGATCAAGCCCCCTATTTGAATCGCGATTTTTCTGACGCCCGCTTTGATTTTTATTCGCGTAAACTTAACGGCGTAGAAAAACAGCGGACACGCAAAGAGCGTGCTCTGGAAACCGTCAATCGCTTACAGGGCGAGCCTATGGGGCAAATCTATGTTGAGAAATATTTCAACCCTGAATCAAAAGCGAAAATTACCGATCTTGTCAGCTATGTCAGAGGAACGTTTAATTCTCGCTTAAAAGATAATGATTGGATGGATGATGCAACACGCCAAGAAGCGCTTAAAAAACTTGAGCAATTTACCGTTAAAGTGGGTTACCCTGACAAATGGAATGATTTCAGTAGTATCAATCTAAAACCCGATACGCTACTGGATAACTACAAACAGGTCTTAAACTGGGTCTATAACGACAATATGAGTAAGATAGGACAACCTGTCCGTAAATGGGAATGGGGGATGACGCCTCAAACCATTAATGCATACTTTAACCCAGTGCAAAATGAGATAGTGTTCCCAGCCGCAATACTACAGGCACCTTTCTTTGATCCTAATGTTGACCCTGCCTATAACTATGGCGCAATTGGCGCTGTAATTGGCCATGAAATGGGCCATGGGTTTGATGACCAAGGCAGCTTGTATGATGGTACTGGTCAGTTGCGTAACTGGTGGAGTGATGACTCTAAACAGCACTTTAAACAAAAAACCGATAAACTGGTTGAACAATATAATAGCTTCTCCGTTGATGGACAAAAGGTTAATGGTCAACTCACATTGGGTGAAAACATCGGTGATTTAGGCGGGCTGAACATTGCTCTGAGCGCTTATAAGCAATTCGTTAAAGAGAATTATCCAAATGGTGAAGCGCCAATTATTGATGGGACAACCGGTCTGCAACGATTCTTTATTTCTTGGGCAAGAACTTGGCAAGAGTTATCCAACAAAGAGTCCGAGCGTAATAAAATTTTGACCGACCCACATAGCCCTAACCAGTTCCGTGCCAATGGTGTTGTTCGTAATATGGATGAATGGTATCAAACTTTCGGTGTCGATAAAGACAGCAAATTATACCTTGAACCTGAACAACGCATTCGTATTTGGTAAATGCGCTTTCCCCCTTGATATCTGCGGCTTTCATTTGAAAGCCGCAACCTTCAATTCTCATATCGGTTATATCTACAGGTAACGTTCAATCGTATTAACCATCCCCTGTTAAAAACAAATAAATTTTCTTTAATCACCTATTTTATTAGTTTTCAAATAGTTAAAAGCTCTGAGTATTTCAGAGCTTTTAGATTAAGTCTCAAAGTAGTACGGTTTTATCAATTACTGTTTAAATATACAGTATCAACTATTTGATCACACCACAAGCCATGCGTGCACCACCACCACCTAACGCTTCAGGATGGTCGGAGTAATTATCCCCACCCGCGTGTACCATCAGTGCACGGTTTTCAATCTCTTTTAGTGTTTTTAAGCGCGGTGCTAATACGGCATAATCGGCATTACCTTTGGCATCAACCACTAAGCCCGGAAGATCCCCTAAGTGGCCTGTATTGTCATAAGGCCCTTTATGGACACCTGTTTTTGCCGGATCCATATGTCCACCTGCTTTTAATGCTGGTACTGATTTGCCATCTTTTTCAGCAGGCTCACAGCTTGGGTTTTCATGGATATGGAAACCATGGATACCCGCTTCTAAACCTGCTAATTTTGGGGTAAACAATAATCCATAATCGGTTTCAGAAATAACAACTTCACCAATCGCCTTGCCTTCACCTTGTGGTGTAGCTTCTTTCAGTACTACTGTTGTTTCTGCTGCATTTGCTGCAAAAGCCGTTAATAAGCCGGCCAGTAAACACATTTTGAATTTCATTCTACCTCCAGTTGTGAGCTTTCTAACCTAATCGCTGCTTGTGATGTTTATTGCTTAAAAGCAAATACACATCAATAAATTATTATTTATTGATAATTGCTATTTATCAGCATAGCAAACCGTCATCATATTGCTTTGCGGTTAGCCACATAAATCAACACTTAAGCCAAATAAGTGCATTTTTAAGACGGCTCCTGAAAGGAGATCAAATCATCATAAAAATAAGATGGAGGGAGAGTCTGTCTGTGGTTAATGATAAAAACCTCGTAGGCTCACAGAAAATGATGAACAACAGAAATGAAAAAGGCGATAGAAATTAACCTATCGCCTTTTAATCGCTAACGTCAGTGAATGATTATTTCTCTTTCACTTCCCATTTGCCGTCTACAAAAAATGCACTCCAACCTGTGGCTTTGCCATTTTTCTCTGAAGAAACATATTGCTGTTTCGTCTTACGGCTAAAACGCACAACGGTTGGATTACCATCAGGATCTTTTGCAGGCGCGTCAGCTAAATAAACCAGCTTTTCAGGTAGTCTATCTCTAAAGCGTTGCAACTCCTCAACCAATGGCGCTCGCGTTTCTCGTGATTTCGGGAAGGTGTTTGCCGCTAGGAATACGCCAGCCGCACCATCGCGCAACACAAAATACGCATCTGATTTTTCGCAAGGTAATTCAGGTAATGGTACCGGATCCTCTTTTGGTGGAGCAATCTCACCATTTTTTAAGATCTTACGGGTGTTTTTACACTCTTCATTTGTGCACCCCATATAAGGCCCAAAGCGCCCTGTTTTTAGGTGCATTTCTGAACCGCATTTATCACACTCAATTACTGGGCCGTCATAACCCTTAATGCGGAACTCACCCTCTTCAATCTCATAACCTTCACAAGCTGGGTTGTTACCACACACATGCAGTTTGCGTTGATTATCAATCAGGTAGCTATCCATTGCTGTACCGCATTTTGGACAGCGACGCTTAGCACGCAGCGCGTTGGTTTCCGCATCATCCCCCTCAAGAATATTCAATACTTCATGTTCAGGGATCAAATTGATGGTTTTTTTGCAGCGTTCTTTTGGTGGTAACGCATAGCCTTCACAACCGAGGAACACCCCTGTTGAAGCTGTACGGATCCCCATATGACGTTCACAATCAGGACAAGTAATTGAAGTGATCACCATAGGGTTCGTGCGCATTCCACCTTCTTCAGGATCTCTCTCTGCAATATCTAGCTGTTTGCTAAAATCAGAGAAAAATTCATCAAGCACCGCTTTCCACTCTGCTTCGTGATTAGCAATATGGTCAAGCTGATCTTCCATGCGTGCAGTAAAATCATAGTTCATTAGGTCATTGAAGTTTTCTTCCAACCTATCTGTCACGATTTCACCCATTTTCTCCGCATAAAAACGACGGTTCTCAACCTTAACGTAACCTCTATCTTGGATCGTAGAGATAATTGCCGCATAGGTTGATGGACGACCAATACCGCGCTTCTCAAGCTCCTTAACTAAGGAGGCTTCGCTAAAACGTGCTGGTGGTTTCGTAAAGTGCTGACTTGGCAACAATTCAACCAGCGACAATTCAGAGCCTACTTGGATTGGTGGCAATGTTTTGTCTTCATCATTTTTGCGCAGTGCAGGCATCACTCGCGTCCAACCATCGAAACGCAATGTACGGCCTTTCGCTTTTAGCTCAAAATCCCCTGCTTTCACCGTTAATGTTGTTGAATCATATTTTGCAGGCGTCATTTGACATGCCACAAATTGATTCCAAATTAACTGATAGAGCTTTTTCGCATCTGATTCCATATCTTTCAGTGCATCGGGTAGAACATCAACACTGGAAGGACGGATAGCTTCGTGCGCTTCTTGCGAATTATCTTTGCTAGTGTAAATATTGGCGTCTTTAGGCAGATATTTTTCGCCAAAATTATCGCTAATATAGCCACGTACCATATTTAATGCATCTTGGCTCAAGTTAGTTGAGTCAGTACGCATATAGGTAATATAACCCGCTTCATAAAGGCGCTGAGCCATCATCATGGTCTTCTTCACACCAAACCCAAGACGGGTGCTAGCGGCTTGTTGCAGCGTTGATGTGATAAAAGGCGCACTCGGCTTGCTGGATGTGGGTCGGTCTTCACGGTCAATCACTTGGAAGCGTGCTTTTTCTAGCAAACTCACCGCAGCGTCAGTTTGCGCCTTAGTGACTGGCTTGAACGCTTTGCCTAATTGATGCGTAACCTGCATACGTAATGCAGCCGTACTTTTATCCGCCAAATCCGCATGAAGTTCCCAATATTCTTCCGGCACAAACGCTTTAATTTCACGTTCACGTTCGACAATCAAACGTACCGCAACGGATTGTACGCGACCTGCAGATAACCCTCTCGCCACTTTTTTCCATAACAGCGGCGATACCATATAACCTACTACGCGATCCATGAAACGGCGAGCTTGTTGAGCATTAACTCTATCGATATTGAGTTCGCCAGGGCTATCAAACGCCTGAGTGATCGCATTTTTAGTAATTTCGTTAAACACAACACGGCTAAAGCGAGAGTCTTCACCACCAATCACTTCGCGTAAGTGCCATGCAATAGCTTCCCCTTCGCGGTCAAGGTCCGTCGCAAGATAGACATGGTCTGCATCTGCCGCTAAAGCTTGTAATTCAGAAACCACCTTTTCCTTACCCGGTAAGATCTGATAGTTTGCTTTCCAACCATGGTAAGGATCGACCCCCATACGCTTTACAAGCGCGGCTTGAGGATCTTTTTTAACCTTTTTAGTTTTGTCGGTAGATGAGCCTGTACTCTTTTGTGAGCCGGACCCGCTTTTCGGCAGATCGCGAATGTGGCCAACGCTGCTTTTTACAACGTAGCCACTGCCAAGATACTTATTGATCGTTTTGGCTTTTGCCGGGGACTCCACGATAACAAGAGCTTTACCCATATTTACCTTTACCTAAATTTCTACAATGGCGCATTTCTACATGAAAATGCACAAAATGAAAATCTCTTTTTTATATTGCGGCACAATTGCAATATATCAATATAATTTCTTCAAATAGTTTGCGTTTACGCAAAAACTACCAAGCTAATCACGCTATGCTAAAAAGAACATAAAGTGTTCTAGCTGACTGATTTTAGCCATATAATGGCTAATTATTGCCAACGAAAAGCACACACTCTACCTGATAAAACGCCAGACGCAACCAATTATTTTTTTAAGGGGGCTAACTTATGGACAGCAATATCCAATCTATAACACAAAATGAACTTCTCGAAAAAGCTAATGAGATCATAAGGAAACACGAAGACTTCATTCATGGCATGTTCGTTGATACGGTAGAGCAGCATCGTGATACCTTAGTGTTCAAAGGTGAATGCTTTTTAGATGCCAATGGTATTCCAACAGCGAAAAGCACGGCGGCATTCAACATGTATAAACATTTGTCTCATATTCTTTCTGAGCAATACCGTCTTAAGTAAAGAGACGTAGCCAAAAAATTACCGGCTAAGCGCCGGTAATTAATGATAGTTACGAAATCTATTTTTTGCGAGAAAACCGAATCTTAATTTAATTACATAAAAGGTTTTTGCCCGCGCTGCCACCAACGCAATAACAATTTATCAACATTTTCAGACATGCTACCCGTAAAACGTTCTAACATCTTTTTACCTTGTGTATAGCGAATACTGATGATTTCTTTAGTCTCTATTGCTGAAATAATAATATCGTCACTCACGCCAATTTGGTCAATTAAGCCTTTATCAAGTGCTTGAGTACCATACCAATATTCTCCAGTAGCCACCGCGTCAATATCTAATGATGGACGATTATGATGCACAAACTGTTTAAATAACTCGTGAGTTTCATTCAGATCTTCGATGAATTTCTTACGTCCTTGTTCGGTATTTTCACCAAGCATAGTTAATGTGCGTTTGTATTCACCCGCTGTATGCAATTCAACATCTACATCATGTTTTTTTAATAAACGGTGAATATTTGGTACTTGCGCAACTACCCCAATAGAACCAATGATGGCAAATGGAGCCGCAACAATCTTCGACGCAATACACGCCATCATATAACCGCCACTTGCGGCCACTTTATCAACCGCGATAGTCAACGGAATATTTTTTTCTTTTAAACGGGAAAGCTGTGATGCCGCTAAGCCGTATCCATGTACCATGCCCCCAGGGCTTTCAAGACGCAGCAAAACTTCATCGTCTTGTTCCGCCACGGCTAGAATAGCGCTGATTTCTTCTCTTAAAGAGCCGACTTCACGAGCATCCATACTGCCTTTAAAATCTAAGACATATAAACACGGTTTTTTGACCGTTGATTGCCCTGCTTTTGCCCCTGCTTTTTCACTTTTCGCCTTTGCTTTCTGTTGCTTTTTAAAGGCTTTTACCCAAGCTTTATGCTCAGAATCATTCATTTTTACTTGCTGCATTTGGCGCTGGCGTTCGCGATAACGTTCCCCTAAGTCGGTAATTTTCAATTCACCTCGCCCACCTTGGCGACGCATTCCGACACCAAAAACAAAAACAGCCAAAGCAATAATTGCAACGACTATTGTGACGACTTTTGCCAAAAACAGTCCATACAGAGAGAAATACTCCACAAAATCATCCTTCTCATATTTATCTTGATAAAAATAGTCTCATGATTGCTATTAAACAACCAGTAAAATAACGTCGTTTCTATCGTAATCTTACTTAAATTTCTACGCTACATTAGCCAATAGCATCAATCAATGAGATGATATCGTAACTGTTAACAAATAGGATAGGAAAAATACCATGCTCCACTATCAACCTAAACATGACCTTTTAAGTGGCAAAACCCTTTTGGTTACTGGGGCCGGTGATGGAATTGGCCGTGAAGCCGCATTAACCTATGCTCGCTTCGGCGCCTCTTTGATTTTAGTCGGTAGGACACAGCATAAACTTGACGCCGTTAGCCAAGAAATCGAAACATTAACCGGTAAGGCCGCAGATATCTATGTCGTTGACTTGTTGACAGCACCTCATGAACAATATGTTGAGTTAGCCAACGATATTGCTAAAAAACACCCTTATCTAGATGGCGTATTGCATAATGCAGGTCTTTTAGGGGTTGTTGCCCCAATTATCGAACAACCTGTCGATTTATGGCATGACGTTATGCAAGTTAATGTCAATGCGTCGTTTATGTTAACTCAAGTGCTGTTGCCTTTATTACTGAAAGCACCAACAGCATCGCTCGTTTTCACCAGTTCCAGCGTCGGTAAAAAAGGCCGTGCAGACTGGGGAGCCTACTCCGTTTCTAAATTTGCCACTGAAGGCTTAATGCAGATCCTTGCCGAAGAGTATAAAAACAGTGGCTTGCGTGTTAACTGTATCAATCCAGGGCGTACTCGCACCAGTATGCGTGCCAGTGCAGCACCAGATGAAGATCCAATGACTATCAAAGCACCAGCCGACATTATGCCAATTTACTTATATCTTATGAGTAATGATAGCTTGCGTAAAACAGGCATTAGTTTTGACGCTCAACCCGCTCAAAATGTTAAAACAACGGAGTAATTTTTATGTCTCAAAGCCGGCATGAAGAGCGTCAACAACGTTTGAAAGAAAAGGTTGATGCTCGAATTGAATCTGCGCAAATCGAACGAGGTATCTTGCTAGTTTTTACAGGAAATGGCAAAGGTAAAACAACAGCAGCGTTCGGTACAGTATGCCGTGCTGTCGGCCATGGACAAAAAGCCGCTGTCGTGCAATTTATTAAAGGCAGTTGGGATAATGGTGAGCGAGAATTATTAGAGCCTCACGGCGTTCCTTTTTATGTCATGTCTACTGGTTTTACCTGGGAGACTCAGGACAAAGAAGCTGATACTCTCGCTTGCCTTGATACATGGCAATATGCGCGGCGGTTACTGGCTGATCCAGCCATCGATTTAGTGGTACTTGATGAGATCACCTATATGATTAGCTATGACTATCTGCCATTGGAAGAGGTTATAGACGCATTAACTGATCGCCCTGAACACCAATCAGTGATTATTACTGGGCGAGGCTGTCACCGCGAACTGCTTACTTTAGCTGACACCGTTACTGAAATGCGCCCTGTGAAACATGCTTTTGATGCTGGAATAAAAGCACAAAAAGGGATTGACTGGTAATCGTATTCATCTGCCGATACATAGCAACTGTGTATCGGCAATTTAATTACATCATCAGAATGCCGGCACCGAAGATCGCTCGGGTTTGCTGCATAAACTCTGCATATTTGCATTTTTCAAGTAATGCTGTGCCATCATTTCTCATTTGGCTATAAATCACTGCCATGTGTGAAATTTTATTGTGGTATTCGTTATAATAGAACTGTTTTCGTTGTGGGTCTAAAGAGCGACGAAAACGATTAACCAACCCAACCACTTCTTGTGCATACATTTGCAGAACTTCATCGGTAAAATTAGGTGTCGTGAGTGGGTAATCGAAATGCACTGTGACCGATTGCTTTTCACCATGAGGCACTTTTTTCACCATTAATTGTGATATAAAGGCATCGCCACGGTGGATTAGGTCAGTCAGCTCCTTATGTGTTAAACACTTCGTTTTTACTTGGCTAACGGCAGCCGAGCTTGATAGCGCTTCTGGTGCTTGTTCACCAACTGGAATATCACAGTTAAACACATTATTATCAATGATATAATCGTTACTGCTATTTATTCTACCACTGAGTTGATAGTGACCCACCACCAGCGATTGTTTGTTCAGATGGTGAAGTGATGGGATCCCTTCTGTCCCATACACATAATTGTACGCGTAATAAAATTGCTGAGTTGGGTTGAGAATGCCACCTTTATTGCCTGGGTAAACAATAAACTGAACAGGTTCACCCGTCGTCGTTATCATAACGTGGACACCAGGCTTCAATAAGAGGCTTCCCACACTTTGATTAGGAACAACAATCGGATGGTAATCCATAAAAAAAATGAAACTATCTGATGTATCATTCGTAAAATAAAAACGCCCGCTTTCTGATATTATGCTTTGATTATTATCACATCCACTAATCATTACGCTTAAGCAAAGTATCATCAACGCCTTTATTAATCGAAAACTAAACATGTAGTATAATTTACCTTTGTTTATTCCTTTACATCATAACGGTAACTTAAACACAGAATATTCTCAAATGAGTTTGTATCATTTTGTGACAAATACATAACCAAAACTAATAAAAAAGGTTATAGATAACTCTATAACCTTTTCGATAAATCAACACAAGCCAAAGTCATTAAATGCGTGTACGACGCTTTGCTGTTGGTCTAGATGATTGACGTTTAGACGCAGGTCTTGCTGCTACTTGTGAATGGCGTTTAACCGCACGACGGATCTGGTTTGCTTTGATGCGTCGTTGGTCTCGTTCAACAGCCACCTTAGTTTCTGTTTCAGCTTCAAGCCCAACCAACTCTCTTAGGTAATTGGTTTGTTGTAGGCCTAACTCAGTCCAGCCACCACGCGGCAGACCTTTAGGCAGGTCAATATCACCGTATCGCACCCGGATCAAGCGGCTGACTTGGACCCCAACGGCTTCCCACAAACGGCGTACTTCACGGTTACGCCCTTCTGTTAAGGTCACGTTATACCATTGGTTCATCCCTTCACCGCCACGGAAAGAAACCGTTTTAAATGCGGCCGGGCCATCTTCAAGCTGAACGCCTTGAGTTAATTGACGTATTTTTGCATCAGTGATTTCCCCAAATACACGAACAGCATATTCACGCTCAACTTCGCGACTTGGATGCATTAAACGGTTAGCCAGTTCACCATCGGTAGTAAACAGTAATAACCCACTTGTGTTCACATCGAGGCGACCAACCGCAATCCAGCGAGCTCCCACAAGTTTTGGTAAACGCGTAAATACTGTCGGGCGACCTTCTGGATCATGGCGAGTACACAGTTCACCTTCTGGCTTGTAATAAGCCATGACACGACAGATCTCTTTTTCAGGTTCTTTTATCGCTAATATCCGACCATCTAATCTAATTTTAGTCGCCGGTTTTACTTCAATACGATCACCTAGCGTCGCGATTTTACCATCGACACTAATGCGCCCTTCTTTTAGAAAAGTTTCAATTTCACGACGGGAACCATGCCCAGAGCGGGCAAGAATTTTTTGTAGCTTCTCAGTTTTTTGCGGTTTAGCGCTCATATAACCCTCAAATGTCGCCTTCACAGGCGTCAAATAGTTTTTCGTACACAGTGACGAAAAATAACGAATTGGAAAACCTGCGTATTATACACAGGTTTATGAGGATGCCCTATTATTAATCGACCCGCGATGATTATCGCTTATTCGAAAGGAGATGGGTCACCTGTACCGACACGAACGACAACTGGGCTATCATCCGTGAAATCAATTACTGTTGTGGGTTTTTGACCAATGTAACCACCGTGGATAACTAAATCGACCTGTTTACCGAGTAAATCACGGATCTCTTCAGGATCTGACTGCGTAAAGTCATCCCCCGGCATAATGAGGCTGGTTGACATTAATGGCTCACCAACAGCTTCAAGGAGGTCTCGAGCGATAGGATTAGACGGAACCCTTAACCCAATGGTTTTACGTTTTTCATTCATTAAGCGGCGAGGCACTTCTTTAGTTCCGCGCAGAATAAACGTGTAGTTGCCGGGCGTATTATTTTTAATTAACCGGAATGCCGTATTATCAACATGTGCATAATTTGATAGCTCAGAGAGATCTCTGCACATCAAAGTAAAGTTATGGTTGGCATCAAGTTGACGTATGCGACAAATACGCTGCAATGCCTCTTTCTCTTCCAACCGGCAGCCTATTGCATACCCAGAATCGGTTGGGTAAACGATAACGCCGCCCTTGTTTAAAATTTCAACACTCTGGTTGATTAACCGAGCTTGGGGATTATCCGGATGGATATAAAAAAACTGACTCATACAGACCTCTGATCTTTAGTATTGACAGCATCATCCGGTAAAAACCTTAAAATGGCACTATCTATTTACAATAAGAAAACACATCTCTAAAAAGACGCACTACTTTAATGACATTCCAAATCACTCAGGTTGTTTCACAGGAAATGAGAATATCGAGAGGATAACTATGTGGCTAGCATCGTGCTCGGTATATCACTCCCACTGCACACTCAACCCAAATTGAAGTATCACTGTTATATTTTACACCGCATTTATTATACATCAACGCATTATGTCGTTTTTACTTCGTCCCATAATGTCCAAACCGCCCGTTGATCATCAGGCAGCCACAGGTTACGCCCAAGTTCAATCCACGAACATGGACGATGGAAATCGGAGCCCATTGACGTTTTTAAATTCGCGGATTGTGCAAGTTCATCTAGATACTGCTTTTCATTGGCAGGTTGCTGACAATGAGACACTTCCATTGCATCCCCCTGACACTGTTTAAAATAAGCTATCAAGCGTTTCAGCCATTTATTCGAAAGTTGATATTTCGAGGGATGCGCGAGTACAGCCACGCCCCCAGCTTGCTGGATCACCTTAACGGCCTCATCAATGGTGCACCATTTTGCCGGAACATAGCCCGTTTTCCCCTTTGATAGATAACGCTTAAAAACGTTACTGATAGTTTTCTCTTTCCCCGTTTTTACCAAATACTGAGCAAAATGCGCTCTGGTGACTTGTCCACCTTGGGCTATTTCTAACGCATTTTCCCATGCATCCGCTATGCCTGCTTTTTGTAGGCGACGGCCAATCTCCTTTCCGCGCTCGACCCGTAATACCGATTGCCGCTCTAATAGCTCAACCATTGCGGATGCTGTAGGTGAAAAATTTAATCCCACAATATGAATTTCAATATTTTCCCATAAGGTGGAAATTTCAACGCCATTAATCAAGGTTAAAGGGCGTTGTGCGTGTGAAAGGTATTCACGAGCCTCAATAACACCTTCACAGGTATCATGGTCAGTAATAGAAAGTACGTTAACCCCCATCTCAATTGCTCGCTCAACAACCTCAATGGGCGACAAATCACCGTCAGAAGCCTGAGTATGGCAATGTAAATCATATCGGGTCATTAATGGGCTCGAAAATTGTGACATAGCCTATTTCACTCCTTTTTCCCGTTTCTGGATATTTTTCCTAAATATAAATAACAAACCGCTTGACACAACTCACGCGATCCAGTTTACTAGTACACGAGACAAGTTACTGACCCGTATTAATGTGATTATCCAGAGAGGCACTGTATGAATATTCTTAATCTATCAAATCGTTGGTGGCGCAACTTCCCAAATTGGGCGGATGCCGCACACGCATAGATTAAATATGCCTAAGTGCCTAACCCGCCTTCACCCGCGGGTTTTTTTATGTCTAAAAACTGTTAAAAGGCAATAAAATGAATAACCAAAACACAACATTAGCACATTTTAGTTTTCTGGATAGTCCAATTAACTATCAGCAAGATCCAACATTGCTGTTTCATCACCTGTGCCACGACATTCCAGCAACTATGTTACTGGAGTCGGCAGAGATCAACAGCAAAGCCAATTTACAAAGCCTATTGATTGTCGAAAGTGCGCTACGCATTCGTGCATTTGGCCAACGGGTAGACGTTGAAGCATTGACTGAAAATGGTGCTCAATTACTCCCAGTCATAGCAACACAACTAGCTGATAAAGCTCAACATTATGAACTATCAGCACAACATTTGACGATGACATTTAGCCAACCGAATGGTGATCTTGACGAAGACAGCCGCTTAAAAAGCGCATCATGCTTAGATGTATTGCGTTTATTGCCAACATTGGCTCAAGCGACTTCACAAAAATCTGAAAACCTATTTGTCGGTGGGTTATTTGCCTATGATTTAATTGCCAGTTTTGAATCACTTCCTGAAGTGAAAACGATAAATAATTGCCCTGATTACTGTTTTTTTGTCGCAGAACACTATTTAGTGATCGACCATCAAAATCAAGCGGCACGCCTAAAGAGCGCTATTTTTTCGACTGTGGATAGCCATGTAGAAACGGTCACACAACGTCACAACGAGCTGATAGCGGCATGCCGTCCGTTCTTATCGCCTCTTCCATTAGGGAAAACGGAACAATTTCACGTTGAAACCAACAAAAATGATCAGCAATACGGTGCGGTAGTCAATGCAATGAAACAAGCCATTTATCGTGGTGATATTTTCCAAGTCGTGCCATCACGGAAATTTTCAATGCCTTGTCCTTACCCATTAATTGCTTATCAAAAGTTAAAGGCACAAAACCCGAGTCCTTACATGTTTTTTATGCAAGATCAGGACTTTTCACTGTTTGGCGCATCACCTGAAAGCGCATTGAAATACAGTGCAAGTGACCGCAAAGTTGAGATCTACCCTATCGCAGGAACTCGCCCTCGTGGTCGTGATGCCTCGGGAGCGATTGACTTAGATCTTGATAGCCGCATCGAACTTTCTATGCGTACTGACCAAAAAGAGTTAGCTGAACACCTCATGTTAGTCGACTTAGCCCGTAATGACTTAGCGCGTATTTGTGAGCCTGGTAGTCGCTATGTTGCAAACCTCACAAAAGTCGACCGCTATTCATTTGTTATGCATCTAGTATCACAGGTGGTTGGCACACTACGCAGAGATCTCGATATCTTTCATGCATACCAAGCGTGTATGAATATGGGCACGCTGACCGGAGCGCCCAAAGTTCGCGCTATGCAATTAATTGCTGAATATGAGCAGGAGCGCAGAGGCTCTTACGGTGGCGCTGTAGGCTATTTTACTGGTAAAGGGGATTTTGATACTTGCATCGTGATCCGCTCAGCCTATGTGGAAAATGGTATTGCTACGGTACAAGCGGGCGGAGGTGTCGTTTTAGACTCCTCCCCGCAAGGCGAAGCCGATGAAACACGTAACAAAGCTCGCGCAGTGATCCGCGCAATTGCCCAAGCACACCAAGCAGAGGAGTTATTTTAATGGCTAACATACTATTACTCGACAATGTTGACTCCTTTACTTACAACCTCGTTGACCAATTGCGCTCAGGGGGCCATCAAGTGGTCATTTATCGCAATACCGTCAGCGCAGAACGTATTCTATCTGTCCTCAATAACATGGATTCCCCTTTGCTGGTGTTATCACCGGGACCTGGGAAGCCAAGTGACGCGGGTTGCATGCCAGCGGTCCTTCAGCAAGTGATCGGTAAATTACCAGTGATAGGTATTTGCTTAGGGCATCAAGCGATTATTGAAGCCTATGGCGGGCATGTTTCCTCTGCTGGAGAAATTTTGCATGGTAAATCATCCATGGCCACCCATGACCAACAAGCGATGTTTGATGGTCTCGATAACCCAATTCCCGTTGCGCGTTATCACTCTTTGGTCGGCAGCCAAATCCCTGAAAAACTGACAATTTGTGCACAATCTAACGGCATGGTTATGGCTGTTCGCAATGACAGTGATCGTGTTTGCGGTTTTCAGTTCCACCCCGAATCTATCCTAACAACTCAAGGGGCTATTTTACTGGAACAAACCGTTGCATGGGCGCTTTCAGCATCGATTGGCACAACAACACCATCATTTTAACCAGGGAAGAGACTCTATTATGCAAACTATTTTCGATAAACTATTCCGTGCACAAGCATTAACACAACAAGAAAGCCAACAGCTCTTTAATGGCATTATTCGCGGTGAATTAACGGAAGCCCAATTGGCTGGAGTGCTCGTCAGTATGAAAATGCGAGGTGAACAACCCGAAGAGATCGCTGGAGCCGCTTTAGCGTGCTTAGAAAACGCACAACCTTTTCCACGCCCTGACTACCCATTTAGTGATATCGTTGGTACTGGCGGTGATGGTGCCAATAGCATCAATATCTCAACGGCGAGTGCTTTTGTTGCCGCTCAAGCGGGGATCAAAGTCGCAAAACACGGTAACCGTAGCGTTTCTAGTCGTTCCGGCTCATCTGATCTACTCGCTGCTTTTGGTATTTCATTAGATTTAAGTGCACAAAGTGCGCGTGACGCATTGGATGAATTAGGCGTTTGCTTTTTATTCGCACCTCAATACCACAGCGGTTTCCGTCATGCGGCTCCTGTACGCTCTCAATTAAAGACACGCACGTTATTCAATGTGTTAGGCCCATTAATTAACCCTGCTCGACCGCCTATTGCATTAATCGGTGTGTATCAAGCGTCATTAATTGAACCTGTAGCAAAAACGTTACAAATGCTTGGTTTTACTCGTGCAGCTGTGGTACACAGTGGTGGAATGGATGAAGTTTCTCTTCATGCAACCACGCAAGTTGCAGAATTAAACCAAGGCGCTCTGTCTTTCTATCAGCTCAATGCCGACGATTTTGGGTTGCAAGCTTATCAGCTATCTGATTTAGAAGGCGGAACACCAGATGAAAATCGAATTTTGCTAAGTAATTTGTTACAGGGTCACGGAAAGCCTGCACATGAAGCCGCCGTTGCAGCCAATGTCGCCATGCTAATGCGGATCAATGGTTATGAAGACCTAAAAGCCAATAGTGAACACGCTCTAAATATTATTCGTAGTGGTGCTGTATTTGATCGCGTCACTGCGCTCGCTTCAAGGAACCAATAAAGATGAAAGCAACCGTACTGCAAAAAATTGTTGATGATAAGCTAATCTATCTGGAAGAGCGTAAACAACAACAACCTTTAGACAGCTTTATTGATAAAGTGCTCCCATCGAGCCGTCGTTTTTATGAAGCACTGTCCGCAAAACGCCCTGTATTTATACTGGAATGCAAAAAAGCATCACCATCAAAAGGGCTAATTAGGGAAGATTTTGATCCTGCCGTCATAGCGAACATTTATGCACCCTATGCGTCAGCTATTTCCGTCTTAACCGATGAAAAGTATTTTCAAGGGAATATGGCGTATTTGACCACTGTCAGTCGTACGGTTAAGCAACCCGTTTTGTGTAAAGACTTCATTGTTGACCCATACCAAATCTACCTTGCGAGATATTATCAAGGCGATGCTATTTTACTGATGCTCTCTGTCGTGAGTGATGAGCAGTACATTGCACTTGCAGAAGTCGCACACCAACTGAATATGGGTGTACTGACTGAGGTGAGTAACGAAGAAGAGTTAGAGCGAGCGATAAAACTAAAAGCGCGTGTTGTTGGCATTAATAATCGTGACCTCCGCGATTTATCAATCGACCTCAATCGTACCCGTGAATTGGCACCGCGTCTGCCAGAAGGCACCATTATTATTAGTGAATCCGGCATTCACCGCCACCAGCACATTCAATCTTTGAGCCAGTTTGCCAACGGTTTTCTGATTGGTAGTGCTTTAATGGAGCAAGCCGATCTTAACAAAGGATTGCAAAAATTATTAATTGGGGAACATAAAGTTTGTGGCCTAACCCGAAGCCAAGATGCGCAAGCCGCCCTTGCTGCGGGAGCAACTTACGGCGGCTTAATTTTTGCTGAAAACTCCCCGCGAAAAGTGACCCTGTCACAAGCAAGGCAGATAATACATGCCGCTCCACTACAATATGTTGGTGTTTTCCGTGACCAATCTGCTGATTTTGTTGCCCATATGGTCGAACAACTGGCTTTATCAGCAGTGCAACTCCATGGTCATGAAGATGCCGATTATGTGAAAAATCTACGTAGCCATTTACCTGAGCATTGTGAAATCTGGAAAGCCGTCAATATGTCACAACCTGATTTCAGCCAGTTTGATGGGCAACCGATTGATTTGTTGCTACTTGATAATGGTCGTGGCGGCAGTGGTCAAACTTTCGATTGGAACAAGATCCCAAATAGCAGCCAATTTCGCGTGATGGTTGCAGGAGGCTTAAATGCCGACAATTGCCGTCAGGCTGCGACACTATTATGCAATGGATTGGATTTTAACTCAGGCGTTGAAACTGAACCGGGCATCAAAAGCGAGAAAAAACTGAATCAAGTTTTCAGTTCATTAGCACTCTAATCATCAAGAAAAGTAGCGCAATAGTGACTAAGAACTGAAATTGAATATGAATAGCATGACATCAAGAGACGAATAATAATATGAGTAAATTAGACCCCTACTTTGGTGAATTCGGTGGACAATATGTTCCTGAGATTTTAATTCCAGCCCTTAACCAACTGGAAGATGCCTTTATTGAGGCTCAAAACGATCCGACATTTATTAAAGAATTCCATGATCTCCTTAAAAATTATGCCGGTCGCCCTACTGCATTAACACTCTGTAGGAATTTAACCGAAGGCACTAAAACGAAACTATATCTAAAACGTGAAGATCTACTTCATGGTGGCGCACATAAAACTAACCAAGTATTAGGCCAAGCATTATTAGCTAAGCGAATGGGTAAAACAGAAATTATTGCTGAAACGGGTGCAGGTCAACATGGCGTCGCAACCGCTCTAGCGTGTGCTTTGCTTAATATGAAGTGCCGTATTTATATGGGGGCAAAAGATGTTGAGCGCCAATCACCCAATGTTTTCCGTATGAAGCTAATGGGTGCGGAAGTGATCCCTGTACACAGTGGCTCAGCCACCTTAAAAGATGCTTGTAATGAAGCGCTTAGAGATTGGTCTGGCAGTTATGATAAGGCGCATTACTTGCTAGGAACAGCGGCAGGCCCACATCCATATCCAACCATTGTCCGTGATTTTCAGCGTATGATTGGCGATGAAGCAAAACAACAGGTACTCGAAAAAGAAGGAAGACTGCCTGACGCCGTGATCGCTTGTATTGGTGGCGGCTCAAATGCAATTGGCCTCTTTGCATCATTTATTCCTGAAGAAAATGTGCGCCTTATCGGTGTGGAACCTGCGGGTTTGGGTATCGAAACAGGCCAACACGGTGCACCACTCAAGCATGGTCGCGTCGGCATCTACTTTGGTATGAAGTCACCGATGATGCAAACGGATGAAGGGCAAATTGAAGAGTCCTACTCTATTTCCGCTGGGCTTGATTTCCCATCTGTTGGACCACAGCATGCACATTTAAACAGTATTGGGCGAGCGGATTATGTTTCCATTACCGATGATGAAGCCTTAGCGGCCTTTAAATTGCTATCACGTAAGGAAGGTATCATCCCTGCATTAGAATCATCACATGCATTAGCGTATGCACTAAAACTCGCGGAAAAAGAGCCAAATAAAGAACAATTACTGATTGTGAACCTTTCTGGCCGTGGCGATAAAGATATTTTTACCGTACATGATATTTTAAAAAGTAAGGGAGAAATCTAATGGAACGTTATACTCAACTTTTTGAACGTTTAAACCGCGTTAACCAAGGTGCTTTCGTTCCGTTCGTAACATTAGGCGATCCTGACGCTGAGCTATCCTTAAAAATTGTAGATACCCTAATTGCTGGTGGCGCTGATGCATTAGAAATTGGTATTCCTTTCTCCGATCCTCTCGCTGATGGTCCTACTATCCAAAATGCGAATTTAAGGGCGTTTAAAAGTGATATTACCCCAACATTGTGCTTTGAACTTTTGGCTCGGATAAGGCAGAAACACCCTGATATGCCCATTGGCTTACTTGTCTATGCCAATTTGGTCTTTAGTAATGGCATCGATAACTTTTATTCACGTTGTCAACAAGCTGGTGTCGATTCAGTATTGGTCGCAGATGTTCCTATGCGTGAGTCAAAGCCCTTTCGCGAGTCTGCCTTAGCACATGGTATTGCGCCTATTTTTATTTGCCCGCCAAATGCTGATGAGCCATTACTCAAGCAAATTGGTGAATATAGCCAGGGCTATACTTACTTATTATCAAGAGCAGGAGTGACAGGAACAGAAAAACGTGCTGAGACACCATTGACTAACTTAATTAGTCGGTTAAATGAGTATCAGGCAGCACCACCACTACAAGGATTTGGTATTTCTGAACCATCTCAAGTTAGCGAGGCAATCGCTAATGGCGCAGCTGGTGCCATTTCAGGCTCTGCCGTGGTTAAAATTATCGAAAATAATCTTCATCGCCCTGATATTATGCTGGCAGAACTTACCCAGTTCGTGGCAAAAATGAAGACAGCAACACAAAAATAGCGAAATACCCCCACCCTCGATAAACGCCATATCCTGTATGGCGTTTTTTATTTACGATTTTAATTTGCCATTACGGGCGTCTATAAGTTGAATTTTTTCCACTTTCTACTGATACTAAAATTATCAGCGAGAAACTAATTGTAATCATTGTTTATTATGCTGATAAGATCTTGTTGGATGACTTAACCATCACGTATTTTGGCGTTTGACACGTTAGGAGATAAAGGATGAAACTATTCAAATCTGTTAGTGCATTACTTGTCGCTTTCTTTATGGCTTTCACGCTAGCTGCTTGTGCACCAACCGATAAATCTGAAGGCACTGGTGGCTACATTGATGATACTGTCATTACGACTAAAGTAAAATCTGCCCTACTGGCTGAGAAAAACCTAAAATCAACTCAGATTAGTGTTGAAACCTTTAAAGGACGCGTGCAATTAAGTGGCTTTGTCGATTCTAAAGCAGATGCAAATAAAGCCATAGAGGTCACTAAAAAAGTAAAAGGCGTCCAATCTGTCATTGACTCAATGAAAATCCGCTAATACATCATCAATCAACCATTATAAATATCAGCTCAAATTGGGCTGATATTTATATCAGAAATATATCTTACATATTTCCTAAAAATAATAATTACGTTACTTTAATACATTAACAATTGTTGGTATTTTGTTATTTTATCGTTATAAAAAATAGAGGTTATTATTTTCTATGAAATCGTATAATAGATAAATTACATTTTTAGTTAAAAAATTATTCCTAATTTATATCCAAAAAAATCCGAGAATAAATATTCTCGGATTTACTACTACATTCCATTTCAAGTTAGGCATCTGCCTATTATGCATCCTGCAAATTCGATTAGAAGCGATAACCTACGCCAAACATAAATACGAATGGGTCAAGGCGAGTATCAACTTTTTGTTGAGCGCCGTTAAATTTAAATTTAACATCCGTATCAATATCCATCCACCAAAGAGAGGCGTTTAACATCCAATTTTCAGTCAGCATGTAGTCCATACCGGCTTGCGCTGCAAAGCCCCAAGAGCTAGACAGGTCAAGGTCACTCAAGCCCAGCTGTTTTGCCCCTGAATTAAATTTCTCATCAAAGAAGAAAGTATAGTTAATACCTGCACCTAAGTAAGGGCGTAATTTATCTTCTTTACTACCAAAATAATATTGTGCCATCAAAGTAGGTGGTAAATGATGAACTGTCGCAATATTGCCTAATTCACCTAAACTAACTTTATGCTCGAATGGCGTTGCAGCTAATAATTCCACACCGATATTATCGGTAACCATGTAGCTGAATGTCAGCCCTAATTGAGTATTATTATTTGCATTAAAATGACCTAGGCCACCTAATACATCATCAGAGCCTGCATTCGGACGGACAGTTGCAGTACCTGCACGGAAAATAAAATCGCCAGCTTCATGAGCAAATGAAGCAGCTGGTGCAAGCGTTGCGGCAGCTAAGACAAGCGCAGTGAGTTTTTTCATTATTAATCCCATTCCTGTGTTTATTATTTTGGTTTAAATATACCGTTTAATTTTATTTAATGTTCAAATCAAGATCACATCTTTTAATAAAGATAACCTAATCTGACTAAGTTGAATTTATTATTCCATTTATAATTTTTTTGATTTTGATGTAAATCAATTTTTGTTATATATACTTTAAAATA
>NZ_JAMPQI010000028.1:0-39939 GCF_028482365.1 Providencia sp. PROV122 | reverse complement strand
ATATTTTATCTGCTATCTTAGGAAATAACCTTATTTTTTATGGATGTATTTTATTCATTCGATTGAGATATATTTCTATACCCGAATATCGAGTTAAGATAAGTGAAATAATTTAGAAATATATCATTTTTATTTTTTGGTTATGCTAATACGCCTTAGTGACGTTAAATTAATAAAGAGCAATAATTAATTTTATTATTTTATTAAATGAATAAAAAAGCATCAGAAATAAACCTTGCTGATAATTATAGTGTGATTTCTAAATAAGTCGAATTTCGACTAGAAATAAAAAACTAGCCGCGAATAATTCAGCGGCTAGTTTTATCATGGATATAACACTTTTATTAATGGCGATTGATTACCATTCGAACGGTACGGTTACCATGACGGAAGCACCAATATCATCACTGGTGTCGTAATCTGTTTTCGATACCCAGACTTTTGCATCGGTGCTGACCATGTTATCAAAGTTATGCCACCAACCTAAATCGACACCCTTGATTGTTTCTGATTTAGGGTAGATTTTGTTTTGTGGATAACTTTCTTTATTGACCTTGGCATAGACTAAACGTGTACTAACACGGTTATCATCGTCAAGGGTATATTCCACTTTGGCTGATAACATACGCCCATCACCGCCCATGGCATGACCCAAAGGTGCACCTTGTTGGTAATAGCCATCTTTATAGATAAAGTGACGATACATCACGCCGTTTTTGTTCCATTCGGTATGGGTATTAGAACCTTCAATATACCAGCTTAAAGGCTGACCCCATGCAGTATGGTAGCCTTCGATACCCCCCATAAAAGCATTTTTCGATGGGAACATACCGGCTTCATCTTCACCGATCATTTGGCCGTAAACACTGACAGGTAAACCAATCAGCGGGTAGAGTTTGATTTTAGCGTCAAGCCCTGCAAGCTGGTTACCGGGGTCATCATTTTGATCGCCTGTGTTATCTTTACCGGCCATCGCATTCCAGAAAGAATTCCAGTTGTTAGGGCGACCTTCACCTCCCCACATGACTACGCGTGAACCCCCTAACTCAAAGAAATCCGTTGGGTTCATAGTCATACGTAAACCAATGAGCTTGGTATGGGGTTGTGAGGAGTACTGCTTAATTTGGCCTGCTGTAAGCTGATATTGCCATGAGCCAATCCATGATAACCAAGGGGTTTCAAAAGGACTTTGGTCTGCACGCTGTATCAGGAAACCTGTGACAGGACGTGCTGCATCAGTACGGATCAAGCTACCATCATGGCCGGGCCCCCACCATTGAGGGATCTCACCAAAGCTAACCCATTGGTTCCAAATTTTCACGCCGCCGTAAGAACCATTAAGGTTATAGTCAGAGCCATTTTCAACACGTAACGCTCGTTCAGCATTCGCTTTTAAATTTAAATCGACATCATCGGTGCTGTAATTACCTTCAACGGTATAACGGAAATCACTGTATTCGCTTTGTGCGAACCCCTGTGGCATGGATGGCTTACTCGTTGACAGGTAGGTTTGTAATTGGAGGTTATTTTTAGTGCGACTGAGTTGTTGCTTAATACGCTGCACAATCGCTTCTTGTTCACTATTGGTGATATTTGCATTATTAAGTGAGCGGGTAATTTCTTCTGAAGATAGGGGCCATGTAGAAAGGCTGATTTGAATAACATTACGTTCTGATAACCATGCAAGGTCGTTTCGTAAGTTATTATCCGGTAGAACGAGACCCCCAGCAAGAGTATTGCCACTCATTACGCCCAATACCGTTAAAATGGCCAACTTGGTAAGCTTGATTTTTTTCATTGATGAATCCGTTGAGTTGAGTCGTCTAATTTTTTGTGTTTTAGCGCGAAAATAGGCGCAAAAGTAATAAGTAAATTCCGAACACGAGTAAAGTACGATATCGCCCACAATTATCTTACTGTTCTATTTGACGTATTAGTTAGGCATGTGTGCGGTGTTTTTTTTATATAATAGGCAAACTCTGAATAAATAAAAAGCAGATTATAGGCGCATGCGGTAAATTGCCTTTTTATGATGATATATCACAACATAATTAAAACAGTAGGCTAGAGGAACTATTTGTCTTATTTGGTGATACTGACTGTCTTAAAATGATTGAATAGCAAATTGATTAAACGGATTTTAATTAGGTGAAATTACTTATATTGGCGCGGGAATAAAATTGGCGCCTTAATCAAATGAATATTAAGGCGCCGAGAGTTAATTGGGATTATCGACCATGCTCGGGTAACCAAATTTGCAAACGGAGGCCACCAAGTGGGCTATCGTCTGCTTTTACCCAGCCTTTATGCTGTGAGATTGCGGTTTCAACAATCGCAAGGCCAAGGCCAGTTCCGCCAGTCTCCCTATCGCGTGCTTCATCTGTACGGTAGAAAGGGCGGAAAATGTGTTCGCGATCAGCGGGGCTAACTCCTGGGCCATCATCATCGACAGTGATTAAGATGCCGTTGTTTTCCTCTTTAAAATTGACCGCAATGTGGGTATTTGAGTAGCGAAGTGCATTGCGAACGATATTTTCAAATGCACTGCCTATCGCCGATGGATTGCAATAAATCGGCCATGGGCCTGGCGGGGCGGTGACATCTAACGTTTTATTCATCTGCTCTGCTTCAAAGCGAGCATCTTCTAGAATATCGCCCCATAATTCATCGGCTTTAATATTCTCCCTTAAGATCTCATTTTTGTGCTGGCTGCGTGATAGCACGAGTAAGTCATTGATCATACTATCTAAGCGATGCGTTTCGGTTTCGATACGTTCTAGCTCTTTACTTTCACCATGGCGGCGGCGTAAGAGTGCCGTTGCCAGTTGTAAGCGTGTGAGTGGCGTCCGTAGTTCGTGCGAGATATCAGAAATCAGTCGTTGTTGGGCAGTGACCATGCCATCAAGCGCGCTAATCATCTGGTTAAAACTGTTACCGGCAGAAAGAAACTCTTGCGGCCCCGATTCAAGTTCAGGGTGTGGTCGTAAATTGCCTTTTGCGACATCGTCTGCTGCCATTTTTAATTTACGGGCAGGGCGTGCCAAGCTCCATGATAACCAAAGTAATAATGGGGCGCTAATCAGCATAGTGGCAATTAATAACAAGAATGGCCGGTCAAACAATAAGTTAATAAAGTCTGATTGTGGGCTATTGGCTGGGCGAACTAAATAGAGTTGGTAATGGTCTTCACCGTCGCGAATGGAAAAAGGCCCAAGAATTTCCGCGCGACCATATTTTTTCTTTTTCGGGTGATCGGCATTGTCGGATTGCCCGATAAAGTTACGGATCACTTGCATTTCACTGGGCATCGCCCCGATAACACGTCCTTCACTGGTCACAATGATCAGACGTTGCCCCGGAGGCGCCCATTTTTTGATGGAATTAGAAATCCGCCTCCACCAAAGAAGGTCATTCATCGGCGCCTGTGCAAGTTCGGCTTCGATGTGTTGTTCAAGCATTTCCCCTTGGCGCTGCTCACTTTCCAGAAGGGAAGTGAGCTGCCGAGAGTCTAGCTTGGGTACCATCAGCACTAGCATTAACACTAGTGCGAGGGTAAACCAGAAAATTGCAAATATTCTTGCGGTTAAGCTATTTATCATGTTGCTGAAACCATCAAGTATCCACGACCACGTAAAGTTTTAAACCACGGTTGACCATCTGTACGCTCTGGCAATTTACGGCGTAAGTTAGAAATGTGCATATCAATAGCACGGTCAAATGGCGTTAAGCGTTTCCCAAGAACTTCTTGGCTTAGATGCTCTCTTGAAACGACTTGACCAAGGTGCTGAGCTAATAAATAGAGTAGCGTGAACTCAGTACCTGTTAGGTCTAGAATTTCGTTATCAAAGCTGGCCTCTTGGCGACCAGGATTTAATTGTAGCTTATCAACTTGCAGAACAGGCGTATTGCTATTGTCGCCCTGATTCTGTTCGCTCCAATTAGAACGGCGCAATAGTGCACGGATACGGGCAACGAGTTCGCGGTCATTGAAAGGTTTAGGAAGATAGTCATCTGCACCTAACTCAAGGCCTAACACTTTGTCTAGCTCACTACCGCGAGCGGTTAACATAATGACAGGAGTTTGGTGGATTTGACGCAACTCTTTTAATGTCTCAATACCATTTTTCTTTGGCATCATGACATCAAGTAATAACAGATCAATGGACGAGTCCAGTTGTTGTAAAGCCTGTTCACCATCATAGGCGATGACAACGTTGAAACCTTCCATTTCGAGCAGTTCTTTTAAGAGCGACGTGAGTTCACGGTCGTCATCAACTAATAGGATTTTATGCATGTGTTTAAGTCCTCCAACTGCCAAAATACGATAACAATCTTCATGATTCCATGACTTTACGTTCTTTTACATGCTCTGACGCTAGTTTGCAGCCACCGGCGTATAGTTGTCCACATTGAATCACGAGCACTGTCCGAGAACAAGGAGTCAGAAATGCAAAGAACAGCACAAACAACAGTAATGTTGACGTTAGCCTCTGCATTCATTTTCGGCTCAGTGACGGCTTTTGGGGATACACCAGAAAATGTGGCACAAACTGGTGATGGTTCGACTCCCCTAATGTTGCAAATGCAAAATGAGCCTACCTCATCAGCGTTGGCTAAACTTCAGCATTATGAGCTGTTTGGTAGTGAAGAACGCACGAGTACATTTATGTTTAATGGTATCACGTTAAATGAAAAACAGCGCCAGCAATTACGTGATTTAATGGCAACACAACGCCGTTATCAATTTGATAACCCAGTTTCAGTGCAAGAGCGTGAAGCATTGCACAGTTTAATTACCGCAGACGACTTTGATGAGCAGGCAGTACGTGCCCAATTAGAAAAAAGTTTGCAAAAAGAATTAACTCAGCGTGTTGAAATGGCGCGAATTCATCATGAATTATATCAGTTATTAACACCTGAGCAGAAAGCCCAACTTGAGCAGATCCATCAACAAAAAATGTCTCAATATCAGGCTTTGCAATAACTCATTGAATGAAATTTATTGAGTACCGAATTCTCTTGATCGTAGTAGTGAAGTAGCAATAAGTGAAGTTTTTTCCTTGCCATAGACACCATCCCTGTCTTTTACAGCCCCTTTTAGGGGCTTTTTTTTTGCGCTTAGCTTTTAAAATAAAAAATGGATCCCTCTCTATGCTTCCCTTTTGATCACCCCGTTGATGAAGGTTTTTATCGATAATATAAACATGCTGAGCAAATAATATAGGTTCTGAAACAACGGCAAAGGCGCTCTTTAGTGCTTCTATTTTTAATCATCAAGTAGACAAAGCCCTGCGAATTTTATCCTATCTTAGTGTTGTGCGTTTGGTCGCTCGCCGCTTTGTGGTGAATTGTTCAGACTCGACTCTACAGAAACTGATTATTTAGTTAATTATTTTGGATAAAGCGAATTATTATTCCAATGATTTTGCTATTAAGACAAAAAACGGGTTAAATTCATTTTATGAAGATGATCTCACTCTATTCCTATTGTTATTTTGCTCAAAATTCATAGTCTTTATGCCGTAAAATTGTTGTGTGTATTGCAAAGGAAAATAATATTATGAAAATGAAGGCTCTTGTTGCAGTCGCTGTCTCTGCTGTCATTTTGACGGGATGTAAAAACTTAGACCAAGGCATGCTAACTAACTCTGGTATGCAATTATTCCAAGCCGCTACTTTAACGGATGGTGACGTTAAGCAATTAAGCGACCAATCTTGTAAAGAAATGGACGCACAAAATAAAATTGCACCCGCTTCAAGCAAGTACTCTAAACGCTTAGATAAAATTGCTAAATCATTAGGCAATGAAATTGATGGCACACCAGTTAACTACAAAGTTTATATGACTGATGATGTGAATGCTTGGGCAATGGCGAATGGTTGCGTTCGTGTCTATAGCGGCCTGATGGATATCATGAATGATAACGAAGTTGAAGGTGTATTAGGTCATGAAATGGGCCACGTTGCACTCGGCCATACACGTAAAGCAATGCAAGTTGCTTATGCCGCGGTTGCCGCGCGTACCGCAGCAGCTTCAGCGGGTGGCGTTGTTGAGCAACTCAGCTCTTCACAATTAGCTGCGCTGGGTGAAAAACTGATTAACTCTCAGTTCTCTCAACATCAAGAGAGCCAAGCGGATGATTTCTCTTATGACTTGCTGAAAAAACGCGGTGTTAAAACTGACGGCTTAGTCACTGGTTTTGAAAAATTAGCTCAAATGGGTAGCAAAGAAAGCAGCATGTTCGATTCTCACCCACCGTCAGCAGAGCGTGCACAACATATCCGTGACCGTATCGCGGCTGACAAAAAATAATTATTTATTCAGTTAGAATAATATTGAAAAGCAGTAGAGGTGCCGCCTTTACTGCTTTTTTGTATCTTCATTTGTGTTGATCTTGTGATCATGCCATTAACTTTTTGCTAATAATCTATTCTTTGCTGTTTATCTGCGAATGTTGTCTCAAAAAAAACGAAATCAGACCTTGCTGCTTGCACTCTAAAATAACTCCGCCTATTTTGATGCTTGAATTTCTTTTTGGGTGTATTCGCTAAAAAATAGCTACCCTATTTTTTGTCGTGGCTGGGTAGCAAAAATAAAATAACGATTCGCAAGGAATAAAAATGGAAAAAGCTCAGAGGATTTCTTTGCTAGCAAAAGGCATGGGAATGTTGCTGTCATTTACTTGTCGTTTATTAACGGGCGTACGTACCCGTTGGGTTGGTTGCCAACCGGCAATGACACCACGTATCTATTATGCTAACCATTCCAGCCATCTTGATGGTTTAGTTATTTGGGCTGGATTACCTCCTTTAATGCGCCATGCTGTTCACCCTGTCGCCGCAAGAGATTATTGGGATAAAACGCCCTTTCGACGCTATCTAGTCAATAACGTTTTTCGCGCTGTTTTAATCGACCGTAAAGGTGATGGAACGGCGAAAGAGAATGTCTTAGAGCCACTTGAGGCGATCTTGGAAAAACAAGAATCATTGATTTTGTTCCCAGAAGGTACGCGCGGGGATGGCGAAGAATTAAGTCATTTTAAAAGCGGTATCTATCACTTAGCCAAAAAACACCCTCATGTTGAAGTGGTGCCTGTGTACCTTGAGAATTTAAATCGCGTACTACCAAAGGGGTCGAAGTTGGTTGTGCCGGTGATCTGCTCTGCGGTTGTGGGCAAGCCATTAGCCCCATTAGGCGAGGATGAACCAAAAGCCGTATTCTTAGAGCGTGCGAAACTCGCACTAGAGGAGTTGATGCCATGAGTAGTATTTGGGATAGCGAAATCGTGTTATTGCTATCAGGTGTCTTTAGCATACTTGTGGTCGCTAGTATTATTGGCGGGATCCTCGCTTACCGTTATTCAGGGGATAACAGCAATCCAACCATTGATAACTTGAATGCTCGGATCCGAGCTTGGTGGTTAATGTGTATTGTCTGTGTACTCGCCGTTGTGATTGGCAATATCGGTGTCGTGATTTTATTTGCACTGATCTCATTTTTTGCATTACGGGAGTTTATTACCTTAACACCGACTCGGCGTAGTGACCATGAAGCCCTATTTTGGTGCTTTTTTATTTTCCTCCCTCTGCAATATGTTTTAGTCGGCATTCAGTGGTATGGCATGTTCTCAGTCTTTGTGCCGGTGTTTGTGTTCCTTTTCTTACCTACTCGCATTGCCTTAGCGGGAGATACGTATCATTTCCTCGAGCGTACCTCAAAAATTCAGTGGGGGATGTTAGTCGCGGTATTCTGTTTAAGCCATGTGCCAGCCTTGTTGATGTTGGATATTCAAGGTTATGAGGGGGAAAACGTCAAACTGCTGCTGTTCTTGATTGTGGTTACGCAACTTTCTGATGTGCTGCAATATGTGTTTGGAAAATTGTTTGGCAAACATCCTATTGTGCCAAAATTAAGCCCGAACAAAACCATTGAAGGCTTTGTTGGTGGCATTTTATCTTCCGTGCTAATTGGTATCTGCTTGTATTGGGTAACCCCATTTAGTTGGTGGGCAGCAGGGCTAATGTCACTGGCGATTACCCTAATGGGCTTTGTGGGAGGATTATGTATGTCTGCTATCAAACGCGATAGCGGCATCAAAGATTTTGGCGCCATAATCGAAGGGCACGGCGGGATGCTAGATCGTATCGACTCTTTATGCTTTGCCGCGCCAATCTTCTTCCATCTAACACGCTATTTTTATACTTAATCTTAGGCCTTGTGCCTGATGACTCCAAGTATTAGCCTTTGAAAATGGAGCCCCGTTGGTTAACCATAACCGCTAACGGGGCTTTTTTGTTTCTCACTCACTCAATCAATCAATAAACGCTTGAGCCAAAACGGCTCAGTTGCGTAGTTTCGCTTTGGTTTTGAGAAAGCCAGTGAACATTTATTTTTTATCGTGTGGGTAGTAGGCGCCTCTGTTTACTTTTAACTCGCAAGGTTAAGCTTCTATGTTACATAAATGCTATGATATGCACTTAATTTTTGTTTCGAAGTAAGACAACACCCGCTATAGTGAGCCTCTGCTTCTGCGGCAATCCGTTTTATAGACTAAAATTGTGTAAGCTGGATCACAATAAACAAGCAAAGCTTGATAGAAAGCAGGTATAGATAGGTTCCTTTGTCTTATTATAACGCTAGGTGAATCAATTCAGCATGAGTTGTTTATAACAGAATGTACGTTAGAAAAGTACGATATCATTGTGTTTTTCATCGATTTGCAATTTATATTCATTAATCAGAGGTCATCATGGTCAAACAGATTAAAAGAATTGGGGTACTAACAAGTGGTGGTGATGCACCGGGTATGAACGCTGCAATCCGTGGTGTTGTACGTGCTGCACTGAGCGAAGGTTTAGAAGTCATGGGTATTTATGATGGGTATCTAGGCTTATATGAAAACCGTATGAAACAGCTAGATCGCTATAGTGTTTCTGACATGATTAACCGCGGTGGCACCTTCCTTGGCTCGGCTCGTTTCCCTCAATTCCGCGATGAAAAAGTTCGTGCTGTTGCCATTGATAATCTGAAAAAAAATCATATTGATGCGCTGGTGGTGATTGGTGGTGATGGCTCTTACCTAGGGGCAAAATCACTGACAGAGGCAGGTTTCCCCTGTATTGGTTTGCCGGGAACCATCGATAATGATGTGGCGGGAACGGACTATACCATTGGTTATTTCACCGCACTTGAAACGGTAGTGGAAGCGATTGACCGTCTGCGTGACACCTCGACGTCTCATAAACGTATTTCGATTGTTGAAGTTATGGGGCGCTATTGTGGCGATCTGACGCTTTCGGCTGCGATTGCGGGTGGTTGTGAGTTTATCGTTCTGCCTGAAAATGAAATGTCATTTGACCGCGAAGAGCTGTTATCTGAGATAAAACAAGGCATTGAGAAAGGTAAACGCCATGCCATTGTGGCAATCACTGAGCATGTTTGCGATGTTGATGAGCTAGCGAAATATATTGAAGCAGAAACGCATCATGAAACGCGCGCAACGGTATTGGGGCATATTCAGCGTGGTGGCTCGCCAGTGGCTTATGACCGTATTCTCGCATCGCGCATGGGAGCCTACTCTATTCAGCTATTATTAGAAGGTTACGGCGGTCGTTGTGTCGGTATTCAAAATGAAAAACTGGTTCACCACGATATCATTGATGCTGTAATGAATATGAAGCGTGTATTTAAGAAAGAGTGGTACGACACAGCGAAAAAACTGTATTAATCTCTACCTCTACGATTGCAAATCTCACCTGTGCGGTGCCGTTTCAGTGCCGTGCAGGTTTGATCTCTCTGCCTGATTTTTCTGCCTTATATTCTTTTGTTGCATAATTTGTCATTTTTAATTATTTCATGTTATTGATGAGATCTGTCAGCCTTCCTTAACAATTGATTGATGAGGAATGGAAGAATGGCGAGTAAATGGCAGGTAACAACCACATTATTATTAGCGCTCACAGCAAGCGCATGGGCAAAAGACATCCAATTATTAAACGTTTCTTATGATCCCACTCGAGAATTCTATCAGCAATATAACCAAGCCTTTAGTCAGTATTGGAAAGAAAAAACCGGGGATACGGTAACTATCCGTCAGTCTCATGGCGGGTCAGGAAAGCAGGCCACTTCTGTTATTAATGGCTTAGAAGCGGATGTTGTGACGCTGGCTTTAGCCTACGATGTGGATGCGATAGCGAAGAGTGGACGTATTGATAAGAATTGGATCACTCGTTTACCCGATAATTCCGCACCTTATACCTCAACGATTGTTTTTCTTGTGCGTAAAGGAAACCCTAAAAATATCCAAGATTGGGATGATTTGATCCGTAAAGATGTTGCGATTGTCACGCCAAATCCTAAAACGTCAGGTGGTGCACGCTGGAATTACCTCGGTGCTTGGGGGTATGCATTAGAAAAAAATCATCATGACCCAGAGAAAGCCAAGCAATTTGTTAAACAGCTTTATCAAAATGTTGAGGTACTAGATTCAGGTGCTCGCGGGGCGACAAATAGCTTTGTTGAGCGGGGAATTGGGGATGTGTTGATTGCATGGGAAAACGAAGCGTTATTAGCGATTAATGAGCTTGGTGAAAATGGCCAATTTGAAATTGTGACGCCAAGTATCTCAATTTTAGCAGAGCCAACAGTGGCCGTCGTTGATAAAACCGTTGATAAGCGCGGGCGTAGAGAAGTGGCTCAAGCCTATTTAGAATATTTATATTCGCCTGAAGGGCAAGAGATTGCCGCGAAAAATTACTATCGACCACGTAATGAGGAAGTGGCTCAGAAATATCAGCAGCGCTTTCCGAAGTTGAAATTATTTACAGTGGACGATTTGTTTGGCGGTTGGGAAAAAGCTCAAACAACGCATTTCTCTAACGGCGGCGTATTTGATGAAATAAGCCGTCGCGATTAGTTGGTTAGGTTTTAAGCTGAGTTATTGTAAATAAATCCATTGCCTTAAGTGAAATAAAATGCGTTAATTAACTTAAGGCAAATTAATGGAAAACCAAGAACGTGTCATCACGGCGGGCATCATCGACTTCCCCTAAATGGGAATAAACAAGGGCTGATCTCCGCCTGTTGTCCATTTTATCATTCACAAGATAATCAATATCAAAAAGACCGCACTGCTGAATTTGTGTCTATCTAACCGGATATTCGATCTTACTTAGGCAAAATATTACCCATGTCGAAAAACTATGCTGACATTACTACGCCAATTATTTCTGAAAAATAATCAGTATTCCGCGCTTATTTCTTACATCTCTCTTTGTGTGGGGGTGATTTTTTATTATCTGACAGTCATTCTTCAAGTTTTTAGGACGCTATACACTGAACAGAACGGCTTTTATGAAGTCACATACGCGTTTTTTAAAGTCGTGAATTTTGCCTTGCTCGCCTATGTAATTATACTGACGCCGGTATATTACTATTACCTTAAAACGCGAATTCATTTTTTTTATCGCGTGTTACTGTATTTTATATTACCGTGTTTTATAACTTCTGTTATTTGGTATTTTCGTTTGTACTCTCTATCGCCTAAATCATATAACTCCCCAGAGTTATCACTTGCATTCGTTGAGCACATTATATTTTTTTGTTACATACAAGGCCTGTCGATTGTCATGACTGTACCTGCAATCGTGACAGATTGCGTGCTGAGTATACTCAGAAAAATAATCGCTCTAATTTATGGGGCGTTTTCTTCAAAATAAAAAAATCGCATACTCTTAGCACTATATCCTGACGAGCATTCATAGCATTGAGGATTTTAAGCAAAGCTCATCTCTGTTGAGCAATACTCGTCGCGGATACCAAAAAAGCTTTTTATAGTGAGAGTGACTGACTTGTGAGGGAGAAGCCAGTCACTGTTTTTTAGCTTATTGCCATACGTATTTGACACCCAGTTGGCCTAGGTAGAATGTCTGGCGGTTGTTGCTGCCAGAGGTGATCCCCGCCCCTTTTGGGTTTTCCCATGTACTTGGCTCAACGGCAAATCCGCCCCATAGCGTCAGTTTTGGGGTCAAATTATAGAAAACTTGGGTGCCGACACGATAGCCATCTTTCACTTTCTGGGTCGTGCGCTGGTTACTATCATAGTTGTGCTCGTTCAGGTAATAGCGGAAGTACGGCATGATGCTCCAATCCTGATTCAAGGTCACTGGGAAGTAGCCGCGGATCTGATTTTGTTCCCATGTTTTATTGAAGTCTTTATCCCACGTCCAGTCGGTATACATGTACAGTTTGGCGGTGGCGGAATCATTGATCTTATAAACAATACCGTGTTCAGATTCCCATTCATAACTATTGGGCGCATGGAAGTTGTCATAATGATAAAAGGCATCCCAGAAATTAAATGCCCATTTGTCGTTAAAGTGATAAGTACCACTAGGCATTAACCAAAAGAGTGTATTCGATGGGCGAGCCATAGTACCTGGTGCGGAATCATTAGACTCTTTACGGTAGGTTACGTTTAAGTTGAATTGGCCTACATCGCTAGAATACATTTTTCGTGTCGCACCGATTTGAGTACGGTTACGAATAAATGAGTCTTTTGAGGTTGAAAAGTTGTGGTTGTAGCTTCTTAATGACTCTTTGTGCTCAAGAAAAAAGCTCCATTTAGATTCAGGGTTTGACAGAAACAGTTGGCCGATCATGGTGGTTTTGTCGTAGACCTTACCGCCGCTGGTATTATGGTGGCCTTCAAATTTCTCCAGCTCCATATAGACATTGGAGGTAATGCGCCAGTAGTCATTATTCACCGTCTCAACAGCTAATGCAGACGTTGTTAGTGTTGTGGTGGCGAGAAAGAGTAAACCATTCAAAGATGTTTTCATGATGATCCTTTAATTTTTAATTATTGTTTATGAAATAGCAGTGTCAGTTTATTTAGGGTGTAGCAACCAGCCCTTGATATCGCTTTGGATATCAAGGCTGGGAAGAACCTTGTTTAGAAAATAAATTAGTGAGTCGTGTTGTAGGTTTCACCGTGACCATAAGGGAACAGAATTTTGTTACCTTGTGGATTTTTGATGTTAACGGGTAATAGCCCTTTTGGTGGATTTAGAGGTTGTGCCTGTGGATTTGCAAATAGCGTACGTAATCCACTACGAATGTTGGTTTCCAGTGAATTACGGTTGTTATTGGTGATATCAAACCCTGTAATACCGTAGATAGCGATATTCGCTTTGACGCCTTTTAGGTAAGCGATGTCATATGGGTTACGTGATGAAATAACGACAACCGGAATATTCGCTTTGTTAGCCTCATCAATCACCAACTGTGCATTAGCAGGGTTATCTTTTAGGTTATACGTCGTCAGTAATACGAGATCTCGGCCTTTTAAGAGCGATTGAACCTCTTTTGCGCTAAGCGTATTTTCAGCCAGTTTGATCATTGCAGTTTGGCTCTCAATCGCGACACCCGTTTCATTAGCAATATCATTTAAGTGCTTTTGAATTAATGTGTTACGTGGGTTTTCATCAGAAATCACCAGAATGCGATTTTGTGGTTTGAGAACATAAGGTAGAATATTATCGTTTTTAATCAGTGTGATAGCTTGCTCGGAAACCATATTTTCTAAGTCTTTATGGCTCTTTGAGGCGACAACAAGTTGAGCATTGTTTAAATCAACAGGCTGTGCGGTGATCTCCTGCTGTAACTTTTTCAGCACGACACGTTTTGCCGACTCATCAATCCGTTTCCTTAACTCAGGATTTTTCTTGGCTTCGCTCTCAAGGTGGCGATACATATTGTCTAAGCGTGTTACCGCTTCGCTATCCCACATTTTGATTGGCATAAGGATAATATCGGAGCCTGCTAACAGTGACGTTTCCACAGCCCAGTTCATATCAAAGTTATCAGCGATTGCCCCCATATCCATAGCATCGGTGATGATAAGACCGTTGTATTTGAGTTCATCACGTAAAACACCGTGCAGGATCGGCTTGGAAAGCGTGGCAGGAGTGCCAACCTCTTTTCCTGATAATGTTTTGATTTTGTTGTTATCTAATGCAGGCACAATAATGTGTGCTGTCATTACCGCATCAGCACCATGACTCAGCGCATATTGGAACGGCGGTAATTCTGTGGAGCGCCAAGCTTTAGCATCGGAATTCACTACGGGTAAGTCGACATGAGAGTCAGAGGAAACATTACCGTGTCCGGGGAAGTGTTTCAGTGAGGTCAATAAATTATATTTGTGGATCCCTTTGATGTAATTGGTTGATAGCGCTTCAACAAGCTCTTTGTTGTCGGAGTAAGAGCGGACACCAATGACAGGGTTGTTTTGGTTGTTATTGACATCAACAACGGGGCCAAAATTGATATTAAAGCCAAGGCTAGATAATTCATAGCCATGGATCATACCCGTCAATTCCGCTAGAGCTGGGTTACGTGTTGCCCCTAATGCCATATTGCCAGGCATTTCGGTGCCGACACGGAGGCGAGTCACATAGCCGCCTTCTTGGTCAGTACCAATAAAGAGTGGCAAATTACTCCGTGAGGCTTGTAGTTGATTAATTAATTCAACGGTTTGTGGGGTATCAATAAGGTTTTCACGGAATAAAATAACAGAGCCTAAATGGTATTGATTAATGACCTTAGCGACTTCGTCATTCATCGCTAGAAATGGTGCAGGCTCGCCTTTGCTGTCTTTATTCCAATAACGGAAATCCAACATAAAAAGTTGGCCGATTTTTTCAGCTTCAGACATGTTTTTCACAATTTCATCAGCCGATTTTTGTTTATCTTTCCACAATTCGTTGAGTTGTGTTTGCGAAAGGGGGTCGGCTAACGACATTGCGCTGAGTAAGCACAGAGAAAGTAGAGTCAGATTTTTCATCGAATCAGTCCTTGGTTATTTTTCGATGAATAATAAGTATCGTAAATTAATTGTAAAGTGAGATTAATCACAGTTAAGACTATTCTTATCCGTTATTAAATAAGAATAGTCGATTATTTAATAATTGAGAAGCCTGCAATTATCTTATTGATTTTAAATGGGTAAATTATCTGGAATAATCAGCGAAATTGTAGAATAATTCCGTTTTGGAATTATTTCTTTATGTGATCTTGACGATAAAGTCGACGAAATAAATTAATCATCTAAATGGTTGTCTTACGCTCTAATTTTATTCTGATTAATATGTTAAGTGTAATTTTATTGTTTTTATTAACGTAAAATAGAGGGTTTAATAAAAAAGTCGCAGAAAATTTCTGGCGACTTTTTTAAAGTTATAAAATAAGAAGGTGGTACGCTGTTTTATCACTGCCAGCTATATTTGAAGCCAATCTGTCCTAAATAAAAGGTTTGCCTGTTATTGGTTCCAGAAGTCATATCATCGTCTTTTGGGTACTTCCACTGTGTGGGTTCAATAGCAGCACCCCCCCATAAAGTCAGTTTTGGCGTTAGCTTGTAGGCTACCTGCGTACCAATACGATAACCATTTTTTACTTTCTGAGTTAAGTGTTTGCGCTGATCATAACTGCTTTCATTCAGGAAGTAGCGGAAATAGGGGGAAATTTCCCATTGATCACTCAGCTTAATGGGTAGGTACACCCTGATCTGATCTTGCGAGAAAATGTTCTTGAAATCTTTATCCCAAACTCTATCACTGTATAACGTCAGTTTTGCCGTAATCGTGTCAGAGTATTTATAGGTGACACCATGTTCAGCTTCCCATTCATAGTTGTTTGACTTTAAAAAGTTACTGTAATAGTAAAAAGCATCCCAGAAATCGAATGACCATTTCTTATTAAAAGCAAAGCTACCTGCCGGCATTAACCAATATAAGCTGTTGGATGAGCGTGATAGGGTGTTGGGTGCAGAATCATTGGACTCTTTACGGTAGGTGCCGTTTAGGCTCAATACGGCGTCTGTACTACGATAAAGTTGGCGTGTGGCCCCAATTTGAGTTCGATTGCGAATATAGGAATCACGAGACGTTGAAAAATTACGCCCATAGTTGCGTAAGGATTCTCGATGTTCTAAATGGAAGCTCCAAAGTGAAGATGGGTTAGTGAGGCTAAGTTTACCGACCATACTGGTTTTATCGAAAACTTTGTTATCGAAACTATCCCGTTGACCGCGGTACTCTTCAAGTTCCATATAAACATCAGTATCAACATGCCAATAATCATTATTTGTTTGAGATACCGCAGTTGCAGGTAGTATTATTGCAGTGCTTAGAATTAAACCTTTTAAATATTCCATAATCATCCTTATAGCGAATGTTTTATTTTATAAACGCCGATGACAATATTTCTTAAATAGGTGGCGACCATTGTTTGTTGATATTAATGAGATGATTAATCTATTTATTTAAATATCTTTCTCATAAAGATAAATAGATAAAACAATAATCACAAACGAGGCCAATATAATGTTGGGAGATAAGAGGTGTCCAGTATTCTCAAACGGAGGTATAACAGGAATAATCAAGTTTATTAGTAAGATGTGTGGTTTTTTATATTGATGATTTGAAGTTTTTTTCTATTGGGAATAAATAAAATATTGAAAGAATAATTTGCATTAAGGAATTTCTGTTTTTGTGATCGCATTAAGTTAATATAATCGTTTCAAATATAATTATTTATTATTCCTTAATAGGGGGATTATGTTTTTAATTATGGCATTAAATAAAAAAACCGCCAATAAATATTGGCGGTTATTATCAATGAAATATAAATTATTTGGCTTTTTTAGCTTCAGCGGCTGCTTTAACGATAACAGCAAAAGCATCTGCTTTAAGTGATGCGCCACCAACAAGTGCACCATCGATATCCGGTTGAGTGAATAGCTCTGCTGCATTGCCTGCATTGACTGAACCACCGTATTGGATGATGACTTGCGCAGCAACCGCAGCATCTTTTTTCGCAATATGGTCACGGATAAATTTATGAACAGCTTGAGCCTGAGCTGGCGTCGCTGATTTACCTGTACCGATAGCCCAAATTGGCTCATAAGCGATGACCGCATTTTGGAATGCTTGGGCGCCTAGTGTATTGAGTACAGCGTCGATTTGGCGAGCGCACACTTCTTCTGTTTTACCTGCTTCATTTTCTGCTTCGCTTTCACCGATACAAAGAACAGGAACCAAGCCTTGCTCTTTCAGTACAGCAAATTTTTTAGCAATAAACTCATCGCTTTCTTTGTGGTAGGTGCGACGCTCTGAGTGACCGATAATAATGTATTTTGCGCCGATATCTTTGAGCATTTCGGCAGATGTTTCACCAGTAAATGCGCCGGAAAGATTGACGTCAACGTTCTGTGCACCTAGGGCGATACGGCTACCTGCAAGCGCATGTTTTGCTTGAGTCAGATAAATAGCCGGTGGCGCAATTGCTACGTCACAGCCATCAACACTGCTCAGCTCGTTGCGTAGGCCAGCAATCAGGTCATTAACCATGTGAGTGCTGCCGTTCAGTTTCCAGTTACCCATTACCAATGGATGTCGCATGTTGTTTCCTCCAACCAGAGAGTTTGATTTATCAATAAGTGACTCGCTGCTGTGTAACACGGGGTGCAACGAGAAAAATTTTTCTGTTATGGACCTTAAAAATTTAGGTGTTAAGTATAAAGAGAATACATAACAATAGCTTTGCTTTTTATCACGCTGATGACGATTGCTGTGATCATTATCCGGTTAAGGTGCTTCTGTCTTTAGCTTAATCGGTTCAACAGCAAAAGTAAGCACATTATTTTCACTTTTTACTAAAATGTAGCGCAGCGCACCTAAACGTACTTCGTCTGCATAGGTTGGCTCTTTATTCGCGATGAATGCCTTTAGTGCTTTTGTCAATTCAGGGGTTTTATCTATTGCAACGGTTGGATCAAATTGTTGAATAACAGCCACCGCATAGCGTTCCATCAATTGTCGATTGGCTTGAGCCTCATTGTTATCGCGGGTTGGCAGTAGCGTGATCTGTAAGCTTTTAATTTTCTCGCTTCCACGCTCCAATACGGCGGATGAATAGATATTGGCATTGATCCGAGAAGCCGCTCGTATATAGGGAGCTGAAATGTCTTGGCTTGCAATCACTTTATATTCATGTAGTGGTAAATTGGGGTTTGTTTGATTAAATTGGTTACGAAACTGTGGGATGGTAAGGTCAAACGAAGGCGCATCCGGCGCTAAATAAGCGACTTCAAAATCACTATTCGGTAGCGTGGGTACTTTTTGCGCAAATGTCATTTGTGGCAAACCAAGTACAAAAACGGTTATCATGACGTGAATTGAATGGAGTGCGTGTTGTTTCATTTGTTTTTGCCACTCATTTTATGGTTTTTAATATTGTATCAGGATCCGGTGTAATGACATTACAACAATGGGCTTTCTCCTTCAAAGGTCGTATTGGTCGTCGACCATTTTGGGCAGGTATCGCATCGTATTTTATTTTAATGACAATCATTGTGTTACTGCAAAATGCATTTGCATTACCTGAAACGGTTGTGATTGTATTACTGGTTTTATTGCTTTATCCGCTAGCTGCAATATTTACTAAGCGTTTGCATGACAGAGGGAAACCCGGTGGCTGGTTTGCACTGGTGATCCTCGCTTTCGCCCTATTTTCAATGGATGTTAGCCAATTAGCCCCTGTTTGGCAGTGGGGAATTGGGCGCTTTTTACCGCTGTTAATCGCTATGATTATGTTACTAGACTGTGGTGTTTTTGTAGGGATGGATTCTGAAAATCAGTATGGTGAAAAAACACAATCTGTTGATTACCTGTCTTGACCCCCTCTCTACGGGTGAAAGAGGGGGGATTAAAATGGTTACCAATATTGTTCACTGCTGATATGACCCGGTTTACGGCGTAGGTGTTTGCTCATTCCTCGGGTTTTTACCAATAGCTCGCGAGTATCTCTGACCATTTCAGGGTTACCACATAACATCACATGGCTGCTGGTGGCATCAAGCGAAACGCCAGTGGCTTCTTCGAGCGTATTGTTTTCAATCAATGCTGGCACACGTCCATATAACGCATCGTCGCAATGTTCACGGCTAACAACGGTAACTAAATGCAGCTTTTCTGGGTAGCGTTTGGCTAATTGCTCCATTAAGGGGAGATAGCTGAGATCTTTCTGGTAGCGAACCGCGTGCAAAAGTACGATTTTTTCAAATCGTTCAAGGTCTTTGCCTTCTTGTAATATCGATAGAAAAGGGCCTATCGCGGTGCCAGTGGATAGCATCCAAAGGTTTTGGCAGTTGGGAATTTCGTCTAATACAAAGAAGCCTGACGCTTCATCCGTAACTTGTAAGGTATCTCCAGGGCGTAATTGAGCCAGTTTAGGGCTAAGTTTACCATTTGGTACAACCACAAAGTAGAATTCAAGGCGATCGTCACTCGGGGCGTTAACGTAAGAGTAAGCACGTTGCACTCGTTCACCTTCAATTTCGAGAGCAAGTTTTGCAAATTGGCCGGCGATAAAAGGTTTGATAGGGGCGTTGATCACTAGGCTGAATAAAGAATCTGTCCAAAATTTTGCTTCAATAACGGTTCCGGTAACCCAATTAGCCATAAATATTCACCTCTGGATTTTTTTCTAACTTTGCTGCTTATCAGAGTTTCATACTAAATCAGTTTACTATTTGCGCTTATCGATAATGTGTTCTAGTGAATTATTCTTTTTAAGAGATCACAAACAAATTTAATGTACAGTTTTATTGCCATATCCGGCGAATATCGCTGACATTGCACCATTAATTAAAATGCTGTCCTACCTCGAAAAAAAAATTAGTTTTGTTATCTTAGTCACGCAACGGTGACATGGGCATGATGTACTGCCGATTAACCGTTTTATCAAAGAAAACAATCAATAACTCTTTGTGGTTTCACTCTGAAATTAAACCTTCATGTTATTTGTATTGAATAACATGGCTAGGCTGTGCATTCAGGTTGATAAATTGGTTTTGAGAAGAAAATGAGAAAACTGGAACATTTTAATTTACTGATCTTGCTGATCGCCCTAGCAGCGGTAGGGCAAATGACACAGACTGTTTATGTACCTGTTATTGCAGACATCGCTGTGTACTTTGGTGAACCGTCTGGCTCAGTGCAGCGAGTCATGGCGGCTTACTTGTTTACTTATGGTTTCTCTCAACTGATATATGGACCGTTATCTGACCAAGTTGGCCGCCGTCCGGTTATTTTAGTTGGGATGAGCATCTTTTTACTCGCGACAACGCTGGCACTTTTTGCCCCAACGCTGGATATTTTAGTGCTCGCCAGTGGCTTGCAAGGACTGGGTACAGGGGTGGCTGGGGTCATGGTGCGTACGATGCCTCGTGATCTCTACAAAGGAACCTCATTGCGCTATGCAAATAGTTTATTAAACATGGGCGTATTAGTTAGCCCACTGCTCGCGCCTATGTTTGGTGGATTGCTTGCTCATTTTTGGGGTTGGCATGCTTGTTATATCTTTTTGTTTATTCTTGGCGCTTTTGTGCTGGTGAGCATGTATCGCTGGCTACCTGAAACACGCCCTGAGTCTTCAGAAAAACGCAGAATGTTGAGTTCTTATCACCAGTTACTGTCGAGTGGCTCCTTTGTTTCTTATTTAATTATGTTGATCGGTGCGCTGGCGGGTATTGCGGTTTTCGAAGCCAGTAGCGGTGTTTTGATGGGCGGTGTACTTGGTTTGAATAGTATTACTGTCAGTATCTTATTTATTATTCCTATTCCTGCCGCATTTTTTGGCGCTTGGTATGCAGGGCGAGAAGGTAAAAGTTTTTACCATTTAATGTGGCAGTCCGTGATCTGCTGCTTGATTGCAGGGTTGCTAATGTGGATCCCCGGCTGGTTTGGGGTGATGAATATCTGGACGCTATTGGTGCCCGCCTCGGTGTTTTTCTTCGGCGCGGGCATGCTATTCCCTTTAGCAACAACAGGGGCAATGGAGCCTTTCCCTTATTTGGCCGGAGCAGCTGGGGCATTAGTCGGCGGTATGCAGAATGTGGGTTCAGGGGTGGCAACATGGGTTTCCGCACTGTTGCCGCAAAATGGGCAGTTTAGTTTGGGCTTATTGATGCTGCTGATGGTGCTATTGTGCTGGCTACCGTTGGCTCATCGTTTGAATCGAACAGAGCATACGATTTAATCAGTGATAGCAGGCGATCACTCATCGCCTGCTTAGTTTTATACGGTAAGGGGCGCTGAAATGACCCTTGGCGTGCTCGGTAATCTCCCTTCATTTATTGCCATCGTTTGATTTGCTGTTTTCTCCATCATGGCGATTAGCTCCGGTTGCTGCTCTATGTGATTGAATATCACTGGCTGGTTATAATCCAAAAAGCGTGTATTTTCGGTGATGGTGGCGGTGTGGTTTTGCGTCAATGTCACCGTACTTGGGGGCGTGTCATCTTGCAGGTGTTTGTCGAGATAAATTCGGATTGCCGTTATTTTCAGGTTTGGTGTGCTGTCGGTGGTACCAATAATCGACAATAGCTCCCCTTGGCGAGTGATCTGCCACGGCGCTAATGGGGTTTGTTCACGAATATCACCTGATGGATCTTCGACCAATAAGGTTACCCAATAATGCTGTTGCTCTTTAGGGAGTTGTAGCGTTGTGATATCAACAGTTTGATTAATGTAAACATCGGCAAGCAGTGGGGCATTCGCTTCGATATTGTAATGCGCCAAGGGTGTTGTTCGCCTGTCAGCCTGCAACGTTAAGTGGTTGATGGGGAGAAAAGGTTGCTTTGTATTGATTTGCCCATTCTTACCCCAAGGGTCACTCAAAGAGAAATATTGTTGGTGGCGTTGTCCATCGCTAATCCAAGTAGCACACAGAGCGCTATTTGGGGTTATCCTTTGATTGTTGACCCGACCCGTTGAAAAGTCGATTAAATGGGGATCGGTAGCAGACCAGAACAGCGGGCTACCACACCAGTAATTATCGAGAGTGACATATTGTAATGGCTGATTGGCCTGATATTGGTGAAAGAGCCGATTGGCTAAAGCGTCCGGATTGGCATAGGTGTAAATCGGCTGTTGATTATCGGCTTTCATTATTTGAATTTTCACTAATTCGCCATGATCAGCCATATTTAAGCTAATGGATTTAATATCTTCAATCGGGCAGCTATCTGTCGTCATGAGTCCATTTTGGGTTGCATAAGTGGCAACTAATAAGTACACATGGGGTATATCACGCAATTTGTCTCGTTGTGCCACGATAGGGAGATCCCCAAGAGTACGCTGAATATTAAGGTGGCTATAAGGATGGTTATTACCATCGGGTAAGGTAACTATCGAACCACTGACCCAATAAACAGGGTGGTTTTGCTGTCTGTTCGATGTTGGTATTGGTCGTGATAAAAACCGCTGAATTTTCTGGTTGTAGTGAGATGAATGGGGAATAAATGCATCATAGGGGGCCTTATTGTTTTCCCCCGCCGTTGGGTACATGGCAGGCCGGATCTCTTGAGTGCTTCTATTTTCGGGGTGAGTATAACGATAGGTAATATAGGCGCTACGTGCTTGGTCATAAGCAATTTCAGGGCCATTACTCTGTTTGGAAAATGGATAATATGGGTGATTCGTATGCGATAATCCTAAGCCATGCCCAAATATTTCATGCCATAACACATCTGATTGGGCGATCCCACCACCAAAAAGTGGTGACGCCATTCCCAGCAATGAACCGTAAATCGATGGCTGTATCGCCGTATAATATAACTCATGGTGCGTACCGTTAGCCTTTTTTATCCAATCACTTTGTTGGTAGGCCCATGCAATGTGCAAGTTAGCAGGATCAAAGAACGGGTTTCTTTTATCGTATTGCGGCATGGTCAATGTAGAGGCATAAAAATTAGGGTGAATATAACCCGAAAGTACAGGAGCAAGTGTATGTGACGGGCTACTATGGAGCGTAAGCTGTGAGACCGGTAACTTAGCAACCGCCTCTTTTCCCCAACTCAGTGGAGAGTATGCATAAAGCCCTTCTCCTGTTTGATAGAGATGATGGCTTGCTACTCGCGCGGTCAGCGGGGGCACCTCAGTGACCTTAGGGGAAAAGTAGCCATCACTATCGGTGTAAGGCAGTGTGATAGGTTGATTATCCGCAATTAGACGAATACGAATATCGGGTTTTATCCATGCTCCTTTTAAGGGGGCACTGTAGCTTAGCTGGTCGGCAATTTTGTGACTGACTGACGGGGCGACAGGCATATCGGCTAATTGTTGTGGAAGTTGCCGCGGCCCCATCAATCTTACCCTTCCTAGTTCGTTTCCTTGCTGATCGCTAACAATAGCGACAATATCGGGGGCATTCGCTGCGGTTCGGCTTGTAATATCGACTTTAACCAGCGCCCAGCGGTGAGCGATTAAGCTTAAATAGGGGGAGTCTGGATGCTGTTGGTGGGTTTGTGTGAGGGTAATGCCATGCACTTGCATATCTTCAGGTACAGCGTAGTTACGTGCGGCTGGTGGATTGTAAATAGGGTCGGGGACACTGAATGTCCTTATTCCTAGACGCGATAGGATAGGTGCTTTTTCTGTTTGTATTTGGATGGATAGAGGAGCCGATCGCCGACCATCCTTGAATATCGCCACAAAATCAAATTGGTCATGACCAGTAAAAGGCGAACGGCGATTAGGCAGATAGAACCATTCCCCAGTATGGCTATTTAGCCTGATTGAGCCTGACTTAGCCCCTTCGAGTTGTTGATAGTGGCTAATATTAGCATGTTGAGGCAACTTTCCTGTGATGGCCCCGACGGTGAGGTGGTTAGGCAACTCAGTTGTGTTTTCAGCAATGATTAAGGGGTGTTTTTGCTCTTGGTAACCAAAGCTAAGCGCTTTAAGCGCTCGATTAACGTGGTCAATCACCTTTAAGCGCTCATCTTTATCATCCCAAACAACCTGTAGTGAAGTATCTTGACTATAGTGGCGAAGGACACGCTGTAAGTAGCCTGCAAATTCTTCTGGTGAGGCAAATTGCACGTTAGCAGATTTGAAGGCGCGACGTATCAAGTTGATTTGACGACCATGTTTGCCTGTTAACGATAGGGTGATATGTGTCAGGCTATTGAGCTGCTCTAACGTAAAATGAATAGAGTGAGTGACGGATTGTGGCGCTTGAACGGTTGTGACGTTCTTTAAGATCTCAACATAAGGGATCTGCTGGCTTTTTTTCAGTTGAAATTGTGTGAAAGTTAACCCGTTTCCTTTTAAGGTTAAGGTGTGATCACGGTAATCAACAGTAATAGGAGCCGCTAATGGCGCTAATCGCTGATTAATTTTGTGTTCAATGTCTTTAGCGAGTGTTTGCCATGATGCATGTGAGGCGAGCGCAATATCATCTAATTTTAGGATTTGTTGCTGGCTCCCTTTTTTTAAGGTGACAGAAAAGTATTCAATTTCACGCAGTCGCTCGTCGGTTAAAGCCAGTTGGTTTATTGCTGTTGAAGGGAGTGAGATAACCTGCTGGACGCCATGAATAGAAGGCGCCATTCGCATCACATCTGCAAGTGGCATTTCGTCACGGTATCGCGGTGCTTTTTTTATGGGGGCTGAGTTTTGCAAAATAGGCTCATGCACAAAGGCATCTTGAGGGATCAACGCTAATGTGTCGGTATTTGGTGGTGCCCAACCAAGACGAAACTCAGGAGGTCGCCCATCGGTTGTGGTGGTGATCCGCATAGCGCATCGCTCACCTTCCTTTAAATGGTTGAAAGTGAGTGTTGGGGTTTGCTCCCCTTTTGTCACCGCTATTTTTTGAGTTCCTATTTCTAGCTGTATATCCTGCTCTATCCTTGATGTATCAAGTGCAAAGGTGTATTTCCCTGCTTTTGGGATAATGATCTTAGCATCATAAATCCAGACGGTACCTATTTGCTGGTGGGGAAGAGGCGATGTTAAGTTTTGCAAATGGGGAAGAGTCATTATATGAGTGGGCTGCCTATTTGCTTGTGGCTCTGTTTTCTTTTGGCTATAAACGGCAATTCCTGTTTGTGTGGGCTGGTTTGATGCTATCTGTGTAGACGATGGGCGGATATGTCGGTCATGTGGAGGGATGATTGTATCAAGTAATTTTTTTATTGCGGAGGAAGTTTCTTCCTCTTGATAGATTAACACGCTCCCCCCTGTCAGTAACATCCAATGTTGAATCAGAGACACTTGCTGCTCTGTCGCCTTTGATGACAGTACAACGATATCGTAGTGGCGGTGCCATTGCCCGCTTGGGAGTAGGGCATCGGCCAGTTGCTCAGCGGCCCGCGTTTCACCTTCCTGCCATTGATAAGGAGAATCAAAAGTATCAACAAACAGATTGTGGTTAGGGTGGATGGTACTGCCTGAAAATTTATCGGGGCTGATACTGCTTAAGAGATAGTGAGTTGTGCGGCTGGCGGGTTGTCGTGGTTTACCCATCAACCAACTCATCACTAAAAACAGGGTTTGGCTGTCGGGTGATTGGTCTGGATCCTGCTTTAGGGCGTTAAGTAGTGCTGTATTTTGGGCGATCACCGCCACTCTGCCCCGAGATTGGTAATACCCGAATTTAATATGTTCTTGGTGTATTTCATGGCGTAAAAAATCACTAAGATCCGTTAGATATTTGTTCTGGCTATCCATCGCCGTTCTCCATCATCTTAAAAAATATCATTAATCCCATTTAGGATTTCTGCATTTTTCAATGAGGCATAGAGAATGTCTAATTTATTATTTGTACACTAATGAGCTAACTATTTAATAAATAATTAATTAGCTATGATATGAAATAAATAAGGCAACACGGTAAGGTGCTGCCTTATGGATCTATATCAGGAGTGAAGAGGGATTACGCGCGGTCTTCCCACTCTTGTGCGCGAGCCACGGCTTTTTTCCAACCACCGTATTTATAGTTACGTTCGGTTGTTTCAATACCTGGCTTGAACACACGCTCAATTGTTGCTTTGCTTTGTAGCTCGTCGAGGCTTTTCCAGAAACCAACCGCAAGGCCTGCAAGGTAAGCTGCACCTAAAGCCGTGCTTTCGCGAACTTCTGGGCGTTCCACAGACGTTCCTAAAATATCTGCTTGGAACTGCATTAAGAAGTTGTTCGCAACCGCACCACCATCTACACGGAGTGCTGCAAGGCGCGTTTCCGCATCGGCTTGCATCGCATCTAGCACATCGCGAGTTTGATAAGCAATAGATTCCAGTGTTGCACGGATAATATGGTTACGGTTAGCACCACGTGTTAGGCCGAAAATAGCACCACGCGCATACGGATCCCAGTATGGTGCGCCTAAACCGGTGAAGGCTGGCACCACATAGACGCCATTGCTGTCTTTCACTTTTGTTGCGAAATATTCAGAGTCAGTGGACTCATCAATCAGTTTCAGCTCATCACGTAGCCATTGAATAGATGCGCCGCCAACGAATACCGCACCTTCAAGGGCATAGTTCACTTCGCCTCTTGGGCCACACGCAATAGTCGTCAGCAGGCCATGGTTTGAACGAACCGCTGTTTCACCTGTGTTCATTAGCAAGAAGCAACCTGTACCATAGGTATTTTTTGCCATGCCTTCTTTCACACATAACTGGCCATAGAGCGCGGCTTGTTGGTCACCTGCAATACCAGAGATAGGAATACGAGTACCGCCTTTACCACCAATGTTAGTTTGGCCATAAACTTCAGACGATGGGCGAACTTCTGGCAGCATTGCACGCGGAATATTCAACGCTTTAAGGATCTTATCATCCCATTCCAGATTGCGGATATTAAACATCATGGTACGAGAAGCGTTCGTGTAGTCGGTTACATGAACACGGCCTTGGGTCATTTTCCATACGAGCCATGTATCTACTGTACCGAATAGTAATTCCCCTTTTTCAGCGCGTTCGCGAGCACCTTCAACATGGTCTAAAATCCATTTCACTTTAGTACCAGAGAAATAGGGGTCAACAACGAGGCCAGTATTTTGGCGAATATACTCTTCTAGCTCTTTATCATTCTGCTTGAGATGAGTACAGAAATCCGCAGTACGACGGCACTGCCAAACAATCGCATTATAAATTGGCTTACCTGTTGCTTTTTCCCAAACAATGGTGGTTTCACGTTGGTTAGTGATCCCGATACCTGCAACTTCATCGGTACGAATATCTGCTTTTGCCAATACTTCGATAAGCGTTGAGCTTTGTGTTGCCCAAATTTCCATTGGGTCATGTTCTACCCAGCCTGGCTTAGGATAGATTTGAGTGAACTCACGCTGTGAAATACTGATGATATTGGCGTCGTGATCGAGTACAACGGCCCGCGAACTGGTTGTTCCCTGATCAAGAGCGACAATATATTTTTTCTCGATATTTGTTTCTGTTGTCATAATTTAAACCTGTTCCGGTGATGATTAAGCGTTTTTACTAGATGTTTTTGATGGCTCGTCTTTTTTCGTATGCACGAAACCTGGTAAGTGACGAGTGATCAGCATGCGGTAACCGAATGCACCAATCAGTGCGCCAACGATAGGAGCAATCAATGGTACTAAGAAATAAGGAATTTCACGTCCACCTGTCAGGGCAATATCCCCCCAGCCTGCGAGATAAGCAACAACTTTTGGTCCGAAATCACGAGCAGGGTTTAAGGCGAAACCTGTTAGTGGGCCGAATGAACCACCAATAACGGCAATCAGAATACCAATTAATAGCGGTGCTAGAGGCCCACGTGGAATACCGTTACCATCATCGGTTAAAGCCAAAATTAGGCACAGGAGGATGGCAGCGATAACCACCTCAATAAAGAAGGCGTGCATTTCGCTAATTTGCGGGGCTGGGTAAGTAGAGAATACACCAGCAGTAAAGAGGCTTTCTTGTGTGCCACGAATAATGTGGTGAACTTGGTCGTAATCAATGAATACAGGTGAGTACATCGCATAAACTAAGGCGGCAGCGAAGAAACCTCCTAACATTTGTGCAACGATGTAAGGTGCGACTTTATGTCTTTCGAAGCTAGCAAATAACCAAAGTGCAATGGTTACGGCAGGGTTAAGGTGAGCCCCAGAGATGCCAGCGGTTAAGTATACAGCGAGTGCAACACCAAAGCCCCATATGATACTGATTTCCCAGAGGCCAAGTTGTGCTCCGGCGATTCGGACTGCTGCAACACAGCCTAAACCAAAGAATACGATGAGTGCAGTACCTAAAAATTCTGAGATGCACTGACCGGTAAGTGTAGTCGTGGTCGTTTGGCTCATATCTTCTATCCTACGAAAATTAAAATTATTGTAATGTTTTTCAGGTTAAGATCTTCAAAGTGAAAACCTATAGTGTAAATTTATCGTTAATGAGCGCAAACGAGAAATATCGAAATTGAAATATGTGTGTTACATCACCAAAACGAAAGAAAACGACCAAAAATAGTGACGCAATCGACCTTTACGATGTGATCAGACCAGTGTTTTAAAATAAGGGATTTGGGGAATCAGAGTCAAGCCACTAGACACAGAGGATCATGCTACTTACAATCGATATTAAAGCTTACATGGGAGGTCAGAAGAATGTCATTTGAAGTATTTGAGAAACTAGAAGCAAAAGTCCAACAAGCGATTGATACCATCACACTGTTACAAATGGAAATCGATGAGCTAAAAGATAAAAATAGTGCGCTTGTTCAAGAACTGGATAATGCGAAATCGGGCACCGAATCACTGGTACGTGAAAACGAACAACTGAAACAAGAGCAACAATCGTGGCAAGAGCGTCTGCGTGGTTTGCTGGGTAAAATGGAAGAAGTCTAAAATACCGGTTATATTTCGCGCAGCAGCGTTGTTGGCTTCTTTTGGTTACCTGAATGGCATACTTATGTATGCTCATCGCGATAACCTATGACCGCTGACGAGCAGCAACACGAATTATCTAGGGGTACATAGGGTCAATAAGTTATAGCTGTTGCTGATGATTGTAGGTTATCTATTGATATCAAAAGTTGAAATAGCTTGGCATGAGTCGTTAGGTTTTTTACGTTGCTATCCCTTGTGATAGGGGAATAGCCAAATTGTACTTTGTACCACAGAACCATAAAAAGAAGGGCTGATATCATTATCAGCCCTTCTTTTTTGAAACCGTATGATCATGCGATTGATGATTAGAGGTCGTCGTCTAGTACTTCAAACTCGCTACCATCCTGAGTTGAAAGTGGTTCTTCTGATAAGATGATGCCTGTGTTATCTGCATAGAGATAGTCACCCGAGAAGAAGGTAACGCCGCCAAAATTGACGCGAATATCGCTTTCGCCAATACCTTCATCTGGGCAGCCTGCTGGTATGGCGGCAATTGCTTGAATACCCAGATCTAACTCCATCAATGCGTCTACTTGGCGTACAGCGCCATAAACCACAATACCTTCCCAGTGGTTATCAACGGCTAAGCGAGCAAGTTCCGCATCAATGAGGGCTTTGCGTACAGAGCCGCCACCATCGACAAGGAGAATACGACCATGACCGTCTTCTTCCAGCAAATCATATAGTAGGCCATTGTCTTCAAAGCACTTGACCGTAATGATTTGACCGCCAAATGAAGTACGTCCACCAAAGTTGGAAAAGAGAGGCTCTACCACATTGACGCTTTCTTGGTAGATATCACAGAGTTCGGAAGTATCATATTTCATAGTGTATAGGTCTTTATTTGCTGCAAGAGAGATAAAGTATATCCCTTTTGAGAGGTGATTGGCAAAATCCACCTCCCAAAAACAAGGGGGCTAAGTCAAAAAATAAGCAATTACTTACTCAATATTACACCGATAGAAAAGAGAACGTTAGTGAATAGTGCGGCTTTTACCATGTTTTCTAACATTGGGCGCATCCCTTCAGGGGTTGGATCACTGAGTACGCGACGCACATGGTTCATTAACATGGGAACGGCAAGCAAGAACAACCACCCCGTCCAGCCACGAAGATAAAGTAAGTTAAAGAAAGCTAAGCAGAGTATAGCAACAATAATAATAATAGCATGATAGATTCGCGCGCCTGATGGGCCTAAACGCACAGCAAGGGTATTCTTACCTGCTTTTACGTCATTTTCGATATCGCGCATATTATTAATATTCAGTACGGCAACGGAGAGTAAACCACAGGCTGTAGCCGGTAAAAAGGTGATCATGTTCAGTGTATTGGCTTGTAGGTAATAAGTCCCCATCACACTCAGCCAGCCAAAGAAAATTAGGACGGATATATCACCTAACCCTAAGTAGCCGTAAGGTTTTTTCCCGACGGTATAGGTGATAGCGGCGACAATCGCGATTAAGCCTAACACTAAAAAGCCAATGGCATCTTCAGGTTTTTCACAAGCGACAACAACCAGCAGCAAGCCTGAAATACAGGCAGCAATAATATTAATTTTTAATGCTTTTTTCATGTCTGCTTGGGTAATCACCCCTTTTTGCATACCACGCAAAGGGCCAATACGTTCAGCGGTATCTGAGCCTTTTACGGCATCACCATAGTCATTTGCAAGATTAGAGAGTATTTGCAGTAAGCCTGCGGTAATAATGGCTAATAGGGCAACAGGCCATTTAAAATTACCCGTTAAATAGGTCAGTGCGGAGCCAGTAATAATGGCTATGACTCCTAATGGTAAGGTCTTAGGACGTAAACTTTCTAGCCAAGCCTGCTTACGGCTAATAGAAGTAGATGAGCTCATTCAATAATTTCACAGGTTTGTTGTGTACAATACATTAAAAGCCCTCGCGTGAAAAACCGTATACGGCTTGTCCATGAAAACGTGCATATGGAAAGCGATGTAATGGCTGCGCGACAGGCTAAATATTTACCGTCTAACGTAAAATTATAAAGTACAACGATGGGTCACCGTTGTACTTTATTAGACGTATCTTAAGGATACATGAAAACCTGATAATTAATAAGCTTATAAAATAAATCTGCTTAGATCTTCATCTGCAACCAGTTCATCAAGGTGCTGTCTGACATACTCGGCATCGATTTGAATGGTTTGGCCGTTACGTTCGCTAGCATCATAGGAAATATCTTCCATCAAGCGTTCTAACACGGTATGTAAGCGGCGTGCACCGATGTTTTCAGTTGATTCATTGACTTGCCATGCCGCTTCCGCAATACGGCGAATGCCATCGTCAGTAAACTCAATCGTCACACCTTCTGTTGCCATCAAAGCTTTGTACTGCTCAGTTAAAGAGGCACTTGGCTCAGTGAGGATACGCACAAAGTCTTCTGTTGTCAGCGCTTGTAGCTCAACACGAATTGGCAAACGGCCTTGTAATTCAGGGATCAAGTCTGATGGGCTAGAAACTTGGAATGCACCCGATGCGATAAAGAGGATATGGTCGGTTTTGACCATGCCATGCTTAGTCGAAACGGTACAACCTTCGATCAGTGGCAGCAGGTCACGCTGTACGCCTTCACGAGAAACGTCAGGGCCAGAGGTTTGACCACCGCGCTTACAAATTTTGTCGAATTCGTCGATAAAGACGATACCGTGCTGTTCAACCGCTTCGATAGCTTGCTCTTTCAGCTCTTCAGGGTTGACCAGCTTAGCGGCTTCTTCTTCCACTAGCAGTTTAAACGCTTCTTTGATCTTCATCTTACGTGCTTTTTGTTTTTGGCCCGCAAGATTTTGGAACATAGATTGTAGCTGATTAGTCATCTCTTCCATGCCAGGAGGAGCCATGATCTCAACACCCATTGGTGCCGCAGCGACTTCAATTTCGATTTCTTTGTCGTCTAATTGACCTTCACGTAATTTCTTACGGAAAGATTGGCGAGCAGGTGATTGTTCATCAACAGGCTCGGATTGACCCCAATTATTTTTTGCAGGTGGGATCAGAACATCAAGAATACGTTCTTCAGCTAGTTCTTCAGCACGGTAACGGTTTTTCTCAATGGATTGTTGACGGACCATTTTGACAGCAGAATCAGCTAAGTCGCGAATGATAGAGTCAACTTCTTTACCGACATAACCCACTTCTGTAAATTTTGTCGCTTCAACTTTGATGAATGGCGCGTTAGCGAGTTTTGCAAGGCGGCGAGCAATTTCAGTCTTACCGACACCCGTTGGACCAATCATTAAAATATTTTTTGGTGTGACTTCGTGACGTAACGTTTCATTCAGCTGCATACGGCGCCAGCGGTTACGTAGGGCAATTGCAACAGAGCGTTTAGCTTTGTTTTGACCAATAATATAATTATCGAGTTCGCTAACTATTTCGCGTGGAGTCATTTCGGACATACTGTAATCCTTATGATTTTGAAGAAATTTCTTCAAAGTTGACATTGTGGTTGGTATAGATACAGATATCGCCGGCAATAGAAAGTGCTTTTTCAGCGATTTCACGAGCACTTAATTCTGTGTTTTCAAGTAGTGCGCGTGCCGCAGCTTGCGCATATGGGCCACCTGAACCTATAGCAATTAAATCATTTTCTGGCTGAACGACATCACCGTTACCTGTGATGATAAGAGAGGTGTGTTCGTCGGCTACGGCTAGCAGAGCTTCAAGTTTGCGTAACATACGGTCAGTACGCCAATCTTTTGCTAGCTCAACAGCGGCCTTCGTTAAATGGCCTTGGTGTAGTTCAAGCTTGCGCTCAAACAGTTCAAAAAGAGTAAATGCGTCGGCAGTGCCACCGGCAAATCCGGCAATAACTTTGTCGTTATATAAGCGACGAACTTTGCGGACATTGCCTTTCATGACGGTGTTACCCATCGTCGCCTGCCCATCTCCACCAATTACGACCTGGCCATTACGGCGAACACTTACGATTGTTGTCATGAGTTAGCCCCTGGTTTTATGACGAAAAAAATGCGGGTATCAATTTTTCAAGTTACCAGCCTTCTTAAACGGGTAACTTGAAGCAAGCAAAATGCTGTAATAGCCGCTCTTGATAGTACGTTAAAACAGTACATGGGGGAGGGGATTGTATTTTTCAACCCCCAGAGGCACGAAGAATACAACCTGAGACACCAACACCGCTTGCACGATCGCGCATTTTTTCTGCCGTTGACTTGGAATAAGGGCCAAGTACGATACGATGCCAGCCGCCGCCAACAGTGACTCGGCTTTCTATGCCAGCAAAAGCGAGTGTAGCACGAACGGACTCTGCTTGTTCCGCGGTACGGAAAGAACCACATTGAACCAGCATATTTTGTAAATTATTCGCGGGTTTGCTTTCAACGGGTGCAGGCTGCGTTGATTGTACAGGGCGATTTTCTGTTTTTGCCTCGGTCGAGGTGACAGGTTTACGTTGTACTGGTGGATTGACGGGTTGAGTTGGTTCTTTAATGATCACTTGTGAACGAGGAACCGGCTGCCCATTATAAGGCACTTCCGGTAAATTCGTCACAGGGCCACGTCTATCCGAATCAATCTGTTCTAGTAGTTGACGCTGCTCAGGGGTTAGCTCCGATGGGCGCATAATGTTGCTACCCGTACTCTTTTGCGTCTGCTCAATGTTTGGCGTATCAACACCCCGACGCTCTAGCTCTTTAATATAGCGCCAGCGTTCTTCAGGTTTAGGCGGTAAAGTATCGACAGGTACTGATGATGAATGGCTTCCCGTACTTTGGGGGGATTCCTTCTTATTTTGAGTGATATAGAAAAGGCCGCCCACAAACAAGACAACAATTCCGACAGCAACAACTAATGTTGTCATCGGTAGGCCTTGCGCTTTCTTGGCTTTGCCTTTACTGGTTTTACGGCGGGCAGATGACCGCCCGCGAGCTACATAATCTTTTTGTGCCACGCTGTTAATTCACTAGGTTATTGAGTGTCTGTGATTATTCAGTTTTATACTCGTCGTATTTCAAGTTGCAGTATTGTTGGTGATGTTTTAGCAACAAACTGCAGCTTGAATGATTTAGGTGGTACATGTTACTTAACCTGAACGACTTTGCCTAGCTTTTAGGCGCTTTTGTACTCTCTCTAATGATTAAATCAGAATCTAGGAGACGAGAGCCAGGGGTGACACTATTACCTTGTAGTTGTTCCAGCAGTAATAACATGGCATGGCGACCAATTTCATCGCGAGGGTGATTTATCGTTGTTAAGGCTGGCAATGTATACTGAGCCTGCTCTAGATTATCGAACCCAACAATAGATAGGTCATCGGGAAGGATGAGTCCTGATTTTTTTGCTTGCCACATTGCACCGATTGCCATGATATCACTATGACAAAAAACCGCTGTGGGTGGTTCAGGTAGGGCAAGTAAAGTTTTGACAGCCTCAGCACCGCTTTCATGCGTAAAATCACCACGAACGATATATTGCTCGCGTAATTTTTCACCCGTACGCAGCATGGCTTTTTTATACCCTTCTAAACGATACTGGCTGTGTGGCATATGTTCAGGCCCCGCGATACAAGCGATACGTTTATGACCTAATTTCTGTAAATAGTGCGTAGCATTAAACGCAGATGTTAGGTTATCGATATGTACGGTTGGTAGTTTAAGTTCAGGAGAGAACTCGTTAGCCATCACGATAGGGGGGAGATTTTTTTGTTCTTCAGCAGAGACATCGAAAGGTAAATTCGAGCCTAACAGTACCATCCCGTCGATTTGTTTCGTAATAATCAGATTAATGAAGGCGTTTTCTTGTTTTTGTTGATGTTTGCAGTCGCCAATCAAGACAAAATAACCTTCTTGCGCGGCAACTTTTTCCAGTCCACAAATCACATCACTGAAAAAGGGATCACTAATATCGGGAACGATCGCCAAGATCGTTTTTGATTCGTTACGTTTGTAGCTCCTTGCTAAGTTATGTGGATAGTAGCCCACATCCATCACAGCTTGCTCTACTTTCTGACGTGTCTGTAAAGAGACTTTTTCAGGTGTCATTAATGTTCTAGAGACCGTTGCCGTTGATACGCCCGCTGCATTAGCAACATCTTTCATGGTTGCAGTACCACTGTGTTGTTTCTGTTCCACAACGTCTTCCTTACGTTTAGTTAATCGATTGCTTTTTTTGAATGGCGTAAAGACGTCATCACATCAAGTAACGAGTTATTCTAAATGGTTTAACAATAATATCTGTTACCTAGTTTACATAAAAACTGTGACTTGCGTCATTTTTTAGAGCTACTTCGCAAATATTGAAAATAGTTACCATAAAGTTTCCATATGAAACATAGGGGCAATATCAAGTGGAGCAGTTTGCTATTGTCCGCTTCCCTTAAAATAAGACAGCGATAATTAGATTTTCTGTCCTAAAAATTGCAGAGGTCATAATGAAAAAAGCCCGTTTTACTGAAACTCAGATCGTTAATATTTTAAAACTTGCTGATTCTGGTATGAAAGTGGACGATATTTGCCGCCAAAATGGGATTAGTAACGCCACCTATTATAATTGGAAATCAAAGTATGGCGGCATGGAAGCTAATGATGTTAAACGATTAAAAGAGCTTGAAGAGGAAAACACGAAACTGAAGAAGCTCTTTGCGGAAGTTAGCCTTGAAAATCATGCGATGAAGGCGCTTTTCGCAAAAAAGGGTTGGTAGTGGCTGAAAAGAGAGCCTGTACTCAATCATTAAAAGAGGCAGGCTTATCAGTCACTAAGGCTTGTGAGCTGACGTCATTATCACGAGCCACATTTTACCGTCAGCGAATAGATTGGCGCAAAAAAGACCGCGTGGTAATCGATGCTATACAAACCATTTTAGCTAAATCGCCACAATCGGGATTTTGGAAATGCTATTTCCGACTACGATTTCAAGGCTATCCCTTTAATCATAAACGAGTTTATCGCGTTTATTGTCAATTGGGGCTAAACCTGAAACGACGGGTTAAAAAAGTGCTTCCGAAGCGTGAAAAGAAGCCATTAGTGATAGAAAAATTCCCAAATATTCAATGGGCACTGGATTTTAGGCACGACAGTTTATACTGCGGTAAACGGTTCAGAACACTCAATATTCTTGATGAAGGAACACGTGAATGTTTAGCGATTGAGGTTGATACGTCATTACCGGCAGAACGTGTTATCAGAGTGCTTGAACGTTTAAAAATCGAAAGGGGGTTACCAAAGCAACTCCGAGTCGATAATGGGCCTGAGCTGTTCTCAGTTAACTTATTGAATTATTGTGAAGATAACCAAATTTCGCTATGCCATATTCAACCAGGAAAGCCACAACAAAATGGCTTTATCGAACGTTTTAATGGTTCGTTCCGTCGTGAATTTTTAAATGCGTATTTATTTGAATCGTTAAGCCAAGTTAGAGAATTAGCGTGGTTTTGGCAACAAGATTATAACCAAAATCGAACGCACGAAAACTTAAATCACCTCCCTCCGGAGGCCTATCGTAAACAGTTAGAAAACTCTAAGTTGGTGCGTCTCAATTAATGGGAAGTGGACAGTAACATTGCCATATTTTACTTAGTCATTATGAACTAATTCATATGGATCCGTTGGCCGTTTTGTATAACGTCCGGTTTCATTATTTCGCCATCGCTTTGATTTACCATAAAAACTACAACTCAATCCCAATGGTTCCACACAACCTACCCCATTCGGCGCATACTGCTAAAAATTTAAACCATCTGTCAACTTTATCAGGATTATAAAACTAACCATTATTTGTAAACAGGAAATTAAATAGAATGTTAGGTACGGACTTTTTGTTTTCATAGATAAGTTTACAGCCATTAGTAAAATGTAATTCTATCTGCTCTATGTCATCTTTAGAACAAACAGAAAATGTTGGCAATGATGAACCTTGTAACTGAAAAAACTGATTTAGGGGGGTATTCATTATTCCTAAATTATCCGTTATATGCATATTAATATTAGCATTATCAGTACATTGAGAAACACTAATAGCTTCATAACTTTTATTTTTTTGTCTCGCTATACATAACTCAATAGAAAAATTACTTATATTAATAGTATAAATTTCTGCTGATTTAAAACTCTCTTTTTGACAAAGCGACAAAAGGTACTTCCTATCCTCATCCAAATATATTGAGTTAAAAAAACCTTTGGATTTAATTATATCAATTATATCAATTATTTTTTTCATCTCTAACAGCTTTGATTTTTTCTGTTACACCTTTTACTAACCTATTATTATTCAATACTTTTTGTAAGTGACTCCACTCTGCGGCTTTAGTAGGCCATCTTACTTTAGCATATCTCTAGATAAGTTATTACTTTAGCTTTATTTTTGGGTTCTGTTAGGTATTGATCTGATTTTTCTGTTTTTTTCCAAGCAATTGTGTCTACATTTGTTTTACTAAAAACAGGGTATAAATTATTTTCCCATACTTACCTGATGTAATTGCAATTGCTATTTTATCAATATGAGCGTGAGCACCTTGAACCCATCAATCTTCAGCTAATACATCGATTCCATGCTGAACATGCAACCCCCACGGATCCACCCATGTCAGCGGATTCGGCGCATACTGGTACAGATTCAATCCACCCGCTAACCCGATGGGGTCTTGCTGGGTAAAGCGGCCTAAATCCGGGGCGTAGTACCTGAAGGTATTATAGAGCAGGCCAGTTTCTTTGTCGAAATATTGTCCTTGAAAACGCAGGTTTTGTTCACTGTTAAACTCACCGGTAGGGCGGGCCTGACGCTGTAAATTACCCCAAACGCGATGCAGCCCTTGCCACACAATATTTCCGTTATATTTGTTCAACACCTCCGGTAACCCATTCAGACCGCTGTGAGTGTAATAAATCTCTTGATGATTTGTTAATTAAATTCAATTGATAGCTTGGATATTATGATTCAGATTTATCAAATTGCGGTGGGTCATATATTAACTCAGTAAGTACATTACTTAGATGTTCACATTCAGAGTCATTAATTTTAGCTAAGCAATCGGATAAGCCTATATTAATAAGTTTACTTTTAGGTAACATTATGGTTCTATTAATTATCAATTTTAATATAAATATAAAATACTCATCATTATTAATATATTTCCTCAGTTCTATAATATTAGGTACATTTTTTTTTAAAATGAAAAATGTATAGTTTATTAAAATTAAATTTGATATGAAAAGCTCTTGTGTTGATTGTAGAGGCTCAGTTATATCATTTAATATACTAAAAAATCCGCTTTCATTTTTTTTGGTTAAATTGATAAATCTCACAGGATTTAAGTGTTCAATTAATCTATCATTAAATGAAATTTCTAATTCTTTATAAAGATCGCTATCACCAAATGATATGTATTTCAGTATTTCAGTATGAAATAATTTAATGTATATCCCGTGATAAATATCTTCTTTTCTATCATGAATTTCATTTATAGCATCTAAGAAATCAATGTAACCAAGATTGTCGGATAAGAAAAAAATTTTATTTTTTATATACTTAAATCTAGAAAAGGTTTCATAATGTAAGAATAGTTCGCATAAAAATGACTGTAAGAGTTCAGTTTTTATTTCGTCCGTAAACTCATCACTATTACTAATCTTATTCATTTGAAGGATGAAAAAAAATAATTTCAAATCTCTATTTGTCTTTTTTTTTGTCTCAACTCGAAAAATATATCCAAACCGTGACAAGACAACATTTATAATATCAATATCTTGACTGCTATATCCTGCTGATTCCATTCTTTTTATTGTATCATCAAAAGAATGATAATCATCAGTCCATCTTATTAAATCACACTTATGATTTTTAATCTTTAACTTCAAATAAAGAGATTCATCATAAGTATCTTTTTCAAAAGAAAAAATACTCATGTTTATTTCTTTTGCTCTTGAATTTAAAAAGAAATTTAACTTATTTTTTAGCAAAAGTATCATTTCACTTTTGAAATTAGTTAGCATATCTTCTTCCACTTTTTCCATTCTCCTGATTTTCCTTTTTTTTTGTATTTCTATGCCAAGATTGAATGGGAAAGTAGAGCGTTCTCATTTAACAGATAAACAGGAATTTTATCAATTAATCGATTATAAAGATGATGTCGATTTACATGAAAAGTTAGCTGAATGGGAAGTATTTTATAATTGTCATCGTCCCCACTCAGCTCATGCTGGTAAAACACCGTATGAAGTGTTAAAAAATAAGCTTGGTTTTTAAGGCTAAGCGTCAGCCGAGGTTCTGAGTGACACACCTCAATAAAATTCAATCTTACAGTCTTCTATATTATAATTCTCACCCGTAGTTAAAATTAGTTTGTTATCAATTATCTTACCTGTAATCAATCCTAAATTAGCAGCACCTTTCTCAATTTGCTTACGCCACCCATTTAAGTCTCCTTTGTATGAGAGAGCATGAAAGAGTTTTCCATCAGGAGTCCATAGTTTACAGTTTTCACTTATTGCTCCTCCACTAGTAGGTATGATTGGAGTTATCTTATTGATTATTTTATTAAATAATCCGTTACCAACAAAGTTATTGCTTCCATCATCGGACACATAACGATACTCTCTCCACTCAACTGGTACTGCCCCTGGTGCTTTATCGCTTATTTTCATTCCATCACCTTGAATGTTATGTTCTCCAACCCTGCATTTTTAAAAATCGTATTATAGTGTGCTGCAAAATCGGCACTATTTGTATGGTATATAACTTCATCAAATGCAGCTGAATATTTTTTTGCTTGAGATAAAACTGTTTGCTGCTCTTTTATTGCAAAAGATGCTTTTCCAATTGAACTCTCTGGATTGCGTATTGATTTAGCCCAACTATCCACATATTTTGCTTCTATAGCTGTTACTTTTCCATTTAAATTAACAACATGATCAGCTATCCCATTAACACTTTTTCCATCTACTATTGCAGTATATTCTCTTGATGATTGAGATAACTTTCCTCCATACAAATCTTGTACTTTTTGCTCATATGCTCTTGCTTTAACTCCACATGCAGACAGCCCCCACGGATCGATCCACGTCAGCGGATTTGGCGCATACTGGTACAGGTTCAATCCGCCTGCCAGCCCGATGGGGTCTTGCTGGGTAAAGCGGCCTAAATCTGGGGCGTAGTACCTGAAGGTATTATAGTGCAGGCCGGTTTCTTTGTCGAAATATTGT
>NZ_JAMPQI010000027.1:0-48445 GCF_028482365.1 Providencia sp. PROV122 | reverse complement strand
ATTTTATTTTAAGCGGCGAAGCCGATATGCTGATTAACGTCGTCGATGCCTCTAATTTAGAGCGCAACCTCTACCTCACTTTGCAATTAGTGGAGTTGGGAGTGCCTTGCATCATCGCACTTAATATGTTGGATATTGCACAAAGCCAACACATTGAGATTGATGTTGAAAAACTGCAACAGCAGTTGGGTTGCCCTGTCATTCCGTTGGTTTCAACCCGTGCTACAGGGATTGATAAACTCAAACAAGCGATTGATAAACATCCTCAGAACAATATGACAGCGCTGGTTGAATATCCGGCGGCCTTATTACAAGAGGTGGATTCACTCTCTGAGCAGATCTCGGCGCAGCAATTTAGTCAACAACAACGTCGTTGGTTAGCATTGCAGATACTCGAAGGCGATATTTATAGCCGCCAGCGCGCGAATATTACAGAAGCGCAATTGCAGGCCACTCAACAGCACTTAAAAGCTAGCTTAAATGAAGAGCCTGAACTGTTAATTGCCGATGCCCGCTACCAATCCATTGCAGCGATTTGTGAGAAATCCATCAATAACAGTGCCGCGGAACCCAACAAATTAACGCAATCCCTTGATAGACTCATCCTTAACCGCTGGCTTGGCGTTCCGATTTTTTTATTTGTCATGTACTTAATGTTCGTCTTGGCAATTAATATTGGTGGCGCTTTGCAGCCGTTCTTTGAAGGTGCCTCAGAAGCCATCTTTATCCATGGTATTCAGTGGGTAGGGGCGTATTTCAGTTTCCCTGATTGGCTCACCGTCTTCCTTGCACAAGGTATTGGTGGCGGTATCAATACCGTACTCCCTCTCGTACCGCAAATTGGTATGATGTACCTGTTTTTATCTGTCTTAGAAGACTCGGGCTATATGGCACGAGCCGCCTTTGTGATGGATAGATTAATGCAGGCCTTGGGCTTACCGGGTAAATCCTTCGTGCCATTAATTGTGGGTTTTGGTTGCAATGTTCCCGCCATTATGGGCGCACGTACGTTGGATGCACCTCGTGAGCGCCTCATTACCGTATTAATGGCTCCATTTATGTCTTGTGGTGCACGGCTCGCTATCTTCGCGGTATTCGCCTCCGCGTTTTTTGGGAAAAGTGGCGCAAGTATTGTTTTTTCACTCTATATCCTCGGAATTGTTGTCGCTATCTTAACGGGTTTGCTACTGAAACATACCTTAATGCGTGGTGAAGCCTCTCCCTTTGTGATGGAACTCCCGGTGTATCATGTGCCCCACTTAAAAACGCTGTTGATCCAAACTTGGCAGCGCCTAAAAGGCTTTGTGATCCGTGCTGGTAAAGTTATCGTGGTTGCCAGTATGTTTATCGGCGCTTTAAATAGTTTTTCCCTTTCAGGAAAACCTGTCGATAATATTAATGACTCCGCTCTTGCTTCCGTCAGTAAAGTGATTACCCCTGTTTTACAGCCTATCGGAGTGCATACTGATAACTGGCAAGCCACTGTTGGTTTGATTACTGGTGCGATGGCAAAAGAAGTTGTTGTAGGAACATTAAACACCCTCTACACCGCGGAAAATATCACAGCCGAGCCATTCGATGCCCAATCCTTTGATTTACTCGATGAGTTGGGGGATGCAGTCGCAGAAACTTGGGATAGTTTGAAAGAGACCTTTACCCTAAGTGCACTTTCTAATCCAATCGAGGCAAGTAAAGGCGATGGTGAAATGGCTTCTGGATCCATGGGCACCATGGCAGCCAAATTTGGTTCCGATATTGCCGCATACAGCTACCTTATTTTTGTCTTGCTGTATGTCCCTTGTGTTTCGGTCATGGGGGCTATCGCTCGTGAAACCAATAAAAGCTGGATGGCATTCTCCATTTTATGGGGGCTGAATGTGGCTTATAGCCTTGCGGCTCTGTTCTACCAAGCTGCAACTTTTAGCCAGCACCCGCAAAGCAGCTTAATTATTATTGTTGCAGTTATCATATTTAATCTTGTGCTGTTTACCTTATTGCGCCGAGCACGGAGCAGAGTAACACTGAATCTGGCAAATCAAACCGCCAAATCTTGTTCCGACTGCTCAGGCAAAGCCTGCCACTAACGGGGAATAACGATGGTCAGCTTGTTACAAATCAGGGATTTAATTGCACTGTATGGGCAAGCTGACCTCGACTTACTCAGCCAACGACTCCATGCCCCTAAATCACTTATCCAAGCGATGCTCGATAAACTAGTCGCAATGAACAAAATCGAAAAAGTCGATATAACAGCCTGTTTAACCGGAACAAGCTGTAAAGGATGCCCCGAAAGCAGTAATTGCTCACACCCTTTATATAAAATAAAGTCACCCCCGTTCTGTGAATGACTTACGCGACCTCGACAATGTCTCTTTTTTAAAGTTTTAATCAAATTACTCACTAAAATACATGACTTCATTCAGGTTAAAAGAGGAAGTATGTATGACAAGATTTGATAAAAGCCTATTTTTAAATAATACGCTTAATTACCTTCGTCAATTCGGCTATCAAGCAATCCCATCAGAAGTGAAATATAATTTAACCAAAGGCCTTACCGCTTATTTCCTCGTTACCTCAGTGAAAAATAGTGGTAACAGTTACATCAGCTTGTTATCGCGAGCGCAAGATTATCTTAATCGTACTCACTTAACTTCAAATAAAACCGATATCTCCCATGAATTACTCACAACAAGTATCAAAAAAGTACTTGATATCCAAAAACCCTTAGATGTGATTAAACGCTATCAAGACTATCATGCCAGCTCTAGCAAAATTGATCGCCGAGGTTTAGGCGTCAAACAATCACTCGCAACCCACCGAAAAGCAGATGTTGAAAGCAGCCAACATTTCAAAAAATATAGTGACAGCGTTCATCAATTAGCTGAACAATACTTTAATGCACTGAAAAATAAAGCACTTAAAAACGTTGATGAGCTCGACCCCTCATTAAATAAGGTTTTATTTAAAAAATTACTCAGCAGATACCCCAATAATTTATCAAAACTCATTACCAAATCCGATAAAAGCCTAATAGAGGCCTGCTTTAATACCGCTGCGGAACAAATGCGTTGCCCCAAGTTAAAGCAATATGACCAATTTATGGCAAAAAATGGATTTATCACAGCGAGTGAAACTGAGCTTAGCTATTTTTTTCAAATAAAAACGCCTGTTGAAATTAAACTAGGGTTACGTGAAGACGCCCGGCAGGCTGAAACAGGCAATAAAGAGACAGGGATACAAATTTTTGCCGGTAAAGATACATTAGCGGCCTATATCCGTAAAAATCCAGCAGATGATGTCACAACTTTCACCCTCTTTGACCCTAATGTCGGTGTTGAAAAATTCTATAGTATTGACGCCTTTCTTACGACGCTGATTAGCAAAGCTACGGCTTATAACCTTGAAAATGGCTATTCTACCGAAACATTGAAATACAAAAAGTTTTATTACCACCGACCACCCGCCGCCGACCAAGAACAAACGGCAACCCATCGTGCAAACCTTTTTGCGCCGTCCGCGCCACCACTCCCTTTTGAGCCTTCCGCCCCACCCGAGGCGTTGATGGCAGAAGACACGGTTGGCTCTACCAGCTCTGCCGTTCCTCCATCTTATGGCGAACTATTTCTAGGGGATAAATCCCCTTTAGCGCTCCATGACGCACATCTTTCTGGGCAGCACAACGCACCAGCTCCCCCTTATGCCCTATTTTCGCCTACCCAGCAACGTTAGTTTTATCATTTTACTCAGTGGCTTATTGCCACTGAGCTAATAGGTCACTCTTCCAATCGTGCCAGAAAGTCCAGTAAATATTCACAAAATTCATCTGGATGGGAAATGAAGGGTGCATGGGCGCTATGGCGCATCACAACAGAAGGTGAATTAGGATAACGTTCATCAAGTAATGTCGCGACTTTACGTGGCACCAAACCATCTAAGTAACCATAAAGACGTAAAAATGGCACGGTGAGAGCTTTAAGCTCCTCACGTAAATCTGTAATACGTAAAATTTCTAGCCCTGCATTTAGAATTTCCACTTTTGGCATAGGCTGCTCGAGCACCACAGATTTTAGCAATTTAGCATCTTGACGAGCGCTTTCAGTGCCTAACGTTTGCAATGCTAAAAAACGTTCGACTGTGCGCTGAAAATCTGTCGATAGTTGCTGTTCAAACCCAAGTAGCACCGTTGATTTTATCCCCGGCCAGCTCCCCTCATGAGCTTGAAAACAAGGTGATGAAGCGACCGTAATCAATCCTTTTACCTGCTGAGGATGGCTAAGTGCAATATGACTGGCGATTAATCCCCCCAGTGACCACCCGAGCCAAATAGCCTCTTTAGGCGCCTGTTGCCATAAAGTATCAGCCATCGCGGCTAAATTCATCGCATCAAACCCTTGGCTACGACCATAGCCAGGCATGTCAACTAAATGCAAACGAAAATGCGGTGAGATTCGCGGAATAATGGAACGCCACACTTCGGCATTCAGCCCCCATCCGTGCAGCAACACAAGATCTTGAGAACCTTCACCGATTGTCTCCCAGTACAACTGCGTCATGGTTACACTCTCTTTTTTCACAGGAATATGCTTATGCTAACAATGCAAGGTGCCTGTTGGCTATGCCAGCAGCCATTAAAATTAGTGGATCACGGGATTTGTGCGTTCTGCATAAAGTGCATCCCAACCATGTCAAATGTCTGCCATCGGTGCGCACTACCAGCCGAACAAGGCCACATCCTATGTGGTCGCTGCTTAATTCAGCCGCCTGCGTGGCATCGGTTAATCGCTGTTAGCCCCTATCAAGCCCCTTTACGTAAATTAATCCATCGTTATAAGTTTAACCCACAGCCTCAATTAGCTTTCACGCTTGCTAAAGTGTACGCATTACATTGGCTTAATGGTTATCGCCAGCAGCTTTGGCCTAAGCCTGATAGGCTTTTGACAATCCCTTCACACCCTAAGCGGCTATGGTTACGTGAATTTGACCACATTGCTTTTATCGGTGAATATTTAGCCAAGTGGTTAAATATTGCCTATTCACGAAATTCATTATTGCGCACTCGTGATACACTGGCTCAGATAACATTAAAACGTAAACACCGCCACAGCAATCTTAATGGCGCATTTACCCTAACAACCCCTGTCATAGGGCAGCACGTCGCTATTTTTGATGATGTGCTGACGACAGGCGCGACGATGCAAGCCGCGGCACAATTGCTGATTTGTGCGGGTGTAGAGACAGTACAGGCTTGGTCACTCTGTCGCACCTTGTAGGAATGGGGCAAATGGGCGTATTATAACCAACTAAAGCGGTCAACTATTATTGAGCAAATGATTATGATTAATATTACTGAAGCAGCACAGGCTCATTTTGCCAAATTACTGGAAAACCAAGAGCCAGGCACCCAAATTCGCGTGTTTGTCATCAACCCAGGCACACCTTCTGCTGAATGTGGCGTTTCCTATTGCCCACCGGACGCTGTTGAAGCAACAGACCAAGAATTGAAATTTGAGCGCCTATCCGCTTATGTTGATGAGATCAGCGCACCATTCTTAGAAGACGCAGAAATTGATTTCGTGACAGATCAGTTGGGTTCACAACTGACGCTCAAAGCGCCTAACGCAAAAATGCGCAAAGTCTCTGATGACGCACCTCTTATCGAACGTGTTGAGTATGTTTTACAATCACAAATTAACCCACAACTTGCAAGCCATGGCGGTCGTGTCTCACTGATGGAGATCACTGATGACGGCTTTGCTATTTTACAGTTTGGTGGCGGTTGTAACGGCTGTTCAATGGTCGATGTCACATTAAAAGAAGGGATTGAAAAAGAACTTCTCAAAATGTTTGAAGGCGAGCTAAAAGGTGTTAAAGATCTTACTGAGCACCAACGTGGTGAGCATTCGTTCTACTAATTGTTCACCTAAACTTGCTAATCTGACGGCGCCCGTATCTTATTGCGGGTGTCTTTTATTATTTCATCACCTTTATAATTCGGTATTTTATGGAACAATTTGAGACGCTAACGCCTGCACAGGCATACCAACATTGGGTTGATGGCACCGCGATATTAGTGGATGTTCGTGACCCACAAAGCTTCCGTGCGGGGCACGCAAGTGGCGCCTATCATTTGACCAATGAAACACTGAGCGCATTTTTAGCACAAACAGACTATGAGCAGACCATCATGGTGATGTGTTATCACGGTCATAGCAGCCAAGGAGCTGCACAGTACTTAATTAATATTGGCTTCGAATCCGTCTACAGTATCAATGGTGGTTTTGAGGCTTGGTTGAGGGAATATCCACAAGCCGTTACGGCTCTCTAAGCGAGAAAATCCATTCATGATCCATGTTGTTTCATTCACAAATCCCAGAATGGCTCAGGCTTTTGTCGATTATATGGCAAGCCAACATATCGAATTAAAAGTCCATCCTGTTCCAGAGCAGCAGCAAATAGAGCTTTGGCTTCAAGATGAGCAATATCTCGCAAAAGTACAGCAAGAGCTTAACCTTTTTTTGCAAGATCCATCAAACCCCCGTTATACCGAAGCAAGCTGGAAAATAGGTAACACCCAAACCGCGTTTAAATATCGCAACACTTTGACCTTGGCTAATCTCAAAGCACAATCAGGTCCTTTAACCATCGCCGTCATACTGATCTGTGCTGGCGTTTATTTTTGGTTAGCCATAACCCAGCACCTTGATGTGCTACGTTATCTTGCATGGCCACGGGAAGGGCAGCAATTTGAACTTTGGCGGTGGTTTAGCCCTGCATTCGTTCAATTTTCCCTATCTCAGCTCATTTTTAACCTCGTTTTGTGGTGGTATTTAGCTAGCCAAGTTGAACGTAGGCTAGGCTCCGGTAAATTACTAACGATCTTTTTAGTATCTGCCTTATTCTGTAATTGGGGGCAATCGCTGTATAGTGCATCTAATTTTGGTGGACTATCTGGGGTTGTCTACGCGCTGATCAGCTACGTTTGGCTAATGGGTGAACGTCAACCCGAAAAAGAGGTCAGTGCTCCGAGAGGGTTAATCATTCTAGTTGTTGTTTGGCTCGTGTTAGGTAACTTAGAAATTTTAGGTCCTGATATCGCAAATGCCTCACATATATCGGGGTTAATTATCGGATTATTGATGGGAATATGGGATAATCGACATACTTTTACATCCCATCGCTCCAGATAGAACATACATATTTAGTTAGAGGCTAACACCGTGAAACAGACCCAGAGACATGATGCAATCATCGAACTCGTTCGCCTTCAGGGCTATGTGAGCACTGAAGAGCTTGTTGAGCATTTCGAGGTTAGCCCTCAGACGATCCGTCGTGACCTCAACGACCTCGCAGAACAAAATAGGATCCAGCGCCACCATGGTGGTGCAGCCCTGCCTTCTAGCTCGGTTAATGCGGCCTATCACGACCGTAAAATCATGTGGTCAAATGAAAAAGCTCGCATTGCTCAACGCGTTGCCAGCCAGATCCCTGATGGTGCAACCTTATTTATCGATATCGGTACAACCCCTGAAGCCGTGGCTCATGCACTGGTGAATCATAAAAATCTACGGGTCGTGACCAACAACCTAAACGTCGCCACACTGCTAATGCCAAAAGAAGACTTCCGCTTGATCCTCGCGGGTGGCGAAGTACGCTCACGCGATGGCGGCATTGTTGGTGAGGCAACTCTGGATTTTATCTCACAATTTAGGCTGGATTACGGTATCTTAGGGATCAGCGGCATTGATATGGATGGTTCACTACTTGAGTTTGATTATCACGAAGTGCGCACCAAACGCGCAATTATCGAAAACTCACGTTGTGTGATGCTAGTCACTGACCACTCAAAATTTGGTCGTAATGCCATGGTCAACCTCGGCAATATGAATCTGATCGATCATTTATTTACCGACAAGCTACCACCTGAAAGCATTCAAAAAGTGATTGAACAGCACAATGTACAGCTCGAGCTGTGCTAATACTTTAATCTAGATGGTAGTATCGGCTACCATCTTTCCTTTCCTACCAAACTTAACCTTTTCGTTAACCCTCTCGATAACGCTCTCAATGACATTCTTTCGTTAATGTTCGAACATTTTCACTTTGTAAAAATAGTCACAGTATATGTGTGGTTATTGAAAATAATTTGTTACCTTTATCACGAGTTGTTGTTTTTTGTTGGTTAACAGTTGGCATATTAATCGATTTTGATTACAATCAAATGAGCGAAAACGAACATTATAGAAAACGTTTCGAACATCTCAGGGGGATGCATGGAAACTAAAGACTTGATTGTAATCGGCGGCGGTATAAACGGCGCTGGTATCGCGGCAGATGCCGCTGGCCGTGGATTATCTGTATTGCTGCTTGAAGCTCAAGACTTAGCAAGTGCGACATCATCTGCGAGTTCAAAACTGATCCACGGTGGTTTACGTTATCTTGAGCATTATGAATTTCGCCTTGTGAGTGAAGCACTTGCTGAACGCGAGGTGTTATTAAAACTTGCGCCACACATTGCGTTTCCAATGCGCTTCCGTCTGCCGCACCAACCTCACTTACGCCCAGCTTGGATGATCCGTATTGGCTTATTCCTGTATGATCACTTGGGTAAACGTACCAGCTTGCCCGGCAGTAAAGGGTTAAAATTTGGTCAAAATTCCGTCCTTAAGCCAGAACTTAACAAAGGTTTCGAATACTCAGACTGTTGGGTCGATGATGCGCGTTTGGTTGTATTAAACGCTCAAGAAGTGGTACGTAAAAATGGTGAGGTTCGCACACGTACAAAAGTCACTCGAGCCTATCGTGAAGATGGCTTATGGGTGGTTGAAGCAGAAGACCTGCGCACTGGTGAAAAAGAAACTTGGAAGGCGAAAGGTTTAGTTAACGCTACTGGCCCATGGGTAAAAGAGTTCTTTGACGATGGTTTGAAACTCAAATCACCTTATGGCATTCGTCTTATCAAAGGTAGCCATATTGTTGTGCCTCGCGCTCATGATGAGCCACAAGCTTATATTTTACAAAATGAAGACAACCGTATTGTGTTTGTGATCCCTTGGATGGATGAATTTTCCATTATCGGCACCACCGATGTCGAATACAAAGGCGATCCAAAAAATGTTCGTATTGATGACAATGAAGTGAACTACTTACTAAAAGTCTATAACGATCATTTCAAAAAACAGTTGAGCAAAGCGGATATTGTTTGGGATTACTCAGGGGTTCGTCCATTATGTGACGATGAGTCTGATTCACCACAAGCCATTACACGTGACTACACACTCGATATTCACGATGAAAATGGCAAAGCACCGCTGCTGTCTGTTTTCGGCGGTAAATTAACCACTTATCGTAAACTCGCAGAAGCGGCTGTCGGTAAACTTGCGCCTTACTACCCAAATGCAGGTGCAGCATGGACTAAAAATGGTGTGCTGCCTGGCGGTGACATTGAAGGTTGTGATCGTGATGGTTATGCACGCTTACTACGTCAACGTTACAATTGGCTACCAGAAGGCCTTGCTCTACGTTTTGCAAGAACATACGGCAGTCAAAGCAAGTTGATCCTCGAAGGCGCTAACTCACTCAGCGATCTTGGCGAAGCATTCGGTCATAACGTCTATGAAGCAGAGCTACGTTACTTAGTCGAACATGAGTGGGTTACTGAATTAGATGACGCTATCTGGCGTCGTACCAAATTGGGCATGTGGCTGAACGAAAGTGAAAAACAGCGCATCGCACAATGGTTGGCAGAGCATGTGAACGTCGCTCAACCAGCCACAGTTTAGTTGTAAAAATCTCGTTGGCAATGCACCAAAAGCCAGTCGGTTTATCATCGGCTGGCTTTTCTTTTGGAATTTATACTGACCCATAGAGCACAATACCTACTACTTTATCAGTTGCCTAAACGCATAGAGTTTGATTAAATAATCAAATCACTCTTTCTTCCACCTAACTAAAGGTATTCCCCGACGATGATTTGAGATCTGCCAGAAAATGCTTACAGATACCCAACACGGTATTTCTTTTTCTGTTTTTGGCAGACAATGGTCATCAATCGTCTCATTTCTTGAAAGATAGCACGCTGTTGTCTGCCCCCTGCTCTCAGGAGGTGCACATGACTGTTGCTTGTCATTTTTCACAACTTAATATCGAATTTCACCAAACAGCGCTTTTTCCCCCCTTAAATGGCTCCTTGATATGCCAAAAAAATGCGTTAATTGGCAACAATGGCAAAGGAAAGTCTGTATTAATGCGGCTACTTGCTCAACAAATGCAACCAACCTCAGGCTACGTTAGTTGGGCGATGCCTTTTATGCACGTTGACCAGCTCACACGCTTAGAAGGAGATACCATCGCAGACGCTTTAGGTGTTAGCCCCTTGGTCGATGCATTTACAAGAGTCGATTCGGGTAATGCGACTATGGAGGACTTAGAGCTATTGGAAGATAAATGGCACTTACCTGCCATTTGGCAGAGCTTATTGGACTCAGCCAAATTACCCGTGATGATAGATGCTCCAATTAATCACTTAAGTGGTGGTGAGCAAACTCGTCTTGCATTATGTCGAGCCTTCTTACATAAAGACCATTTTCTGTTATTAGATGAACCCGATAACCACCTTGACCATGAGGGTCGCCAGTGGCTAAGCAATAAATTGGCAGAACATAAAGCAGGCTCTTTGGTTATTACTCATAACCGAGCTTTACTGGCTCATATGCAAATGATTTTTGAGTTAACCGATAAAGGGCTACATGAATATGGCGGCAACTATGCCCTTTATGAAGAACAAAAACATTTTGCTATGGCAGCCATTGAGGCCAAAACCGAACGGCTAGACAACCAAATCCGCCTAGAAAAACGCCAACAACACGCCACGTTGCAAAAAGCAGAGCAACGACGCAAACAAGGCGAAAAAGTTCGTTATAGTGGCTCTCAGTCCTTATTGCTACTGGATATGCAAACCAATCGTGCGCAAAAAAGACAATCTAACGTGGCTGAACGCCATCAGCGTGTTATGAACGATTTACAAGGCCAATTACAGGACGTACAAGACAAACAGATCCATAATAAACAACAGAAAATGACGTTAAATTACCAGCCAGATGGTCGTAAGGTCACGATTTTTGCCTCCCAGCTACAACTGCCTTATGGCTACACGGAGCCTGTTTCTTTCACTGCCTATACAGGGGAACATTGGCACATTAAAGGCCGTAATGGCAGCGGTAAATCAACATTGTTAAAAACCCTTGCGGGGATGATTACTGCGGTATCCGGAGAATACCGAATTAACCCTGCATTTTGTTATCTCGATCAACATCTCAATTTATTGGATAAAACCCTCCCCGTCGCGGAAGCGCTACAACGCTATCAACCTGCATTTACCGTTGAACAATGGCGCACCCAATTGGGCATGCTCAGGATCCGAGGGGATAAGTCACTCCAACCACTTAGCCAACTTAGCGGTGGTGAACAACTAAAAGCGACGCTATTAGCGCTAACCCATAGCCCAACCCCCCCTGCGGTATTGTTACTGGATGAACCTGATAACCACCTTGATTTAGATTCAAAAACACTATTGGAAGGATTACTCAGCGACTACAAAGGCACGCTTTTTTTGGTGTCGCATGATGAGACTTTTGTCGAACAATGTGGGATGACCAATGAATTAGTGCTGGCAAATTAACCTTTTTATGCCGTTGGCTGCCTACTGGCAGCCAACGAGCGACTAGTGAATAAACGTCTGCTTGACTCTATCTGACATCAAAACATAGGGGATCCAGATAAAGCAGTAGAAACAGCTATTTACCACATTAATAATGTAGCTATACTCAATTTCAATGCCAAAAATATTTGGGAAAACAAAGCGCGAAACAACAACCATCACGGTATAAAATAGCATCGAGATAATAAATAAAGGTTTCGCGATTTTTAGGCCTTTGAGGGCTGCGATAACGTTCCACGCCAACAAAACTATCAATATACCTTGGGCCATTTGTAGCATATAAAAAGCGTTTGAAAACCCATCGACATAAAAATCAGATTGCTCATTCGTCACAAGGTGCCAAGCTGATTTAACTTGCAGGATATCTAAGTACATCATGATGATAGTCTGATAAAGCATATAAAACAGACCCAGCATAGGTAAAATAAGCCATCCTCTAATGCCTTGTAGTGGTGTTTTTTGAGGGCCCGTTAAGACTGCGGGTGTGTTGACATCCATCTGATTAATAACCTTATTCTTGTGACTTAATACAGCGTTCTAAATATGCTTTCAATACGTGTGCCTGATTATGCACCTTATCTTTAGCACTATACAGCAAGGTGAGATTGCCTAGCTTCGCTTTCTCTACAAGAGGCATCCAAGCCGCTGAATGATGACTTAATTCTTGATGATAGTCTTCAACAAATTTATCGAATTGGTCAGGATGTTGATGAAACCATTTACGTAACTCATTGGATGGCGCAACGTCTTTATTCCATTCATCATAATCGAGCGCGACTTTTTTTATCCCTCTTGGCCATAACCTATCAACCAATACACGGTATCCATCTTCAGACGAAACGGCATCATAGACTCTTTTACAGTAAATCATGCACCCTCACATTTGCGATATTCAGTATCGCTATTACTTAATTAACAAACGTATTTTTTACCCTGACAGAAACTAAGAAATATAAGCCCCAAATAAAGAGGCGTATCCCACTACCGACAATATCTACAATATCTTCATCCTCTGCTGATATTGAGAATAATGAACTCAATAAAACGACACTTGCTATGGATAGTATGAAGTCACTCGCGTAAAAGAGAATAATGACTTTAATCGCCAATTTTTTCTTATAAATAAAGAGATAACATACGAATAACAATAAGCCATAAATCAATGCACTCGAGAGTAAGTTAAAATATATGAACTCCCTAGCCATTGGAATAAATGATAATGACGTAGGGTCAGTCATCTTCTCCAAACCTTCTAGCTGCTCTGGAAGGTCTTTCAATAAAGTATAAGGAGTGATAATTAGCGTAAGAAATAATCCTAACATAGGGATTAGTAGCCATCCCCCAAAACCGACGGGTTCAGAAGAAAGAGGCTCATTTTCAACCGTTACTGATGGGCAATCCGTTTTTTGATCTGAACCCTCATTAATTTTACTTGAGGAGAGATGTTCTTCAGATTGGTTCATGGCTAGCTCCTTGCTTTTTAGTTTAACCTCAATGCAAATAGTTAACTTAAATGGAAAATTTATTTTATATAAATCTAACGCTTTTCGATTAAAATATCACCTTTGAATTAAAAATTATCAAAGCCAAAATACGAAAAATATCAAAATAACCTCATATTTTTTGTCCATAAAAATAATAATCCCGATAAGGCCTACTCTATGCCAAAAATAACCGCCCAGCTGTCTCTACCTCCCCATTATCAGACGAATGACTTTTTCGCCTTTCATTTAAGAGATCAACATAATATTGCCGAAATTGTTGAAGGTAATTTATTACGCAAAGGTATATTGTGGGCGCCAATTACTTATTGAGATTGATAAAGACAAGGCACACATTACCCTTGATATTGATAACGCTAAAAATCGGCCCAGCGAATACGATGTTGTTGAACTAGGGAAACATATGCTCGGTTTACGGCAAGCCGTCGAACAGTTTGAAGCGGAATATTTATCACATCCCATTATCGGTAAGCTGATTAAGCAACAACAAGGTTTACGAATATATCAATCTTCAAGCCCATTTGAAGCATTAGTGTGGGCGATTATTGGCCAACAAATCAGTGTAACAGCCGCGATTGCAATACGTCGTCGCTTTATTCAAGCCACTGGTTCAAAACACTCATCGGGCATTTGGTGTTTTCCAGATGCACAGCAGGTGTCAAAAGTGACTGATGAATCACTACGCCAAGCTGGGTTTTCTACTGGTAAAATCATCGCCATACGAGCGCTTTGTCACGCACTGTTAAGTCAGCAAATCGACCTATCACAACCTATCAGCAACCATAATGTCACAATATTGACCGACCAATTAGTCAGCCTTAAAGGTATTGGCCCATGGACGGTAAATTATGCGCTTTTACGCGGTTTTAACTACCTCGATGGCTCGTTACATGGCGATGTGGCCGTGAGGCGCAATTTGCAGTCTCTACTTGGCGCAGAGAGCCAGCCTACAGCAAAAGAGACGGAAAAATGGTTAGAGGCATTTTCGCCATGGCGTGCCTTAGTTGCCGCTCATTTATGGCGTAGCCAATCGGCTGCGGGGTATTAATTCCCTCATACAGATAGCAGCCAACCCTAATTGGTTGGCTGCGTAAATTGCCTAATTCGGCAAAGCAGATCAGTCAAAATGACCGATTAACGTAACCAGTTGGTTTTCGCTAATTCAACAACTTCATCACCACGACCACTTAAAATGGCTTTGAGCATATATAGGCTAAAACCTTTTGCTTCTTGCAAATTAATTGTCGGTGGCATAGAAAGTTCTTGTTTTGCTGTGACAACATCAACAACAACAGGGCCATCATGAGCGAAAGCTTCCTTCAATGCGGCATCCACATCTTCACTCTTCTCAACGCGGATCCCTTTGATCCCAGCAGCATTGGCAACTGCCGCAAAATTAGGATTATGGAGATCAGTGCCTTCTGTTAAGAAGCCACCTACCTTCATTTCCATAGCGACAAAACCTAACACGCCGTTATTCAGAACAATGACTTTCACAGGTAAATTCATTTGTGCCAGTGACAACAGATCCCCCATCAACATACTAAAACCGCCATCACCACTCATGGTCACAACTTGACGTTGTTTATCGACAGATTGGATCCCCATCGCTTGCGGCATCGCATTTGCCATTGACCCATGATTAAACGAGCCAATCAAACGGCGTTTACCATTCATTTTTAAGTAACGAGCCGCCCATACCGTTGGTGTTCCCACATCACAGGTAAATACCGCGTCATCATTCGCCAATGCACTGATCCGGCTTGCTAAATATTGAGGGTGGATCACACCGTCTTTACCCGGTTTCGCTAAATCATCAAGACCTTCACGCGCTTCGGTATAATGTTTCAATGCGCTATCTAAGTGGTGCCTATCTTGTTTCACGTCTAAGTGCGGTTGCAATGCGGTCAAAGTGGCTTTAATGTCACCAATCATGCCCATATCGATATGGCAATGGGAGCCTAAGCTACCTGCATTAATATCGATTTGAATAATCTTAGCCCCTTGAGGATAGAATGGGCGATATGGGAACTGAGTACCCAGTAACACCACCGTATCGGCATTCATCATTGCATGGTAGCCGGATGAAAAACCAATCAGCCCCGTCATACCAACGCCATATGGGTTATCCCACTCAATGTGCTCTTTACCGCGTAGTGCATGCACGACTGGCGCTTTTAATGTTTCCGCCAGCTTAATCACTTCATCGTGTGCACCAGCACAGCCTGCCCCACAAAATAGGGTGATATTTTGTGCTTGGTTCAGTGCGTCCGCTAACTTCGCAATTTCAGCAAGCTGAGGCATGATCAACGGAGCTTGCGGCTGATACCATGTATCATTTGCTGTTTCCGGTGCTTCACGTAACGCAATATCTCCTGGCAGTACAATGACAGAGACACCTTTTTCTAGAATCGCTTTACGCATCGCAATCCCAAGCACTTGAGGAAGCTGCTCAGGGTTAGAGATCAGTTCGCAATAATGGCTACATTCGCGAAATAGCTCTGTTGGGTGCGTTTCTTGAAAGTAGTTACTACCGATTTCACTAGAAGGGATATGTGCAGCAATTGCTAATACAGGCACGCGATTACGATGGCAATCATACAACCCATTGATTAGGTGCATATTACCCGGACCACAAGAGCCTGCGCAAACGGCTAGCTTACCCGTCATTTGCGCTTCTGCACCTGCGGCAAATGCTGCAACTTCTTCGTGACGGGTGCCTAACCATTCGATTGTGCCAAGACGGCGTAAGCTATCACTCAGCCCATTGAGTGAATCACCCGTAACGCCCCAGATGCGCTTCACACCAGCATTATCTAGGACTTTCGCGACATAGGATGCAACTGTCTGTTTTTTCATAATGGCACTCTTTCCAGTCAGATTAGGTTAAAATATTCACAGAGCATCAAATCTATTTTCTCTGTAATACATCATCATTATTAAACCAATTTACGCACTTTAAACTTAGTGTAACGAATTAAATTTGCGGTTCCTACCGAGGAAAACAAATAGCTATTAAGAACAGAACAATCCTCCACTAATATCAAAAGAAGAATCTAGATACAGCATAAATTAAATATTCATTGTGCGCTGAAATATCAAAAAACAATAATATTAACAATTATTTAATAACCAGTCATAATAAGAGTATTTAATAAATAATATCGATAATGATAAGTAATTTGTTGATTATCCTAGAGGAGTAAAAATAAGATAAATAATTGTATTGGTTAAGGTGCCAGAATATTTAAATTGGTGATTGAAGTGCAAGAAGCTGGCATCAAAATAGAAATATTCACGAAATTCAAACCAGAAATAAGACTCAAAAATAGCTATCGATACATAACTCAAATTCCATACCCTCCATCGGATAAATGGTATGGTTTACCAATAGGTCAAACGCGATATTTTTGCGCGCTGCTGCATAACTCCCCCTCTTGTAAAAAATTTAAGATAAGCATCATATTATTAAGCATTAAACACATCGCAATTTTTTATTAAAAAACAACACACTAAGTATAAAAACCAATTAAGTATTTTTAGCAAGGTTAAAAAATTAATAAAGCCACTAAAATCAGCATAAATAACCGACATTTTACATTTAATCGATATTATTGTATTATTGATGACCTGTTTAAGTCACATAAAGGTTCTCATTTTGCTTTTTTTACAAAATGCACAACAACAAACTAGCTCACAACACTTCTCTATTCCCTGCTCTTCTCTGCGCAATTGTTAGCGGTGATTTTCCCCAAGTCGTCTTAGCAAATTCGATATGAAACACTCGTCATATTGATGATCTTTGCCAGTGATAAATAAAATATTGATGCATTCTACAGATAACGACTATTCTAATATAACGATCTCTGTTTTTATCTGGCGCGAGCAAGATATAGAGATATGGACCACACAGATCATGAATGCAATTCATTACGTTTCGAAATTCAGATAAAAGGATGGTTCCATGAAGTTCAAAAAGAAAAAAGAAAAGCCTTTAAATATTAATGATATTACTATCATTGATGATGGAAAATTAAAAAAAGCCATCACTGCGGCGTCGCTGGGTAATGCGATGGAGTGGTTTGACTTTGGGGTATACGGTTTCTTAGCCTATGTACTCGGTCAAGTTTTCTTCCCTGGCGCATCACCGAGCGTACAGATGATCGCCGCTCTAGCCACTTTCTCTGTTCCCTTCTTAGTTCGACCGCTTGGCGGTGTCGTCTTTGGTATCCTAGGGGATAAGTATGGCCGACAAAAAGTCTTAGCCGTCACCATTATCATTATGTCGATCAGTACTTTCAGTATCGGTTTGATCCCTTCATATGAGACTATTGGTATCTGGGCGCCTATCCTACTATTGTTAGCAAAACTCGCCCAAGGCTTCTCCGTGGGTGGAGAGTATTCAGGTGCAGCTATCTTTGTTGCCGAATACTCACCTGACCGTAAACGTGGTTTTATGGGAAGTTGGTTAGACTTTGGCTCTATCGCAGGTTTCGTGCTAGGTGCTGGTGTTGTGGTACTCATTTCAAGTATTGTTGGTGAAGAAAACTTCCACGAATGGGGCTGGAGGATCCCTTTCTTCCTTGCACTGCCTTTAGGTATCATTGGCCTGTATTTACGCCATGCACTTGAAGAGACCCCAGCATTCCAACAACACATTGAAACGCTCGAAAAACAAGATAAAGCCAATATTCAAAATCCACCGAAAGTCTCTTTCCGTGAAGTCGTTTCTAAATATTGGAAAAGTTTGATGATCTGCGTTGGTTTAGTTATCGCAACAAACGTGACTTACTACATGTTGCTGACTTATATGCCAAGTTACCTGTCGCATAACCTAAACTATTCTGCTGACCATGGTGTGCTGATCATCATTGCCATTATGATTGGTATGCTCTTTGTCCAACCAATTATTGGTTTAACCAGCGATAAAATTGGTCGCCGCCCATTCGTTATTGCGGGGAGTTTAGGTCTGATAGTGTTAGCCTATCCTGCCTTTATGCTCATTGATAGCGGCTCTGTTGGCTTGATTTTTGTTGGTTTGCTTATTTTAGCTGTGCTACTGAACTGTTTTACAGGGGTGATGGCATCAATTTTACCGGCTATTTTCCCAACGCACATTCGTTATAGCGCCCTCGCAATCGCCTTTAATATTTCAGTTTTGATTGCCGGTGCCACACCGACAGTAGCAGCATGGTTAGTTGAATCAACCAATAATCTGTATATGCCCGCCTTTTATTTAATGGTTATCGCCTTAATTGGCCTCTATACTGGTATTACTATGCCAGAGACCGCAAACAAACCATTAAGAGGGGCAACGCCTGCGGCATCTGATAGAGCAGAGGCGAAAGAGATCTTAAGCGAGCACTATGACAATATTGAACAGAAAGTTGAAGATATTGAACAACAGATCGCTGAGCTAGAGAAAAAGCGTCAGTCATTAATTAATCAGCACCCTAAATTGGATTAAACCTGATGTAAGGCAAAGGAGCAGAAGATGGCGAAAAAACAGGCTTGTCACCTAGTCTGGTTTCGTAATGACCTTCGTGTCACCGATAATAAAGCGCTGTCATCTGCTTGTGCTGATCCTGATGCTAAAGTGCTCGCCGTGTTTACGGCTACACCAGAACAATGGCGAGCACATCACCTCTCCTCTCGGCAAATCACCTTTTTGCATCAAAATCTCATTGCGCTTCGTGACTCGCTGGCCAAATTAAGCATCCCTCTGTTTTGCCAAACAACCCCCGATTTTTTAAGTGCCGCACAATGGGTACTGGATTTTGCTCAACAGCAGCAAGTTGACCACCTATATTTCAATCATCAATATGAACTCAATGAGCATAGGCGAGACGAATGGTTGATTCATCACCCACAACGCGCTTTCCGAGTGCATGCTTTTGATGATGCCTTACTATTACCACCAAAATCCGTCACAAATCAGAAAGGCGAAATGTACCAAGTGTACACTCCGTTTCGTCGAGCCTTTATTAGCCAATTAGTGACCACCGATTTTCGTTCCTTACCAGCACCTCAACCACGAGGGGAAGCACTTGCTATCGATGACCTATCACTCCCCTTGTTTGCGCATCACGCCGTCGATATTGCGCCACATTTCCCAGCGGGTGAATCAGCAGCACGACAACAACTCAGGCAATTTTGTCGCCTAAAAGTGCAGCATTACCAACAGCATCGCGATATTCCCTCAATTGAGGGTACTAGCCTGTTATCCCCATATTTGGCAATTGGGGTACTCTCACCACGGCAATGTTTAAATCGCCTGCTCGCTGAGTATCCACCGCTTTTTGATTCCCCAGATAGCGGGGCATTCACATGGCTTAATGAATTAATTTGGCGAGAGTTTTACCATCATCTACTCGTCGCTTTTCCACGCTTATGCCGCCACCAGCCTTTTATTGAATGGACCAACCACATTCAGTGGAATAGCTCCGATGCTGACTTTAAAGCGTGGCAGCTTGGGCAAACGGGATACCCCATCGTTGATGCTGCAATGCGACAACTCAATACCACAGGTTGGATGCATAATCGCTTAAGAATGATCACTGCGAGTTTTTTAGTGAAAGATTTACTGATTGATTGGCGACTCGGCGAACAATATTTTATGCAGCAATTAATTGATGGCACACTCGCGGCAAACAATGGAGGCTGGCAGTGGTCTGCTTCGACAGGTACTGATGCACAACCTTGGTTTCGTATTTTTAATCCAACCACTCAGGGTAAAAAATTTGACCCTAACGGTGCATTTATTCGCCAGTGGCTTCCAGAATTACAATCCGTACCCGATAAATATATTCACACACCGCATGAGTGGGCAGAGGCTAACCACGTTACTTTAGATTATCCCGCACCAATTGTTGACCATAAACAAGCACGTTTAGCCACATTAGCCGCTTTTGAAGCAGGAAAAAGCGATAGCGTAAAACACCATTAATTATCAAAGTAATAATTTCAGTTAGGGATTATACTGTCTACTACTCATCCATAGAACAAGCAAAAAATCGGAGTCGTTATGCAGGTGATTTTACAGGTCGATTTCCCTTATCAAGGCCCTTGGGGAGAGCAGATGGCTGATGCAATGAAAACATTAGCCGAGTCTATCAATGATGAACCTGGCTTTATCTGGAAAATTTGGACGGAGAACCCATCGACACAAAAGGCTGGAGGTATTTACCTGTTTGCGTCAGAAGAGCAAGCTCAAGCTTACTTACAAAAGCACAGTGCGCGGCTAAAATCCTTTGGTGTTCCTGAAGTCCGAGGGGAGATCTTTGCCGTCAATCATGCGCTTAGCCAACTGAACCAAGCGCACTTTATTCACAATTAATTTCTGACTGCTGATAAGAGGCTGGACAGCGGCTAGCCTCACCGCAACCTGCTATTGAATACGGGCGAATCATCCCCGTATCCGTTCAGCCGCTAAAAATCCCCTTCACGGCGCTCAACAAGCGTCAGAATACTGTATAAGGCAACGGCAACATTATTTTGATTGAAGACTTGAACATCCCATTCAACTACGCCATTTGGCTTATCTTCTGCCGTTTTTTGTGCTTTTTTAATCTTTTTCTTGCAAGTTAAACGCACTTGGATGGTATCACCAATTTTTACAGGCTCAATAAAACGTAAGTTTTCCATACCATAGTTGGCGATCACAGGACCGACTGCCGCATCAACAAATAAACCAGCCGCTGCTGATACAACAAAGTAGCCATGAGCCACTCGCTCACCAAATAATGATTGCGCAGCGCCAATTTTATCCATATGTGCATAGAAATGGTCACCACTTAAACAAGCGAAGTTGACTAAGTCTGCTTCCGACACCGTGCGTCTTGCCGTCAATAAGGTATCGCCAATGACTAAATCCTCAAAATACTTCCTAAATGGATGCACTTGATCCGTCACTACATCTGCACCACGGATCCACTGCTTGGTGACGGCAGTCAGCATAGAAGGACTACCTTGAATAGCCGTTCGCTGCATATAGTGTTTAACTGCCCTCAATCCGCCTAGCTCCTCGCCACCACCCGCGCGACCCGGGCCACCATGCACTAATAGTGGTAATGGTGAGCCATGCCCCGTTGATTCTGCCGCTGAGGCTTCATTCAGAATCAACATTCGACCATGTGCCCGTGCACTTCTACGGATAACATCTTGCGCTACTGAGGTGTCTGCCGTTACTAATGTACCCGCAAGGCTCCCTCCTCCCATAATGGCCAACTCAACCGCTTGGTCACTCGTCTCATAGCCAATCAATGTTGCAACCGGCCCAAATGCCTCCGTTTCATGGACGGCCTGATTAGTATAAGGATCGGCGCAATAGAGCAAGGTAGGCGGATAGAATGCCCCTTTTTGGCTATCGGCCCCCATCACATTCAGCTCTTGAAGATCCCCTCCACACAGGATTTCACAACCGTTTTGCTGTAAATACATAACCTTTTCATGAACATCATCACGCTGCTCTTGATTGATTAAAGCCCCCATGCGCACGCCTTCAACGGCAGGGTCACCGACAGTGATACCCGATAAGCGTTTTAATAATGCCTGTTTAACTGTTTCTAACTGGGGCTTCGACACAATGATACGACGGATTGCCGTACATTTTTGCCCTGCTTTCACCGTCATTTCACGGGTCACTTCTTTAATAAATAAAGAAAATTCAGGTTGTTCTGGAGTAACATCAACCCCAAGTATTGCGCAGTTAAGGGAGTCTGCTTCCATGGTGAATGGGATCGACTTTTCACGTAATCGAGGGTGAGATTTTAATTTTTGCCCTGTTGCTGCCGAGCCAGTAAAGGTCACCACATCCTCAAAATCGAGATATTCAAACATATCACCGATCCCCCCGCAGATTAGCTGAATAGCACCTTCAGGCACTAACCCACTTTCAACGATCAGGCGCACCATTGCTTGAGTAACTTGAGCGGAAGCCGTCGCAGGTTTAATAATCGCAGGCATCCCCGCTAGCCACGTTGGTGCCAATTTTTCTAGCATTCCCCAACAAGGGAAGTTAAATGCATTGATATGTAATGCCACACCATGGCGGGAAGTTAAAATATGGCGAGCAATAAATTGGCCTTGTTTCGATAGCGGGATCATCTCATCTTCGGGCCAAATCGTATCATCTGGCAACTCGCGATTTGCAAGCCCTGCAAAAGAGAAGAGTGTTGCGATCCCACCTTCAATATCAACCCAACTATCTGCTTTAGTCGCCCCTGTTTGTGCTGATATTTCATAAAGAGACGCTTTATGCTCTAGCAAATATTTAGCGACGGCTTTTAACATTTGGCCGCGCTGCTGGAAAGTCATGGCGGATAAAGCATCCCCGCCTTTTTTCCGACCGTAATCAAGACAATCAACCAGAGGTAAACCCGCAGTGGTAACCTCATATAACGCCTGCCCAGTCAATGCATGATAAATTTTGCGGCCTTCACCTTCACCATATAACCACTTCCCCGTTATATAACTTGTTAATTGCTGCATGGCATCTCTCCAAAATAAAAAACAACAAACACAAATATTAAATAAATATGTATCACAATATGGGCAGCGAATGCCAACCTCAATTTAACAAATTAAGAACAAAACTTATCCATTAGCTACTAACAAATAAAAACCACACTAATTTACATAAAATTAACCCTATGATTTAAATCAAGAAACTTAAATTGATTGTGAAGCCAATCGCAAAAGGAGAATAAATGAGATTGATTTTATTGTTAACGATTCCTAGCATTAATGTTAAATATTGTGATTCATTTTTTATTTTTATTTAATTTAATACGAATCATTTGGAAGAAAACAATGAATGAGCAAAATCAGGCAAACTTCGAGGCCAAAATCGAAGCCGACATTAATATTGAGCCAAAAGATTGGATGCCCGATGCCTATAGGCAAAACCTGATCCGCCAAGTTGGACAACATGCACACTCGGAAGTTATCGGCATGCTGCCAGAAGCAAACTGGTTAACTCGCGCACCCACATTGAGACGTAAAGCTATCTTGTTAGCAAAAATCCAAGATGAAGCAGGTCATGGCCTCTACCTTTATAGCGCAGCCGAAACATTAGGATGCACTCGCCAAGACATCTATCAAAAGATGCTTGATGGCAAAATGAAATATTCGTCTATTTTTAACTACCCCACCCTAACTTGGGCCGATGTAGGTGTGATTGGCTGGTTGGTTGATGGTGCCGCCATTGTTAACCAAGTTGCCCTCTGCCGAGCCTCATATGGCCCCTATGCACGAGCGATGGTGAAAATCTGTAAAGAAGAGAGTTTTCATCAACGTCAAGGTTACGAAGCTGTCACTGTACTGGCGAACGGCTCTGATGAACAAAAAGCCATGTTACAAGATGCCATTAACCGTTTCTGGTGGCCTGTTCTGATGATGTTCGGCCCGAACGACAGTGACTCCCCACACAGTGCACAAAGTATGGCATGGAAAATTAAAAGATTTAGTAACGATGAGCTACGCCAAAAATTTGTTGATAACACAGTACCGCAAGTGGAAGCCCTCGGTATGACTATTCCAGATCCAGAACTGAAATGGGATGAGGAGCTAGGGCACTACCGCTTTGGTGAAATCGACTGGGAAGAGTTTTATCAAGTCATTAAAGGCGAAGGCATCTGTAATTACGAACGCGTGCATGCCAAACGCAAGGCTTGGGAAGATGGAGCATGGGTACGCGAAGGTGCCATGGCACATAGCCGAAAACAGAAAGCCGTTAAATCCGCCGCCTAGCACAGAATAAAAGGAAAAGACCATGAGCAATCAAGATTGGCCATTATATGAAGTTTTTGTTCGGAGCAAACAAGGGCTTGCGCATCGTCATGTTGGTAGCCTGCATGCCGCTGACGATCAGATGGCACTAGAAAATGCACGCGATGCTTACACTCGTCGTAGTGAAGGATGCTCCGTTTGGGTGGTCAAAGCGACGCATATTATTGCCTCTCAACCAGAAGATAAGAGCGCTTTCTTTGACCCTGCTGACACCAAAGTCTATCGCCACCCAACTTTTTATACCATCCCCGATGGCATCAAAAACATGTGAGGCAACGATATGAATCAGCATGAAGCACTCAAACAATATGTTTTAAGGCAAGGCGATAGCGCATTGATCCTGGCTCAACGGCTATGTGAATGGTGTGGTCATGCACCAGAATTGGAAATCGACCTTGCTCTCTCCAACATCGGTTTGGACTTACTCGGTCAGGCAAGAAACTTTTTAGCGTATGCCGCAACCCTATCAGGAACAGAGTTTGATGAAGATAAAATTGCCTTCCTCCGAGATGAACGTGAGTTTTGCAACTTACTGCTGGTAGAGCAACCAAACGGCGGCTTCAACGACACGCTAGTACGCCAATTTTTTATGGATGCCTACCATGTTCCGCTTTATCAAGCCTTAATTCACAGCGCAGATGAACAATTGGCAGCCATCGCGGAAAAATCGCTCAAAGAGGTGCTCTACCACTTACGCTTTAGCCGTAACTGGATGATCCGCTTAGGTGATGGTAGCGAAGAAAGCCATCGGCGAATTCAGCAGTCGGTCGATCAACTGTGGCGCTTTACAGGCGAATTATTCCACGCCGATGAAGTCGAGATTGCGCTCGCGGAGGTAGGTATCGCCGTTGACCCTCGAACATTACGTGAACAGTGGTTAGAAACGGTCACAGAGACTTTCGCGCAAGCCACGCTGACGATGCCTGAACAAAATGCATACCGTTTAGGTGGCAAACAGGGTAACCACACTGAACACTTGGGCCTCATTTTAACCGAGCTACAGTTTGTCCAACGCGCTTATCCAAATTGTGAATGGTGATGCTATGGAACAGAGATTGCAAAACAGCGGGTTACAACCCCCTCAAATTCATCAGATCTGGCAGCAACTACATCAAATCCCCGATCCTGAGTTACCTGCACTCTCCATTACTGATCTTGGCATGATCCGCAATGTTTTTGCCACATCTCGTGGCTGGAAAGTGATGTTTACACCCACTTATTCCGGTTGCCCAGCAACTGAATTTTTAATTAACGAAATCAAAAATGTTTTAGAGCATGCCGGGTTTCCCAATGTGGAAATCGAGGTCGTTCTCACGCCGGCATGGACAACAGATTGGATGAACCAAGACGCCAAACAACGCTTGCGTGAATTTGGTATTGCGCCGCCAGCAGGAAAAGCCTGTGAACACCCCGAAAAATCGGGGCCAATCTGTTGCCCACGTTGCGACAGTCAACACACAGAGAAAATCAGCGAATTCGGCTCGACCGCCTGCAAAGCACTATATCGCTGTCTCGAATGCTTTGAGCCATTTGATTATTTTAAATGTATTTAAGGGCACACTCATGACTGTATTTCATCGTTTAAGTATTGCTGCAATTGAACGTGACACGCCTGATGCGGTTGCTGTGACCTTCTGCGTTCCTGATAATTTGCGCGAGCACTATCGCTACCGCCCTGGGCAACATTTAACCCTAAAAGCCTTAGTCAATGGCGAAGACTTACGCCGCTGTTATTCCATTTGCAGTTCACCTGACGACGGGGTTCTAAAAATTGGTGTTAAAGCCATCCACGAAGGACGTTTTTCAAATTTTATTAACCAACAACTTCATGTTGGCGATAGCCTTGATGTAATGATCCCCCAAGGGAAATTTGGTTATCAACCTCAAGTCACAACAGAAGGTCGTTACCTTGCGGTTGCGGCAGGCTCCGGTATCACACCTTTACTTTCCATTATTAAAGCCACCCTACAAACTGAGCCACACAGCCGCTTCACTTTAATTTATGGCAACAAAAATAGCCGTTCGGTGATGTTTAAAGAGAGCATTGCCGACCTTAAAAACCAGTATGCAGAACGTTTTCAGGTGCTCTATCTATTTAGCCAAGAGCAGCAAGACAGTGCACTGCTTAGCGGTCGCGTGAATAAGCCACAATTAATGGCATTGGGTAAAACCTTGCTCAATTTTAAGCAATTTGACCATGCTTTTGTGTGCGGCCCTGAAGAGATGATGGACGATGTGCAATCTGCATTAGCTGAATGTGGCATGGCGCCAGAGCGTATTCATAGTGAGCGTTTTAACACTTCCGGCACGAAATTCCGCCCATCTGCAACATTAGCAACGGATAACCGCCAAGTCAGCATTCACCTTGATGGACGTACAATGACCATCAATATGGATAGCCAAGACGACAGTATTCTGGATGCGGCCTTACGCCAAGGCGCAGACCTTCCCTATGCCTGTAAAGGCGGTGTTTGCGCAACATGTAAATGTAAGCTTAAAGCGGGCGAAGTTGAAATGGGCGTCAACTACAGCCTTGAGCCGGACCAAATTGCGGATGGTTATATTTTAAGCTGCCAAGCATGGCCGAAAGGCGATGGCGTAGAACTCGATTTCGATGTGTAGGAGGCTCATATGCAAACTGATTGGATCCTAGCTCATATTGAACATCGCGTCCTAACATTGACGTTGAATCGCCCTGATGTGCGTAACGCCTTAAGTACTGATTGCCTCGAATTACTTGTCGATCACCTTGAACAAGCCGATAAAGACCCACAAATCGGCGCCATCGTTATTGCCGGTAACCCACGTTTTTTTGCGGCGGGTGCTGACCTTAAAGAGCTCCAGCAACAAACCGTTGCGGCGGCGATCACGGATAGGCGCCCTCAAGTTTGGCGTCGTTTTTCGCAAATTTCCAAACCCATTATCACCGCAGTCAATGGTTATGCATTGGGTGCTGGCTTTGAATTAGTACTTGCAAGTGATGTGGTCATTGCCGGTGAAACGGCGCGTTTTGGCTTACCTGAAATCACCCTAGGGCTAATACCTGGCGCGGGAGGAACTCAACGTCTGGTTCGCGTGGTTGGCAAATCCCTTGCGATGCAAATGGTACTCACGGGCGAGGCGATTCCTGCACAACGTGCCTTACAAGCAGGATTAGTGAGTCAAATTTGTGTGGATGGGTTAGTTGTTGAATACGCACAGAAACTTGCCCAACGCATGGCGGATCACGCCCCACTTGCCGTGAGAGCGGCTAAAGCATCCATTAATGCAGCTCAAGAAATCTCACTTTCAGAGGGATTACAGCTTGAGCGCCAATATTTTGTCACCTTGGCAGGTACTGATGACCGCCGCGAAGGGATCAATGCTTTCTTTGAAAAGCGACAGCCAAAATTTACAGGACAATAAGATGCCAAACAGCGCAATGATACTGACAACACGGGAAAATGGCGTACTCACCATTACATTAAACCGCCCTGACCGGTTAAACAGCTTTAACGATGAAATGCATCGTCAACTAAGTGATGCACTAAAAATTGCTGAACGTGATGATACCGTGCGTTGTTTAGTGATTACAGGAGCCGGTCGTGGTTTTTGTGCAGGTCAAGATTTGAATGATCGCAATGTTTCGGTTAGCGAACAGGCACCGGATTTAGGTTATTCCGTCGAAACTTTCTATAACCCCCTGATCCGCCGACTCACTTCACTACCGAAGCCTATCATCTGTGCCGTTAATGGCGTAGCCGCAGGTGCAGGCGCGGCAATCGCCTTAGCGGGTGATATCGTTATTGCGGCTAAAAGCGCCAGTTTTATTCAATCTTTTTGCCGCTTAGGTTTAGTACCGGACTCCGGTGGTAGCTGGTTCTTACCTCAATTAGCAGGCCATGCAAGAGCCATGGGGATGGCATTACTTGGCGATAAAATTAGCGCTGAGCAAGCACTACAGTGGGGCATGATTTGGCAAGTCACTGAAAATGATGAGCTGACAACCACCGTTAATCAATTAGCCCAGCACCTCGCCACACAGCCAACTTATGGCTTAGGACTAATCAAAAAAGCTATCTATCGTGCCGCAACTAACACATTAGATGAGCAGCTAGACCTAGAACGTGATTTACAGCGCTTAGGTGGACGCAGCGAAGACTATCGCGAAGGAGTCGATGCCTTTTTGAATAAGCGCGAACCTAAGTTTAAAGGACGCTAATATGACTTTAACTCTTAATACCGTCGCTGTCATTGGTGCTGGCACAATGGGTATCGGCATTGCACAGGTGGCAGCAAGCGCTGGACATACGGTACTGCTATTTGACATCAACACACAAGCACTGAATAAAGCAAAACAGTCTTTAACTGAACGGTTAAATAAGCGCGTTCAGCAGGGCAAAGCGGATGCGCAAACAACAGAGGCACTGCTTGCGCGTATTACACTTGTACATACGATGGCTGACTTAGCACCGGCTCAATTAGTCATTGAGGCTGTCGCTGAGAAACTGACTATAAAACAAGCGATATTTAGCGAACTTGAAGGCATTTGCAAAGAAAATACCCTCTTTGCAAGTAACACCTCTTCGTTATCGATTACCGCCATCGCCAGCCAACTTAAACACCCAGAGCGCTTTGCTGGCCTCCATTTTTTCAACCCAGCTCCCATTATGAAGTTGGTTGAAGTTATTCGTGGGCGCGAAACCGCAAGCGCTGTTATTGAACAGCTAAAAAACTTGGCGGTCGCATGGGGCAAAATTCCCGTTATCTGCCGCTCAACGCCTGGCTTTATCGTTAATCGAGTTGCTCGCCCTTTTTATGCTGAAACATTACGCGCACTTGAAGAGCAAATCGCAAACCCTGCAACATTAGATAGTGTTCTACGTGATGCCGGTGGGTTTTCCATGGGCCCTTTACAACTGACCGACCTTATTGGTCATGATGTGAATTACGCGGTGACGGATTCGGTTTTTCAAGCATTTGGCTACGACCCTCGGTTCCAAACCTCCTTTGAACAATTAGAGCTGGTCCAAGCGGGACATCTCGGTCGAAAAACTGGCCGCGGCTTTTATCATTACGATGACAACAAACCACTGCCTAAAGCCACAATGGCAGAAAAAGTGATATTAAACAATCCCCCCTCCGTTACGGCTCGAGGCGATTGGCAAAGTTTACCTGAGTTTGCACAATTATTAAGGCAAAACGGGATCCCTCTCGAAGAATCTAAAATAGATAGCCACGAATCGCCTACACTCCGAGTTAACAATGTTATTGTTATGTTAACGAATGGTGAATTAACTTCTGTACGAGCGCAAAAAGCCAATCAGAGCATGGTGCAATTTGATTTATCCGCTGATTATGCCAAAGCAAACGCAATTGCAATCAGTTGTGCAGTCCAAAACAGCCACCAAGAAAACCAGAGTGTCATTGCCTTTTTTCAATCGCTCAACAAGGACGTGATTGTATTACCTGATTATCCCGGCCTATTGACGATGCGGACGGTTGCCATGCTATGCAATGAAGCTTTAGATGTTGTCAATAAAGGCGTCGCTAGCCCAAAAGATACTGATAACGCAATGCGTTATGGCGTGAACTACCCTAAAGGGCCGCTCGCTTGGGGCGCCGAAATTGGCTGGCAACATATCCTTAATACACTCGATCAGTTATCGCAGTTTTATGCCGACGGGCGCTACCGGGCGAATCCCCTGTTGCGCCAATTGGTTGCTGGGGTGCGGTCATTACCTGCTAAGGAGCTGCAATGAGTTCACAAACCACAATAACATTGGCTCAACAATCCGCAGACATCATGTACCGTGACGATGCTTGCGCAAAAGCGATGGGGATGGTGATAGAGCAAGTTTCTGAGGGAGCCGCTCAACTCTCCATGACTGTCACTCCGCACATGCTTAATGGCCATAAAACCTGCCATGGCGGTCAACTATTCAGCCTAGCTGACACCGCGTTTGCTTACGCTTGCAATAGCCATGGACTCGCCGCTGTTGCCTCAAGCTGCTCTATTGATTTTATCCGCCCTGCATATGAAGGGGATACATTGACCGCAGTCGCAAACGTTAAGCATCAGGGCAAACGTACTGGCTTATATGAAGTAGAAATTGTCAACCAACAAGGCAAAACCTTAGCTTGGTTCTATGGGCGAGCGCATCGCCTAGGTCACCGTTTAACAGGAGAAGAGTGATGAGAGATGCCTTTATCTGTGATGGTATCAGAACCCCAATTGGCCGCTACGGAGGCGCACTGTCCTCTGTACGCCCTGATGACCTCGCCGTTTTACCTTTAAAGGCTCTAATGGAAAGGCATCCTCAATTAGATTGGTCAATAACTGATGACATTATCCTAGGTTGCGCAAATCAGGCTGGTGAAGATAACCGTAATGTCGCACGAATGGCGTGTTTATTAGCGGGTCTTCCATTATCCGTATCGGGCACTACCGTGAATCGTCTTTGTGGTTCAGGCCTTGATGCAATTGCACTTGCGGCTAGAAGTATCAAAGCGGGGGAAGCGAATTTTATGATTGCAGGCGGTGTCGAATCAATGAGCCGCGCACCCTTTGTTATGGGTAAGTCAGAATCGGCCTTTTCAAGGCAAGCACAAATATTTGATACCACAATTGGTTGGCGATTTGTCAATCCACTGATGGAAAAGCAGTTCTCAACACATTCGATGCCAGAAACGGCGGAGAACGTTGCAGAAGAGTATCGCATTCATCGAGCTGACCAAGATGCCTTTGCTCTACGTAGCCAACAACGCACCGAACAGGCTCGTCAACAAGGCGTTTTCGCACAAGAGATCATCCCCGTCACCATTAAACATCGCAAAGGGGAGACGATTGTTACAGAAGACGAACACCCAAGACCTGAAACAACCTTGGAACAATTACAAAAGTTAAAAACACCGTTTCGTGAAAATGGCTCAGTGACAGCAGGTAATGCTTCTGGGGTGAATGATGGTGCAGCCGCCTTGATTATCGCTTCCCAAGAAACGGCTAAAGCTCAGGGGTTAACCCCTAAAGCACGAATTATCGCAACAGCAACCTGTGGTGTTGAACCTCGGTTTATGGGGATAGGACCATTACCCGCTACCCAAAAAGTCCTCAAAATGACGGGGCTAACAATCGAACAAATGGATGTGATTGAGCTAAACGAAGCTTTTGCTGCTCAAGCACTCGCTGTACTAAGAGGATTAGGTTTACCTGACGACGCGCCACAAGTGAATCCAAATGGTGGTGCCATTTCCTTAGGCCACCCTCTTGGTATGAGTGGGGCAAGGTTGGCGATTACCGCCGTGAACGAATTACATCGTCGCCAAGGGCGCTATGCCTTATGCACCATGTGTATTGGTGTGGGCCAAGGCATAGCCATGATTATTGAACGAGTTTAGACCGATTAACCTACCCAAAATCACACCGTTCTAATGAGATGAATGATGGGTAAAAAATAAAAACGCCTGAAACCCTACACCTGCTCAGGCCAATACTGCACTCGCTTTTCGCCATTGCATATATACCCGCCCTGACTCGGCAATATATCGCAAAAAAGGCTTAAAGCATGCGGATATCAATAATTATAAGGACTAGCAATTATGAGCACTCTACAACACACTATTGATCCAATTGAGTTTGCATCGAGAGATGAAATCGAGGCATTGCAGTTCTCAAGACTGAAGTGGACACTCACTCACGCTTATGAAAATGTGCCGATGTATCGCAAAAAATTCGATGCGGCCGGCGTTCATCCTGACGATTTCAAGCAACTGAGTGATATCGAAAAATTCCCGTATACCACAAAGCAAGATCTACGCGAGAATTACCCATTTAATACCTTTGCAGTGCCCATGGATAAAATCATCCGTATTCATGCCTCTTCGGGCACGACGGGTCGCCCCACTGTTGTCGGCTATACCCAACAAGATATTGATAATTGGGCTGATTTAATCGCTCGTAGCCTACGCTCTGCGGGAGCCACGAAAGGAGATAAAATCCACGTTGCCTACGGCTACGGCCTATTTACCGGTGGCTTAGGCGCTCATTATGGTGCTGAGCGTCTTGGTGCAGCCGTTATTCCTATGTCTGGTGGTCAGACAGAAAAACAGGCTCAATTAATTGCTGATTTCAAACCTGACGTCATCATGGTAACCCCCTCTTACTGTCTAAGCATCATTGATGAGCTAGAGAAAATCATGGGCGGAGACGCAAGTAAGTGCTCACTAAGACTAGGCGTATTTGGTGCAGAGCCATGGACTGAGGCATTAAGAACAGAAATTGAAACTCGCTTAGGCATCAAAGCGCTTGATATCTACGGCCTGTCAGAAGTCATGGGGCCAGGTGTTGCCATGGAGTGTGCCGATGCCGGAGAAAGTGGGCCTACAATCTGGGAAGATCATTTTTATCCGGAGATTATCTCACCTGATACCCTAAAAACACTCTCGCCCGGCGATAAAGGTGAGTTAGTATTCACTACCCTAACAAAAGAGGCTATGCCTGTTATCCGCTATCGCACTCGCGATTTAACCCACTTAATGCCGGGGATTAATCGTAATATGCGCCGTATCGGTAAAATTACCGGCCGCTCTGATGACATGATGATCATTCGTGGAGTCAACGTTTTCCCATCGCAGATAGAAGAGCAAATCATGCAGTTCAAAGAGCTTTCCCCTCATTACCAGCTAGAAATTAGCCGTAAAGGGAATATGGATAGCTTAGCTATTCGCGTCGAGCTGAAAAAACCCGATCTTCTGACCTATGATGAGCGTTGTAATATCTGCCATAACCTTAAGCATCGAATTAAGTCAATGGTAGGTGTGAGCACACAGATCAGTATCGTTAATTGCGGTGATATCCCTCGTTCACAAGGCAAAGCGGCTCGTGTTATTGATACAAGGATCGCCATATAAATCTTCTCTACGAGGCACCTCACAATGGATAAATGTCGGGGTGCCTTTAATTTTAGTTTCCTAATATAACAATGCCCTGTGTAGCAAATAGAAGACAAGCAAGATGTTTTTGTCTACTATTCATTCATATTTTTGATACAGATATTCATCGGATAATGACAAAATGGAAACTAAACTTAACCAATTTATACAGCATGCGCTAACCAGCCAGCCAATTAGTGGAACATCACTCATTATCTCTCTTTATGGCGATGCGCTACACCACCGCGGGGGCGAAGTATGGCTTGGTAGCTTAACCAATTTACTTGAACCAATGGGCTTTACCGACCGCTTTGTCCGTACTTCTGTATTTCGCTTACAAAAAGAAGGCTGGCTAGATGCTGAAAAAATCGGTCGTCGTAGCTATTACCGAATATCTGAACGTGGTCAAAACCAATTTCGTCACGCTGAAAGTAAAATCTATCAAAGTGAGCAACCCAATTGGGATGGCAAGTGGGATTTATTGTTACTTGAAGCCGCTGACAAAGATGAAAAAGCAAGGCTCAAAAAAGAGTTAAGCTGGTTAGGATTTGGTCAATTTAGCACCTCACTGATGGCAGCACCAAGTAGCGCTCAAAGCGATATTCCTTCATTACTTAATGAACTTAATGCAAGTGAAGAGGTGATCTACTTTCGAGCAGATTACCCCTATAACCGCTCCGAAAAACACCTAAAAGAGTTGGTGTCAGACAGTTGGTCGTTACAACAGGTGGCTGAACATTATCACCAATTTATCGTGTTATTTCGCCCACTCGCACTCTTATTAAAAGAGTTATCGGATGAGCAAATAACACCTGAGCAATGCTTTCAACTACGCTTATTACTGATCCACTTTTATCGCCGAGTGGTATTAAAAGATCCGCTGCTACCCGATGAGTTACTTCCCGCACAATGGGAGGGGCAAATAGCCAGGAATCTGTGTATCAATATTTACCAGCGTGTTGAAGTAGCAGCAACACGCTACGTCAGCGAAATATGCGAAACAACTGTAGGGGAACTGCCGCAACCGACTACAACCTATTTCCGACGTTTTGGCGGTGTATTAAAAGAGATCGCGGCATAAATCTTCTTAAATACCGATGTAACTTAAACAGAAGGGGAACTCAATATGCCTTTTTATCAGATAGATGGCATCACGCCAGTTGTTAGTCCAGAAAGTTTTGTGCATCCAACCGCTGTGATCATTGGCGACGTGATTATCGGAAAAAATGTTTATATTGGCCCTAATGCGAGCTTACGTGGAGACTTCGGGCGCTTGATCATTAAAGAAGGGGCTAATGTTCAGGATAACTGTGTTATGCATGGTTTCCCGCAATACGATACCATCATTGAAGAAAATGGTCATATTGGTCACGGTGCGATTTTGCACGGCTGCCATATTAAGCGTAATGCCTTGGTTGGAATGAACAGTGTCATTATGGATGGCGCCGTGATTGGCGAGAATTCTATTGTTGGCGCTTGCTCCTTTGTGAAAGCAGAAGCGGTATTTGCAGATAATACGTTGATCGTAGGAACGCCTGCTAAAGCACAAAGAACACTGTCTGAAAAAGAAATAGCTTGGAAAAGCCGAGGTACGGCTGACTATCAAGACCTTGTTATCCGCTGCCAACAAAGCTTCAAAGAAGTTACCCCACTCACACAAGAAGAGCCAGATCGCCCGAAACTGACATTTGAAGGTGTCATTCCGAAATCAGCCCTATAGTTACCCCACAAATAAAATAATAAGCACTCCACTTCGAGTGCTTTTATACCCATAATTAAGTAAAGTCACTGATTATTGGCAATAAATCATCATTAAATTGATACTATTCTGATTCGCTTATATCGCCGTGTTTAATACAATCCCTTAGAAATAAAATAAGCAGTGGCTGTTTTTCAACCCACAATAACAAAGAATAACAATTCGTTATGGGTATTTATCGTGCAAAATACCCCCCATGTTGAAAAATTCACCGCCTTTTCTTCTATGTGCAAAAGAAAAGGTAAATTAATAATAAAGTTAATTTGTTTTTTGCCGATAATGAAACCTGTAGAAATGAATAAATCATTTTTCGATAAATTAAGTTTAACTGGCAGACCTTTTTCGAAGTGAGCCAATATAAAATAAACCTTATTATTAATACGGTTATTTTATAGATATTAGCTATTAATATGATAGTTAAAACCTAAAATTGATTAATATTTACTCATCGATACGTCATTGTTTATATCAAAAAAATATTTCACATGGTGAATATATTTATTAACAATAATACATATTAAGAATAGTTTCATTTTTATATAAATATTTATTTTGACTAAACTTATTTATTAAGATTAAAAATTTGAATAAAATAAAATTATTAAAATGATTTTCATCAAAAAAATTTATGTATTTTGACTATTTATCAACTACTACCAAAGGAGTACCTGACTTAACATATTGATTTAAAATCAATAAAGAAATACAAATCCACAAAATGAAACGTTTGGTAACAAGTTTTTAACTCTACTTTTGCAGCCAAAAAATACATATAGCTCTGAATTAACTGAAATTAAAAAATAAAACACCACCCTCTTTTCAAAATACGCCCTTTAACACGTAATCAGCAATCTTTTCCGAGCCTAATTCGATATTTAATTTTTAAATCTAATATGAGTAATAATCCCCCTCTTTTTAAACAAATGATTACACGTATAATAGCGCCCTATAAAATTTGATATAAATCAAATTACCCTCAAATTTAAATGAGGCTGAAATATAAAGCGCCTTTGTTAAAAAGTGCCGTTTCGTATTTCTGTTTTTTAAATTCAACGTAATTAATAAATTTTTTTAAACTGGCTGAGGATGGCTTTCTATTTCTATAAATAACAGAAGGCGCAAACTTTGCCATTCCTCTTTTATTAACATATATACAGCTTTTCTCGGAGAAGAAAATGAATAACAAATTTGCATTATCAGTTGCAACGGCATTAATTCTTTCTGCTACACCAGCACTTGCTGCTGAAAAAGCAGCTGGTGGTGTAATTAACTTTAGTGGCGCAATTACTGATACAACTTGTACTATCAATGGCGGTAAAAGTGCGGATTTCACTGTTGCATTAAATCCAATCACTGTTGAAGATGCAGGCACGACTCAAGGCATTATTACTAAAAATAAAAAAACAGTATCACTCACTTTCTCTAACTGTACTTCTGCAAGCGGCGCTGCTGATACCCCTCTGAAAATTTATTTCTCATCTGCAAATAATATTTCTACTGATGGTAAGTATCTGCAAAATACCACAGTTAATGAAAATGACACGAGCGTTTCTCGTAACGTTGGTTTCGCCATTACTAAAACAACAGACCAAATTCCTCTGTTATTAAACCAACCATTCGTTACTGATATCAAAGGCAACGACTCTAACACTGAAACCTTAGCATTAGATATCTATTACTATAAAACGAATGCTCTGCCAGCAAGAGTTGGTAGCTTAAGCTCTAACGTCACTTATACCATTTCATATCTGTAATTATTTACCCAAATAGCCAGGCTATTTTATTAGCTTGGCTATTTCTGAGTTTATTATTATGCGCCTACTTATTTTATTTTCCTTACTCGCTAGTATTAATACTGCCTTTGCTAATATTGTTGTTAATGGAACACGCGTTATTTATCCAGAAAAAAATAACGAAACCATCGTACAACTTATTAATAATGGAAATGATCCAGCCTTAGTCCAATCATGGATTGACGATGGTGATATCAATTCAACACCAGAAACAGCCAATGTTCCTTTTTTGCTTTCTCCCCCTGTTGTTAAGGTATCAGGGAATGATGGGCAACAGTTACGCATTAAAAAACTCCCCGCATCGCTGCCAACCGATCGCGAATCTGTTTTTTATTTAAATATATTAGATATCCCACCAACACCAGAACATCTGCAAGGGAAAAACACGATGCAGTTGGCGATTAAAACACGTATTAAACTGTTCTATCGTCCGAACCACTTACAAGCCGGTGTTGAACAAGCACTCGAACAGATTGAAGTGAAAGCGGAAAACAAACAATTCCGTATCACTAACAATAGTCCTTATTACGTCACTCTTGCGAATGTTGATGATAAAAAAGGTAAAAAAATATTGACCGATTCACTCATGGTAGCGCCGTTTTCACATGCTTTAGCACCAACTAAAACCGCTGTCAGTGCAGGTCAAAAATACAGTTTGCTCTATGTCGATGATCTCGGCGCCTATAAAAATAAAGATGTGATTGCAAAATAAAATATAAGAGAGCTTGTAATAATGAAGTTGCATGGCCGCCATAGGAGCCTATTAGCAGTTTGCCTAATTCTTGGAACATCAAAAAGCTGGGGGGTGAGTTTTGATACCTCTTTACTCGCTGGTGATTCCGCGAAATCCGATCTGTCTCGCTTTTATGAAGAGCAAAGCATGCCAGCGGGTACACAAGAGATGGATGTCTTTATTAATGGCGATTGGAAAGGCCGTTATCCTTTTATATTTACAGACTCTCACAACCGTATTTTTCTTAGTAAACGCGAAGCTGGACTTTTAGGGATCAAATTACCTGAAACATCGGATGAAGAGCAGGAATATACATTAGAACAATTGGTGCAAGGTGGTAGCTTTAATGTCGATATCAGTACATTAAGCATCAAAATGTCTATTCCACAAAGCTTTCTTTTGCGCAACGAAGTGGGCTATGTTCCTCCCGAATTTTGGGAAGAGGGTATCCCCGCAGCCATGCTTTCATATAACGCGACTTACTATAAAACAAAGAATAAAAATGGTGATAAATCATCGAGTGATGATCTCTACGCGGGTTTTGAATCGGGGCTCAATTTTAGCTCTTGGCAATTTCGCGATAGCAGCTCACTCCGAAAACATTCAGGTGATAGCTTAAAATGGGAAAATAATACACGCTATCTACGCAAAGCTTTACCATTATATCAATCCAATTTTATTGCAGGTGATTTTTACTCCCAGGGAACACTATTTGATTCAGTGCGAGTTCGTGGCGTTTCTCTCGCCTCAGACATTAATATGCGCCCCACTTCACAACAAGGCTTTGCCCCGATTGTTAGAGGTGTCGCTCAAACTAACGCCCTTGTCAAAGTCATACAAAACGGCAGTATTATTTACCAAGAAAACGTGCCACCAGGGCAATTTACCATCGATAATATTCAGCCAACGGGGTCGGCTGGCGATTTGTTAGTGATCGTAAAAGAAGCCAACGGGCAAGAACAATCCTTTACGGTTCCATTTTCTGCCGTACCGGGGATGTTAAAAGAGGGGGTAAGTAATTATGCCCTGCTGGCTGGTAAGGTGAACCAAGAAAATGGTCACTATCAGCCCAAATTTCTCCAAGGCACCTTTGAATATGGTTTTAATAACCTAATCACTGGCTACACGGGGGTGATTGCAAGTGAAGATTATCAAGCTTATCTGGTCGGCTCTGGTTGGAACTTACCTATTGGTGCTGTTTCTCTCGATATCACACATGCCAATACTCAATTACCTAATGACACGCAGAAAGGCCAAAGTATGCGAGTGTCATACAGTAAGTTTCTCAATACAACAGCTACCAATTTCACCTTAGCCGCCTATCGCTATTCGACCAAAGGCTATTATAGCTTCAGTGATTCGATTCATGCCCATGAAGGTTATCGTTTATATCAGGAAACTTTAGAAAAACAGGCCACAGAGACACTGCCTCATCGTGAATTACCTGCTTTCGATATAAATACGTGGGATTCTATGCGTGGGGTTCGTCCAAAAAATACCTTCACGATCAATTTAAATCAGCGCTTACCTGAAAACTGGGGAACCTTCTACGTTTCCGGCTCCCAACGTGACTATTGGTCGACTACCCCAACAACCCGCGAGTACCAACTAGGCTACTCGAATGCGTATTCAGATATCAGCTATTCACTGTCCGCTAGCCGAGTACGGGATGGTAAAGGCGAAGAAGAAAATCGCTACTATATTTCAATCAGTTTACCTCTGTCTGTATTTGATAATGATATATGGGTCAGCACAGGCCTTACTGCTACCGATTCTCACTATCAACAAAGTACCGTTTCTTTAAGTGGTACGGCTCTGGAAGCAAACCGATTGAGTTATTCACTTTCCGGCAGTAATCAGCAAGGTGGCCAAAACATGGCAAGCGCCAATATGGCTTATCGCTCAAATGTTTCCACTATTGGTAGTTCACTCAGTGAATCTAATGACTACCATCAAACTGGGCTGAGTGCACGCGGCAGCTTAGTCGCTATACCTTGGGATATACTCGCATCTAACGAAATCGGCAATACAATGACCATCGTCAAAGCGCCCCATGCACAAGGCTTAATGGTGAATGGCGACCAAAGTATCGTGACCAATAAAGAAGGACTGGCATTAGTACCTTATGCAACGCCATATCGTAAAAATACGATTATGCTTTCAAATACAGAAAATACACAAGGCGCTGAAGTTATCGGCAATATGGCAAATAGCGCACCAATCGAAGGTTCAGTGAATTTAGTGAAATTCAAAACCGATACGCGCACCTCTTGGCTCAGTCGTGCATTACGACAAGATGGCAGTGCATTACCTTTCGGCGCAGAAGTAACTGACCTTCAAGGAGAAGCGATTGGCTATGTAGGGCAAGCCAGTGTGCTGTATTTAAAAGCGGAAGCTTTTCCTAAGTCGGTCATTATTCGGTTAAATGAGGGTCACTGCACCATTCATAACTTACCAGACAACCTTGACGGCCCCACTGGCGTTTGCCAATAACGAGATGAATGTCATGATGCGATCCTATCTTTTTTTAATCCTAATTCTCTTTAGCGGCTATAGTCAGGCAATTTGCCATGAAAGTGGCATAAGCTATGCTTCGCCAATTAGCATTGATTTGTCGGATAAACTCACCCCCGCCACCCCCGAGTGGACAACGACCATATCGACACAGTACTCGGGTAGCTTTAATTGTTCCACCCGCCAAAGCGAATTTGGTTATACCAAAATCCTGAATACTGACAACCAATATGCAACCATTTTGAGTTTTATGAATGGGAAATATCATGTCAGGGCACAAATCATTAATGATATTCCGAATAAGAAACTGAATAAATCAGGTCGTCACTCTGCTTCTGAGTTAAATACGCCAGTGACGATTAAATTTACGCTTGAACCAAAACAAGGCACGCTCATTGCCGGTGATACCGTCCATCTACATGATATTCTCTTCGTCACAGATTTAAGCGGAATGTCAATTTTTGATATTGTGCTATGGCCCGTTAAACAACTTCTGAAAATCCTACAATGGTTATTTAACGGTTTTAACTGGCCCTATGATGACCGTGATATGTTCGGTCAGCCACTAATATTAAAATATGCACCAAAATTAACTACCTGCGCTTTCCAAAATGCGGGGCTTGTTGTCACATTACCAACATTAAGCCGCCATCAAGTCATTAATGGAAACCAAGCTGGCTATACACCGTTTTCATTGAATATGCGTTGTGAGAACCTTGGGGGCGCAAATAATACGGCAGAAAGAGCGATCGATGTCTTTTTATCTAGCAATAATCTGCTTAGCTCAGATAATACGGTCTTGATTGATAAAACAGCCAATGCCGCACAAGGTATCGGGCTACGCTTAGTTAAAACTAATGCGCCAAATACCCCTGTGGTGATTTCACAAAATCCAAACTCCCGAGGTAATGCAACGTCGCTGTTTTACGTAAATGCAGGAGGCCAACTGGAACCGCACTTTAGTATTCCAATGGCTGTTTACTATTATGCATGGGACCCTCAGCGAGCAACCCAAGGCACCCTCAAAACCACGGCGACACTCAATATTGTCTACCCGTAAGCTTCAAAAGATAAGAGCGCTAATCGTTAGCGCTCTTATCGTATTTAACTTACGCTTTACTACCAAAAGGCGGTTTTGCAAACCAGACGGTGATAATCAGTCCAATAAACACCCATCCACATAACCAAAAGATTTCATTGGCCGCAATGATTAATCCTTGGCTAGTGATCTCCTGCGCAATAAAGCCCGATGTCTGCTCATGACTTAAGCCATGTGCCGCCATCTCTTTATACATCTCTAGCGATTCAGGGTTATAGTCAGTGATGTATTCCGTTAACTGGCTATGATGGAGCGACTCTCTATCACTCCACATCGTGGTTGTGATTGATGTTCCTATCGAGCCTGCAAGAGTACGGAAGAAGTTTGCAAGACTTGACGCCGACGCCAGTTTTTCAGGGGGTAAACCTGACAGTGTTAACGTCGTCAGTGGCATAAAGAAGCAAGCCACAGCCATCCCTTGCACTAACTGAGGCCAAACTACGGCAGAAAAGCCCATACTTGGTTCAAAGGTATATGCCCGCCAGAAGAAACAAATCGCATAGAATACAAAACTAAATGTCACTATCCAGCGAATATCAAGGAAGTCTGACAATTTCGCGACGGGGGCAGAGAACAAGACGGGCAATAACCCTATCGGCGCAAGGGCCAACCCCGCCCATGTTGCCGTATACCCATAGACCTCCTGCAATAACTGGGGCAAGAGAACGATAGCACCAAAGTAGGCCATATAGGCTAAGCTAACGGAAATCGTGCCTATCGTGAAGTTACGTGATTTAAATAGTGCAAGCTCAACAACTGGATTTTTGTCTGTTAGTTCCCAAATAACCAAAAAAACCAATGCTATCGCGGAAATTACCGCTAATGTGACAATTTCATCAGAGGCTAACCATCCTAACTCTTTCCCCTTATCCAACAGGACCTGAAGGCAACCAACACCCACTGACAATAATGCCAAGCCAATCAAATTAAACGGGACATTGACTACTTTCGATTCCATTCCTTTAAGGATAATAGAGCCTACAATAACCACAAAAATACCCAGTGGAACGTTCATAAAGAAGATCCACCCCCAATGGAAGTTATCACTAATATAACCACCAAAAATAGGGCCAAACACCGGGGCTAAAATGATCGTCATTGACCAAAATGCCAATGCCATATTTTGCATTTTAGGGGGGTAGCAACGCATGATCAGACTTTGTGAAAGGGGGATCACCGGCCCCGCAACAGCACCTTGTAAAACACGAAATAAGATTAACATGCCAAGGCTATCAGAGAAGCCACAAAGTAATGAAAAGATGGTAAATAAAGCGGTTGCCCATATAAAAACACGGACTTCACCAAACCGTTTAGCAAGGAACCCAGAGATCGCAATGGAAATGGCATTAGAAACACCAAATGAGGTAATCACCCATGTTCCTTGTGACATTGAAACACCGAGATCACCAGCAATGGTTGGGATGGCAACGTTAGCGATTGTCGAATCCAGCACCTGCATAAAGGTTGCAAGTGACAATGCAATCGTTGCCCATACCAGCTTTGAGCCCTTTAGTGGTTGAATATCTGCCACAGCCACTCCTTTCGGGCTAATCCGCGTTTTCGTTAATAATCGTGTCGATCACCGAATCGACATCCGCCAGCTTTAACACCAGCACATCACTTTCAAATGCTGGCGTGTCACGCTGAACCTCTGCTAGCACAGGGCCATTTTGATCTTTAATATCAATCGTTGCATTCATTGATAACCCAATACGCAACGGATATTTGGCAACCTGTTCAGGGTCTAGCTCTACACGGACAGGCAAACGTTGTACCACTTTAATCCAGTTACCTGTTGCATTCTGTGCAGGTAATAAAGAGAAAGCACTCCCCGTTCCCATATCCAAACCAGCCACTTTACCGGTATACACAATATCATCACCATAAAAATCACTGGTGAGTGTTACTGGCTGCCCTATGCGCACCTTTTCTAATTGTGTTTCCTTAAAGTTCGCATCCACCCAAACGGGTTGAGCTGGCACAATAGCCATCAAAGAGCCTTGCGGACCGACTTGTGAACCGACTTGCACATTACGACGCGAAACATAACCTGTGATAGGGCTTTTCACCTCTGTACGTTGCAAAGTAATCCATGCGTTGCGCACATTATCTGCGGCTTGTTGGATTGCCGGTTGTTTTCTCAACTCGGTATTGCGCAATAGTGCTTGGTTCGCATTATATTGCTGAATGGAGATATCTAAGGCTGCTTGCGCCAACTGCACCGCTTCTTGGGAGTGTTGTAAATCTTCTTTAGAGATAGTCCCACTTCGTCCTAAAGCGGCGCGGCGTTGATAATCTTTCTGTGCTTGCGCAAGTGAGATACGATTTTTTTGGATTTGCGCTTGGTATTCATCACCATTAATGTACAGCTCTTTGGTTTTGCGCACCGTGGTTGCGAGGTCATGTTTTGCCTGCTCGTAGGCTAGCCGTGCATTGGTTTTATCCAGAACCACCAGCACATCACCCGCTTTAACCAAATCGGTATTTTCAAAATTAACCTGAGTCACATTACCTGTAGTCTGCGCAACAATAGGTACTTGCACACCGGAGACATAAGCATCATCAGTATATTCTTGAAAACGTAATACCAAAAACCAATAAGCACCATAAGCAACAAACAGTAGAACAATAATAATTGAAGCAATTACCATCCAGACTTTTCTACGTTTTTCATTCTTCGTTTTTTGATTAGTTTCGGTTGAACTCGTTGGTTGATCCATAATAACTCTCTGGGTCTCACACTTTATTAATCACTACCCTTATATTTACGGACTAATGCTAATAAAGCAATAGAGAATTCCATTTAACAATATTAATTTTTAGTTTTGTCATTAATTAATTTTTTATATTTCACATCAATAAATGACAGTAATATTTAATCAAGAGCATCCGAAATTGAAAAGCATTTAAACGCATAGATTCAACTAGTTATAGATGTTGACTTTTTAGCACCTAGACTTATTATCATAAGAAACAAAACCATTTCCAATTCATCTATTTTTGATGACTTTACTTCAACACCAAGCAGCTTTATTGTTTTATCGCTATATTAAAATATAAAACATTCCTAATTTGATAGTTATTGACTTATCTCAATATTTTTATCAAATGAAATTGTGGACTATTATTTTGTATCATTGAAAAGATAAATAATAACAAATAGCGCTCGTTTTAACGCTACCTTTAGCATCTAAAAGTTAATCATGAAAACGATAATATAAGGCGGCTAGCTGCGACTGATTTCATTCAGGAGAGGTGATGAAAGAGAGAGAAAAACCATCAGAGCAACAACTGATCATCGATCAATTATTTGCCGGACATTATCGTGACCCTTTTGCTTTCCTTGGTATGCATCAACAAGGAAAAGTTACCTATTTTCGAGTCTTACTCCCAAATGCTCAAGAGGTCACCGTACTGGATAGGTTGACCGCAGCCCCCGTTGTGCAACTATCACGCCTTGATGAACGCGGCTTTTTTTCAGGCGATGCAACAGACTTAGACGCTAATTTCACTTATATTTTGCAGGTTAACTGGGGCAATTCACAACAGGTTATTGAAGATCCGTACCGTTTCGGCACATTACTACACGATGCAGATACCAAAGGCCTCCAGCGTACTTTCTCATTTGAAACACTCGGTGCGCATGTACGCCAAGTGGGTGATATTACAGGTACGCATTTTTGTGTTTGGGCACCGAATGCCCAACGAGTCTCTGTCGTGGGCGCTTTTAACTTTTGGGACGGTCGCCGATACCCAATGCGCCATCATCCCGAAAATGGCCTTTGGGAAATCTTTCTTCCCGCGATTCAGGCAGGTACTCACTATCAATATGAAATATTAGATGCAAAAGGCGAAATACAATTAAAATCCGATCCTTATGCCTTTCGCAGCCAATTACGACCAGATACGACATCAATTGTTTCCCTGCTTCCAAAACAGCGCCACCCCACAGCACAGCAAATCCAATCGAACCAACGCAATGCCCCTATCTCTATTTATGAGGTTCACCTTGGTTCATGGCGGCGCTCAGCCAATAACCATAGTTGGCTCACTTACCGAGAACTGGCAGAAACATTACTTCCCTATGTTAAAGAGATGGGGTTCACCCATTTAGAAATATTGCCTATTAGCGAACACCCTTTTGATGGCTCATGGGGCTATCAGCCATTAGGTATCTACTCTCCTACCAGCCGTTTTGGGTCGCCGCAAGATTTGATTGACTTTGTTGATGAAGCACATCGATTAGGTATTAATGTGATCCTAGATTGGGTGCCCGGCCATTTTCCTTCGGATAATAGTGGGTTAGCCAATTTTGATGGTACGCCACTCTATGAGTATGCTGACCCAAAAGAAGGTAAGCACCGCGACTGGGATACTCTGATCTACGACTACCGCAGTCACGAGGTACGCCAGTTTTTATCCGATAATGCCGTCTATTGGGTAGATCGATTTGGCTTCGATGGCTTACGCGTTGATGCTGTTGCATCGATGATTTATCGCGATTATAGCCGCCCTGACGGCGAATGGATTGCAAACGAGTATGGTGGCAATATTAACCTTGAGGCCGTCAGTTTCTTACAGCATACCAACGAATTACTTCACCGTATCCAGCCTAATGTATTAATGGCCGCAGAAGAGTCGACAGACTTCTCTGGGGTGACATTACCACCATCCCTTGGCGGACTTGGATTTAACTACAAATGGAATATGGGGTGGATGCATGACACGTTAAGCTATTTACAGCTAGACCCTATCGCTCGTAAATACCACCATAATAAAATGACATTCAGCGTGATGTATGCGTGGAGTGAAAACTACATATTGCCTCTATCTCACGATGAAGTTGTTCACGGTAAAGGTTCCTTATTGCGCAAAATGTCAGGCTCACCTGACCAAAAACTTGCCACGCTACGTGCCTATTATGGGTTTATGTGGGCGCACCCAGGTAAAAAGCTGCTGTTTATGGGGGGAGAAATCGCACAATGGCGTGAATGGGATCATGATGGGGAGTTAGATTGGCATCTGGTGGATATTCCTACCAGCCCGCATGCTGGTGTTCAACGTCTGATCAGAGATCTCAACGTTACTTATCGCAGTACACCCGCCCTGTACGATAACGATCACAATGAAAGTAGTTTTGAATGGGTGATCGTCGACGATCACGATAATTCGGTTTTTGCATTTATTCGCTACGCCGAAAATGGCGACCCGCTGCTTGTAATCAGCCATTTCACTCCAGTAACGCGAGCAGATTACCGCATTGGTGTCAGGCTACACGGTCAATATCAAGTCTTATTAAACACAAATGATTCACGCTATGGGGGCAGCGATAAGCATCCTGTTGCTCCTATTTCCAGCCAGCCAATCAAGGCACATGGTTGCCAGTATTCTATTGCATTGACGCTGCCACCGTTATCAACGCTATATCTGACCATAAAGCCAGCCACAAAGAAAAATAAGGAGTAAAAAATGAAAGTATTACATGTTTGTGCCGAGTTTTTTCCTTTATTAAAAACAGGTGGACTGGCTGACGTTGTTGCGGCACTCCCGCCCGCTCAGCGGCAACATGGTGCAGATGCGAGAGTCTTAGTGCCGGGTTTTCCTGCTATTATCAATCAACTTGCTGATAAACAAAAAGTCACGACCCTTAACACATTCGCAGGGGAAGTGACCTTATTTTATTGTCTATATAACGATACGCCATTATATCTTATTGAAGCACCGCACCTTTACCAACGAGAAGGTAGCCCCTATCACGATGGTTATAACAATGCCTATCAAGATAACTATCGCCGCTTTGGATTATTAGGTTTTATCGCCGCTGAACTCGCCAGAGGCTGTGACCCACTATGGCAAGCCGACATTGTGCATGCTCATGATTGGCATGCTGCCCTAGCCTGTGCCTACCTTGCAGCCTATGGCTACCCTGCCCGCTGTATGTTCACCATCCATAATATCGCTTACCAAGGGCTATTTTCACCCCATCATATTCATGAACTGTGGTTGCCTCCTGAGTTTTACAACGTTGATGGAATGGAGTTTTTTGGTCAACTCTCATTTATGAAAGCAGGGCTATTTTATGCCGATCATACTAACGCCGTTAGCCCGACCTATGCCAAAGAGATCTTAAATCCGCATTATGCTTATGGCCTCGATGGGCTTTTAAATCGGCTCAACCACGAGCAGCGCTTAAGTGGTATTTTAAATGGCATAGATACTGAAGTCTGGTCACCTTCAAGTGATGCCTTAATTGCGCAAAAATACAGTGAGCGTAGTGTAAAAAATAAGGTAAAAAACAAACTGGCTTTGCAACAATCCCTCGGCCTTGCGCAACAAACGGATAAACCGCTCTTTGCTGTTGTTAGCCGAATGACCCGCCAAAAAGGTTTGGATCTGATCTTAGAAATCTTACCGGATCTACTGAGTTCTGGTAGTCAGTTTGTTTTACTTGGCAGCGGCGATCACGACCTCGAAAATGCCTATCGCCATGCTCAATCACAATATCCAGATCAAGTACGCGCGATTATTGGTTATGATGAGCCATTATCCCACCAAGTCATTGCAGGTGCAGACGTATTAATGGTGCCAAGTCGTTTTGAGCCATGTGGCCTGACACAGCTCTACGCGCTACGTTATGGCACGTTACCACTCGTGCGCAACACTGGTGGCCTAGCCGATACCGTGACAGATTGTTCATTGGAGGCGATAAAACGCAAAGAGGCAACAGGCTTTGTGTTTAATGAGAGTCATGCCGCCGATCTTAAATCCGCAATCGACCGCGCGTTAGCTTTGTGGGATTCTCCAGCACAATGGCAACAGGTCCAAAAAAATGCAATGGCAAAAGATGTGAGTTGGCAAAAGTCGGCGGAGGCGTATTTAAATATCTATCGAAGAGTACTGGGGCGATGAATTCTAGGCCCTGTGAATAATTCTATATATTTGCCTATTTATAAAAGGTGGTCGTTCAAACGATCACCGAAATCAATAAATTTAAATGTTAGAGAAATTTCCATCATGCGGAATAGTATTCTCAGGTAATTCGGCTACTGCTTAATATTGCAAGCAGTTTCTCTTTAGCAAATTAAAGAATATTATTCGTTTAATCTTATAGTGTGCTAATACCGGTTGATATTCATTTTCCAGATAAAAAAAACGCTTGACGTTCGCTACTTTGAATAATTTTTTTGTTTTTTGACGTCAGCTTCACGACATTATCTATATTCACAGTCAGTAAATTACTGCCTATTAATCGTGATTAAAATAACTTGTGAATCACTTGAAGCTCGGGATTAATCGAAATCAAGTCATCAATCATTTGGTGATAAATAGCGGGCATATTTTGTTTCCATCCTATCATATCCGGACGGTGGTCTATTGCCATGGGGGTTTTTAATAGCGGATGATCAATGATGGGTGTTGTCAACCCATGGCGAGCTCGGAAATTTTTGACTGCTTGGTACTCAAAAGGCCAAGGAATTAAAATATTCATTGATATTTCATAACCTGTTGAGCTTTGTTCATTGTCATTGTCCGAAAAAAGTGCCGACCACTCTATATGTTTATCACATAGCGTGATAAGCCATTGAGCGACAACATCGTGATTTTCATTATACAATGCTTCTTGGCAAAAA